>JAPCJN010000043.1:0-1378 GCA_027886925.1 Nitrososphaerota archaeon
GAGAACGGAAGGCGGCGGCGGCAAAGAGATTTTCGTGACCTCTCGATGACGATGGGTAGAAGGTTGGCTGCGGCTCTAACCGTCCTCGCGATTATTCTATTGTCGGTCTTTGCCTACATCTACTACGGCGAAGCAAGCAGTCAACTCTGCGCGGAGTGTGACGGGCGATCAATCCCCTATTCATCTACGCAGACTACATCGATATTTACGAACCCGAACAACACGATTTCGGTCAGCGGGCTCTCCCTCTGCTCTAGCAACTGTATCTACCCTTCGCCCTACGCTTCAGGGTTGGTCACAATCAATGCCGCGGTGCCGCTTTTGACCCTCGTAGTTTTTGTGAACAACACGTACGACTCCACTCCTATTAGACCGAGCACCACCTCTGTTACTTGCACAACCTCCTCCGGTCAAGCTTGTTCTGTCGACATCGGAGGAAGCGGTTACTCCAACGCCACTTTCACCACCATCACGAAGAACTACGCAACTTGTTCCGTCCCGCAAAATGCCACCTCTTGCGTCGCCACCAGCACAGGAGCCGTAAGCACGATGACCAGCTACGCTTATTTGTTCAAGGGCTCCCTTCCGAACAGGTTCGTTCCGGTTCTTCAGGGCCTTATCTATGAGTTCACGTTCATTGCCACCTTTCAGGATGGAAGCCAAGCGACAGCTATGGCCTTCGCCACAGTTCCTAGCTCTTCAACGAATTCGACCGGAGAGTACAATGTGACCTTTCAGCAGGTTGGTGCAGGGGCCTGTCCTTTCCTCGGAGAACCTTGGGCTGTAACGATAGGCAATACGACAATGGTTCAACCAGCTGGCACAGCGCTACCTATTAATGACGGAGGGCCGCTTTCTGCAACAAACAATACGAACATCTCAAACATTTACTTTTCTCTTCCCCCGGGAAGCTACCAATATCAGGTTCATCCCTCCTCCGTGTTCTTTACGCCCAGTTCCGGCACCCTGAGCGTGAACGCGACTTCCAACATTGTCGTGAAGATAGCATACACGGGCCATGGTTGTATCGCAACCACAACAACTAGTGTTGCTTCGACTGTGACATCAACCCGACAGGCAGTCGACATAGTAAGAGACAGCTTCGTTCAACACCTGGCGCTCTTTACCTCTAGGAATGTGTCTGCAATTGTCGCTCAATACCAGCCGAGCGCGAACGTCACGTGGAATGGGCTTACTTGCTGGAGCGGAATATACCCCAATTCAGGCAACAGCAGCGGCGATCTTACCAAGCTCCTGAGCATCTTCTTCGACAATACCAAGACTCTTTTGGGCTATCAGGGATTTGACGCGGTGTTCGTGGGAAACGTAACTCGGACCAGCATAACAACCATGACCGATGGCTCGTTCATAGTGAACT
>JAPCJN010000043.1:1388-3686 GCA_027886925.1 Nitrososphaerota archaeon
GGTCTATGGGGACAGGCCTCTACTGGCAATTTTACTGCGACAGTCTCCGCTCAAGACTCATACGCTTATTCCAGGACATACGACACGTGGCTGATTTCGCAGGAGACATGGCACTTCCTCACTTACTACATCCCTCCCGACGTGCTGATATGCGCCATAGGGTAATTCAAACCCCGCAGACAGATTCCCTGCACTGCAATGACAAAGGCAGCAGCCCTCCTCCCATCCTTCCTACCATAGCTTTCAATCGCAATTGTCGGCAGCGTAGCTCGCTCCGAATAACGTCTGTTGGGAGTAAGCTATTAATCAAACTGACTCCCCCGACGAACGAAATGAACCGCCTTGCCTTCGCTTTAGCGATCTTTGGCATTGGGCTCCTCCTTGCAGGGATTGCGATTCGTTCGCAAGACGTGGGTTCCTGCCCGGCGACGTCCTATTCTCCCTATCCGAGCTGCGCTCATGTGTTTTCTGGAACCCTCATCCCTATTATAGCGACCGCTGACATAATCGGCGCACTTAGAGCCATACTTGTTGGCTCAAGCTTTGCACTCACTTTTTTCCGCCGAAGGTCCTGAAGCCGGAGCCGTCGCTGCTGGGGAAAGACACCTACGAGGCTCGCGCTGGACTTGCCGATTGAAGGCAACAAATGCAAGACTTTGATCGAGTCCGCCTGGCAATATGAGGAGAATTGCGTGCGTGTGTTTTGAAGGCCTTCGGATGCTGCCTATCTTGACTTTCTTTTGCTCTGGGTCTCCCAGAACTTGTTGTCGTTCATGCGCTGGGTTGTGTGGGTCCCGCACCAGTGAAACGAGAGCTCGTCCAATGTGATGTACCATTCTCCCTGTTTGACACAGCCCCTGATCTCGCACCCGAACCCGGTCACGAGGCGCTGGACGTGCGCCTGTCCGGTCTTCACCTCGGTCTTGTTCTGTTGGTCGTCGTAGCTCATGCGAGTTCGCTTGCTAGCAGCTGCGAGCGCGCCAATTATAGGATGTTTGCCGGAATGGAAGAGAGGAAGGGGACTCTCCTACTGGATGGGAAATTGGCTCGGGAGCTTGATTTCGGTTGGGAGGATTTGGCGAAGTCTGAACCTTCGCCCTGCTCGTCCAATGGAAAGGAAGCTAGAGGCCGAACGCAAGCGACGCCTGCTGGACTCGATTCCCGAGACGGTGAGGATGATTTTGAACGAGTATCTCGCAAAGTCGTGATGAGACGGCCGGTACGGACGACGCCATCCAACAGGAACAGGAAGGTTGCTCCTAGACTAGCAATCCCTACTCCTATAGCAAGTCCGTAGTTCTCTACCTCCCAAGTTAACGAATATCTGCCAATCTGGGCCGCTGCTGCAAATATCACGATTGACCTTACGGCGGTATACAGAAGATAGCGCTGTATACCGAAATTCATTGCATTCGTGCATCTTTCATCCATTCGAGAATATGATTATGGGTTGAGGTTTTATAACAAACGCCGATATGAGTCCACGTTACCATGGCCAAGAACGCGAAAACTTCGAGGATGCACGCCGAGAGGACCATCCATGAGATGCAAAAGGACTTTGAGAAAAGAATCGATGCGATAAGGGCCGAACTCACGGAGAAGGGTCCTGAAGCGGTTGAAAAATCCCTTGGCGAACTGAAGGCGTCCTTCGACGAAAGGTTTGACGACATGCGCGCGAACCTCGAAAGCGTCCACGGGAGCCTTGACGACGCAGTCGAGATGGGCAGGACGACCATCCAGGAGCAGCCTCTGATGGCTGTCGGAATGGCATTGGCGTTCGGGGTCGCGATTGGGCTACTATTTGGACGGAGCAGGAGCTAGATTCCAGGCAATCAGGCAATACTCAATTGGCAATTGTAAGGAAGGTCACGGACGCTATACTGAATGAGATAAAGCCATTCTAAGAGAGTACGCCGAGGAGACCGAGGCGGCCGTCAAGAAACGTCTCAAGAGACTTCTGATAATGGGCATAGTCACCAGCGTCTTGCTGTCGCTGGTTATCTCGCTGCTAGGGACTGCTTCTCTCTTCTTGATGATTGGGGAGTTGAAATATCTCAGCACGATGATGCCCGCATGGAAGGCGTGGGACATCATGGGTGTGACCTCTGGTGTGATAGGAGGTGTGCTTTTTCTGGTCCTTTCCTGATCATAAGGAAGCAATTCAGCTCTTCCCGGTAGAGATTCGGGAATCGACTGTGCGAAAACGGCGAATCAAAATCGCTCCGAACTGTCCCAATCAGATGTTAAAGGCCAGTCCGAATACTACCGAAAGTACGAACAGTATGAGAAAGACTACGA
>JAPCJN010000043.1:3696-13933 GCA_027886925.1 Nitrososphaerota archaeon
CGAAAGACCTGCGATGCCTCGTGCTCCTACGAGGTAAGCTATCGATGCAATTACCAAAAACAGAATACCAAGACCCAGTAAAGTTGCCGAGCTACAAATCACTAAATCCCTTCAGTGTTTCATGTTACTATACAACATTTCAAATTTCAAATTATTCGCGAGTTGTTACACTTCGTTGCATGAACTGCAATGGAAATGATGCAATCCGAATCCGATTGACTGTTTTTGAATTCCACTGGTAGAGTCTACAATACTCTCTTATACAGCGAATTCAATGAAAAGCGGGATAAGATGTTAGCAGATAAGACCGTAAGATATCAGAAAAAAAACACTGACCTTAACGCGCTGAATGATGACATAGTCAGCTATCTTCAGGCCGACGGCTTCAAAGTCCAAATGCCGAGACCTAGCCAAGGCGGGATGCTCATACAGGCCCAGAAAGGTGGTTTTCTCAGAGAGCTGATAACGGCTGAAAGGGCGCTCAACATCCTCATTCAGGGAGAGCCCAATAACTTCTCGGTCAGAGTCGGGATAGGCAAATGGGTTCAGAACATCGCAGTCGCTACCGTGGAGACCCTGCTGATCTCTGAACTGTTCCTCCCTCTTGACGTCGGAGAGATGCTGTGGAACGTGGAGGTAGAAAAGAAACTGCTGAAGAAGATCGACGATTTCGTAGCGATGGGGCAGACCACGGCCGCGCAAGCTGTGAAGATGGAACAGCCCATAATGGAGGTAGTTCAGAAGGACGGCACGGTCGTTACCTCGGAATCGAAGATCGTCAAAGGAAGAGTCGAGAGGGTGACGGGAGCAGGCCATTTCGTCGTCTATCCAAACGAGAAGGAAAGCACCCAGGTCAAGACGGGAGACCAAGTGATGGTGCTCACCGACATGAAGCTGTACCTCGACATCACGTTGGGAGTTGTCAGAGAGCCGGTCACCGGACCTTACCCCACCAGTGAGTTTGCAATCGTCCTCACAGGACGCAACAGGCAGCTACAGCTGTGCACGTTATATTGCAAAGGAGAACAACTCTTCACCATCGACGCCAACGGAGCGCCGAAGTATGAGACCCAGCTTCCGCTTGGTGGCGAGCTCCACTTTCATATCCCAGACACGTTGAAGCCGCTGAAGGGCTCCATCGTAGAAGTGAGAGAAGGCGAGATCACGATATACGAGACGTTTGACGTCATACCAGGCGCGGCCGCCGCGATTCCTGCGCCGACTATGACAACCAGTATGTAATGACGCGTCGTTATCATGTGGTCAGTGCCGCCCGTGTTGCAAAGTGGGTGGCATCTCACCAGACGCATCTACGCAGGGGCGAGACAGATCTGATACCGCTCAACACCAACAACATTCTACTCAATTCTAGCGTTTGATCGGATTCAGTTCGAAATTAGGCCGATCATATTCCGCAGCGAGCAGATCTTCACAACATGGAATCAAAGGGATTGGACTATCGAGTCTGCATCAAAATAAATCACGAATTAGGTAATAGGATCTGTCATGCGGGACCCAGGGCTCATCTTGCTCAATTATTTCCTATCACTCGCTCTATCGGAAAGAGTCCGGCGAGAACACCAGAGTAAGGTGCAAGTCCGCATTTGTCGCACTGCGGCTGCAATGCGTCCTTGTTCGCGCTTCCCATGCAACAGGGCATCTTGATGTTGCCTCTGTAGTCAAGAGGCAGGATCATCCAGTTGGGGCACTTGTATCCCCAATTCCCACGCATTAGCTCGAACTGCTCCTTCGAGTTTATCACAAAGTGCTTATTCTCCTTGCTGCTGTATTCCATGATGCTGTCTATGGTGCGGTCTCTCTCCTCTCCGAAGGGCAGCCATAACGGGTCGGGGTCGATGAACGGCGTGTGGAACTGGATGCTTATCCTTCCCACGATGTCATCCCACTCGCGAAGGACGTCAATCACTGTCTTGTAGTTCAAAGTATTCAATGTCATGTTGGCGTCGACCCTCCCGCCCGAGGCGACGAAGTTCTTCACGTTCGCCTTCATCTTAGCATAGGTGTTTGGACCACGGATCCGGTTGTGAGTCCCCTCAGTCCCATCCACGGAGACGAAGTAAAGCCCGTTGATCGCCATCAACGGGTGCGTGCCGTTCGTGACCACGCTCATCCTGTTCTTCATCTCCTCCGAGAAGACCTCGACGACGTCCTTCCTCAACATAGGCTCACCGCCGACGACCGTTACGTTTGCTATCTTCATCTTCTTGTAGGAATTTTGGATCACAGTCCTCCACTGTTCCGGGGTCAACTCTCCGGCGGTCTGCTCTCTCGTGGTCCACCAGTAACAATGGACGCACTTGAGATTGCAAACATTGATGATATCGGCTGAACCGAAGAGCGGGGTCTTGGTGCCTTCTCTCAGCTTCCTCCACCAATGGAAGAGGTCGCCACCTCTATTGTCCCGCAGGAAGCTATTCACTGATCGCACATAGTCCGCGGGCGTAGGGTTGGCAGCGAGCCCTGGGAGCAGCTTCACGAGATGCGGAAGGTTGACCGCGTCCTGGTATGCCGCCCTGATCTTCTGCCCAGATGATTTTTTCTCTAGCTTCAGGTCGACATATGCCTCGTTCTGTCTGAGCCTGCCGGTAGAGACCTTCTCGACAAACCTCTGCGCGAACTCCTCTTCAGACCATTCGAAATACTCTCTTCGGAAAGACTCGGGAGTTTGTAACGTCATATTACGTCTGAGATATCGTGCAAGCCTTCAATTTCTGTCTTCGCCCCGTCTAATGCAGTGGATTTGAATGGAATAGCCACATCTGACGGGCATGTGAGGTTCGCCCCTATTTTGGTGTAGCCTTCGTCGCCACATCCTCGACGCCAAGCGAGTTGCAGGTTCCATGGAGGGGAAGATACAAATCATCGTCTTCGTAATACTCTTTCTGACAACCCTGATTGGGTCATGAACCTCTAGGTTACGAGTAGGTCGCAGCGGGAATAATCGTTCGGCAGGAGGGGACACGAGAAACCCGTCATCCACTTCAGTGCAGCTTCCAGACATACTTGATCGAGATGAAGTAAACAATTGGGTAGGTGACTATCGCGCCGATTACGCTACCTAAGAGGGGCGAGACTTCGAGGGTTGCCAAGAGAACGAGCTGGACAACTATGATGCCTACATTCCCGCCGCCGCTCACAGCCTGAAACTTCAAGAGTCTTTTGAGCCTGCTCGCCTCTTCTCCCTTCACAGTCTTCGGCAAGCGGACCGTGATTCTTTCGTTGATGAAGAAGGAGACCGAGACGCCGATCAAGAGCGAAAGAACATCCAAACCGAGGAGGGCTGGCGAGGCGAAGCTCGCGTGCGGGAGACTCAGCTTTCCGTAGAAGAAGATGAGGCCGCTCGTCAGGACGAGCTCCGTGACACCAAAGCCCGCCGCACCCGCGATTGCGAACCTGAGCTTCTTCACGACACCGTATTTCGTCCCGATCATCAAGATCTGCTTCTCAACTTCGGCCGCGGTCAATCCCGGAGCGATGCTCTCCCTTACATCAGAACCATCCTTCCCAGCGGTCTTGTTGGAAGCCGAGGTGGCTTTGCGGATGAATAACATGAAGACGATGCCGGTTATCGCCAGAAATACCTGGTATGTGGCGATCCGCCACAGCACGATCGGCGCCCACGCGGAGAATCCGTAGACGGTCGTGAGGTAGGACTTCATCGTCAGTTCGGTGATCCCGGCACCGCCTATCGTCACCGGGATCTGGGCGATGGCGACCACGCCATAGGCCGCCAGGGTCGAGGAGACCAGGTCGATTTTCAGGCCCGAGGCGTTCAAGACGACCCAGAGAGCAGCACCTGCCAAGAAGTCCTCGATGATGGTCAACGCGACCGCTTTCACCACCACAGGCGCAGCGCTCCTGCTTACGATCGCGCGGGCAGAGAGCGAAAAGTTCAGGGAGCCGACGACGGCGCGGAGGTAGAGGTCGTTTGCTCTTGGCCCCCCTATCAGGTAGCTTGACAGCGTGAAGATAAGGTGAGGGACCCTGACGCCTTTCAAGGCAGGGATTATGAAAACGACGGTGTACCCGGTGATCAAGATCGCCGCGATCAGAATCATAGTCGACCCGATGGCGACCGCTCCTCTCGTCAGGGCGTAGACCCCGGCGATTATGGCAAGACCCGAGCCGACATAGGTCTCGATGAGCACCTCGAAGTAGCCAATCGAGAGAGCCTTTCCTCCCTCTATCCCCTTCCCTTTCAACCAGGCCATGCGTATGAAGACGCCCATGCTCGTAGCAGGTGTCGATAGAGAAACGAACTCGCTGGCAACCCTCGTGAGCGCCAACCCCCCAAGATTGGGTCTGGGATTCCCCGCAAGGCCGAGCGTGATCGCCCTGAACCGCAATATCTGGACCAACAACCTAGATGCAGCTAGCCCGGCGGCGAGAGCGAACGTCAGATAGCCGAGCTTGGTGAGATCTGAAGACTTCACCCCCGAGAGTATCGAGATCGCGATGACGACTCCGGAGCTGAGGAGCAGGCCGAGGGCGACCCACTTCATCACCGATTTTGGAAGCTGATACTCGCTGGCCGGTCTTTCGTCTTCCAAAAATCAATGTAATTCATGTGGCGAACGAGATAAACGTATGCAGGGGATTGACGATTAGACCGCCAGACTGACCAGGCAGGCTCGATTGACCATAGGCTGCGATATGAAGGGCGAGTCTGACCTTACGGGTCGGAGACGTTCCGCAAGAGCTGAGGGACTGGAAAAGCTTGAACGGGCAACTTTCCGGTCGAGGAAAGAAGGAGAAGGACCCGCACTAAGGCTTCCGAATCTATGCTAGAAAGTTACATAAGTCTTATACCTCTCGAGGGAACCGAATCCTTGCCCGAATGGAAAACCCAGAACTGCTCAAGAAACTTGAGGCGCTGGAGAACAAGCAGTGGGCCGATAGGGCGTTGGCCGAGATAAGAAGTCAGGGCAAGGATTATGAGTACCAGATCGTCTTCAAAACAGAACAGAAGGGTTTCTTCAGTGCGATAGCGGAGTTCTCTTCGACGGGCTACGCTGTCATTCCGGGCACGACCCTTTTCCAAAGCGAAGTCTTCATAGTGCTCATGAGAAAAGACAAGGTAAGATGAGCGCAAGAAGCGCTTTTTTCACGCGTCTAAAGTAAGAGCGCTCACAACACGGATGACCGTCGGGGTTTGCTCGGCGAGCATCACAACAAGAGAATCTTGTCCGGAGATGCAATTGAATATCCCTGCGCAGACCGATGAGTTGGCGGCCGCAAAATCGCAGTCCAGGCCGGCGGGATGGACGCAGCTAGGACATGGTTTATTACTGAGCTCAGCTTTCCGAAAAAATCTTGAGCTCCGAAGAGAAACTGGTGCCACCCGAAAACAAAAGGAACCTCAAGCCGGCTTTCGCCAGTCTCATCGACGCCATGAGGGACACACGGCGGATGCAAGAGAGAGAGGAGAAGATCAGGGAGACCGAGGAGACGTACAAACGTCAAGTTGCTGCCCTCGACGGGCTACAGAAAGAGTTCGCAGATGCTGTGCTCTCCCGCCAGAATACTTTGGGTGAGGAGTTGACTGCGGACTTGGAGAAACAAGTCTCGAGTCTTTCTCTCGTGGCCATCGATTTGGCAAGAAAAAAGATCGAAGTGAGATACTCGACCGAACTCGCTGAGAATCAGCTCTCGTTAGAGACCGAGAGGACCAGCACTTTCAAGAGTATCGAGGCATTCCTTGTGACGTTGCCTTTCGCATTGCTGGACAAAGCCATAAGTCTCAAGCTGCTGAACAAGGTATATTCCGCCAGCGTGCGATACAACTGCGCGGACGATATTCAGTTCGAATTCGCTCTCGATTGCAAGAAAAGCGCTCTCCTCAACAAGGAATTCACGCTTACCTCGCCTGAGGGTGAGATCAAGATCCCGGTCTCTCTGGGAAAGAGTCGGTTCAAGAAAGACCCGGCTCCGGATTATGAGGGTCTGAACCATTACGTGTTGTCTGTCGCCGAGTTGACGGAGGCACAGCTGATCACGAAATACGAATACCCTGAAAAGTCAGGCACGATTATCATAGTCAAGTCCAAGCGGGATTCTCACACTTCTCTGACCGTTGAGTACAAATCGCCCGAAGCAAAGATAAGCGTCACTTCCGAACCAACCCTGAACAAATTCCTGGATTCCGAGCAGATAGACAAGGCCTCGGAGGTGCTGCAGCAATCGATCCTCTATCTCGAGGATCATAAGATCGCACTTGTGAAACTCACCTCTGATGGCAAAGTGGTCTTTGAAGCCGGGAAGCTCGATATGCCGCAGTTCCTAGCAAAGGCGTGGAGGATAATTGAGCCAGAGGTCAAAGCGGCTCTAAGCGAAGGAGGTTCTGCCCAAGGCGGCTTGGCCCCTGATCGTGAGGACGCCCTTAGTCCGACGTTTGTCCGGCAGAAGATAGTCGCGCTCGGAGAAAGCGGAAACACGTTGCTCACATCTCTAAGTCTGAGCTAGCACGAACTCCCGCAGAGGCCACTGGAATCGTAATCAAGGGCGAGGATAATTGGCTTACGATAATCTAGAACGCGAGGATGCCGTTTAATAATTCGGCAGTTTAATTGCTCTAATGATATGCTGACATGAAACGAGTCACCGCTGCCAAAGTTGCCGTCGTTGCCGTAGTGGCGGCCTTGATTGCTGGGGGCGGGACCAGACTATTCTTTTACGCGTCATCGCCGGCGACGACCAGTCTTTCCTCCACCCCAAGCGGCGGCAACGCCTTGTCGGGCAGTGCATCCCAATCGGAGGTGCCACCATGCGGATCTCAAAATTCGCATGACCTCCCTTACGGCTGTTGGGCTGACTACTTGGGTTACCTCCCCTCTGGCTACGTCCTCGCGGCTCACTGCGTCAATTGCGCAATCTATCAATGCCCCGCAGGAATGAGTCTTGACAAGTGCAAGCAATTCGAGGCGTCCTGTGGCGATTTTGTATGCGACCCCAACGAGTCCTGTAACACCTGTGCAATCGACTGCTTGGCTCCTGGACAGACCTGCGACCCATACACCGGAAGGGCGGGGTCCCCCATCGGCGTCTGCCAGGTGACCTTGAACGCGACTATTGGGTAATCTTGTAAAGAACTACAGCTCAGGAGCGCAAGTCAGCCGACGAAACTTTACAACTTGGGAAAGGAGACAAAGCCGACTAAATCCAAAAGCCCAATGTCCTGAGATTGACCAGCCCTGACACTATGTCCGTCATCACGTCGTAGCGCTTCAACCGATTCCTGAACTCGTCGGCCATTATCCGGAACTTCTTCATCCTCGATATCGTGTGCTCGACCACGACCCTCTCGCTCGAGAGTTCGCTGTTGAAACTCTTCTGCTCCGGGGTTAGCTCTGGCGCTTTCTCGCCCTGGAGTCCCCTTCCCTATCCCTCCTCTTGAACGGGATGGCGCTCTTGAGGTCAGGGAAGTAGCAGTTCCTGACGCCGTCGTATTCCCTGTCGAAATACCGCTCGACCTCCTTGGGATACCCGGGGGTTCCTCCGCCGATACGGATCGGGCGGATTCCGAGTGGCTCGGATGAGCATCATGTTGGCTCAAACCGAAAAGCCATGACGATTTTCAAGGACGTCTTGCGACGACTCGGAAAATGGGAGCAAACACCACTTTGTCACTTTGCAGTTCTTCATAGCGGTGAAGCGCTGCGTCCCAGCGTGCGACGTCCTCCACCGTTGCGGCTCCGGCATTGACCATGGATTGGTGTGCTGCCCATGACGGGGGTCGGATACCTTTGACACTATCAATTATTTGGTAGCGGGCATCCCGTTCCGTCGTCACGAGCCCCGCTCCTTTGACCAGTTCCCCGAGCCTCAATCCTATGGATACGTCGTTGCCAAGACTCTTCAGATAATTGATGTACCGGTTCGAGAGATCCTCAATGTCTGGGTCGACTGGGCGTATCCGGGCTGCGGTGAGGTCGGTATCTACGAGATAGAGATGGCCGCCATTGCGAAGTAGAGTAGAGAGGTGGGCTATGATTTTCTCCTCGTTGCCACCGTTGTGAGCGAGGACGTGCCGCATCATCACAACATCGACAGACTGGCGGTCTAAGCCGGTCGCGTCGGCTGCACCTCCGATTACGGCCGCGTTGGTAATACTAAGGGCTCTAAGATAAGCCTCTGCCTTCGCACGCGCTTCCGGATCGCGTTCAACGCCGACAACGGTTCCGTTAGGGAGGACCTGCCTCGCGAGCTCGGCCAAGATGATCCCAGGACCGCACCCGATGTCAGCGACGCGTGCACCAGGCATAATACCTGCGGCCATCCAAGATGGACCCTCCTCACGCTTAGCATTATCCGCCATCGCTCGATAGCGAGCTAGCTCGAACTCGCTCAACTTTAGCGAATATTCTGGCATACCTGAACGCTGAACCCAAATGTAACAAAATTATAACGTTACGGTCGCACCTACCATCGCATCTCGCGGCAGGGATACTGAACCAGTCGAAAGTCTCAATACACATGCTAAGAAATTTATCAGCGGGTTTTTCAGGGTTCAAGTCTTTCTTGAATTTGGACGCTTTTGTTCCTTTCTTTCGGTTTTCATTCTCGTCTCGAGTCTCCTAACCGACTAGCTCGTCAATGACAATACGACCGATCCACCATAACCTGAGCTTTGAAACTTGACAAGCTCAAACCAAGTCTATTTTGACAAAGATAGACAGAAGCAAACTTGGATTTTGGCGGGCGCGGCAGGATTTGAACCCGCGAGAGTCCCTCGTGTTATGCCCTGTTTATTGGGCTTGACTGCACTTTGAAAAAGCGTATGTTACAAAAGCGTAGCAAGGCACGCGGTGTCGTTGAAAACCTTTTAATCCAAAACTTCGGCGCCAGTCCGCCTCTTGACCGACTACTATGGCGCACTCCAGCCTTTCAAACTCATCAATCTGGGCCGCCAGCTTGAGACCCCGACCCTCGTCAGAGTCGACATCAATCTTCCGGCGTGGAATGGCCGCGTGGAAGAGGACGCGTTGAGGATGAGCGTCTACGCTCATATCCTCGAGATGTATTCCGATTACGCTGGGCTCGTCGTCATGAGCCATCAGGGAAGGAAGGGGGACGACGATTTCACGACGCTTCGACCCCACATGAGAGCTCTGAGAAAGGAACTCCCCAGGGACATCCAGGTCGACTTCGTGTCCGACCAACGAATATTCACTCAAGAGACGAAAGAGCGGATAAGGAGGCTGAAGCCGAGGGAGATCATCCTGCTGGACAACATGCGGTACTTCGAGGAGGAGAAACAGTGGAATCCCGACACGAGCACGTATGTTCCTTTCTTCAAAGGTTTGATCAGGACCTGCGTCAACGACTCCATGCCGACCTGGCACAGGGCCGAGTCGAGCATGATGTGCCTGCCTCTGATCGCGCGGACGTACATCGGCCTTCGCTCGTCCTACGAGCTCAAGATAATGCAGGAGGTCATCAACAGCAAGGAGCCGCAAGCGCTTGTGATGGGGGGAGCAAAGCTCCAGAAGGTCTCGGACGTGCTAAAGATAGCCCAACAAGGCGCGACCATCTTCACCGGCGGCCTCCCAGGCCAGCTTATCGCAAAGGCCCAAGGGTATGACCTGGGCGAGGCAAACAACAAGTTCCTGGCGCAAAAGTTCGACGAGAAAGAGCTGGCCGACGCGAGGAGGCTGATCGAACTGCGGACGGACTCGAAAGGAGACGCTGTCGTCCACCATCCGGTCGACTTTGTCGTCGAAGAAGACGGCGACAGAGAGAACCTGACCCTCGAGGAGCTGCCAAAGTCGAAGGGGGTGATAAAGGACATCGGCAGGGAGACGCTCGACCAGTACGCTTTGATGCTGCAGGACAGGTCCATCCGGATCCGTGCGGGCCCGCTGGGTATATACGAGGAAGACTTTGAGAATGGCCTCGAGCTGACGAAACGGATAAGCGGAGAAGGGCTGATCTTCCTCGGAGGGGACACCTCCCAAGAGCTTAACGAGGGCGGTCTGCTGGACCACATCGAGGATTCAGGAGGGAAGATATGCGTGAGCGGAGGCTCGTTCCTGCACGGTTGGGCTGGCAATTCGTTTCCATCGGTGGACCTCCTTCTCAAGGGGGCGCCGAAGATGGAGGCTAAGATGAAGCCACACAAGATGAAAGGTCAGGGTGCCAAGTGATCCATTGAGGCCGGAACAGCGAAGAAGGGAGGAGAGCCAGCAGAGTCTGGGCAAACATTTGCATACTTGCGGTG
>JAPCJN010000044.1:0-6858 GCA_027886925.1 Nitrososphaerota archaeon
TCATAGTGCCTCTTCATCGAATCGAGGGCGACACCCTCCACCTTGTACTGATCCTCCCACCAGCCGAGGACGGTGTCCGATGCCCTGAAGCATACGGCGTCGTTGACGACCGTGGAGCCTCCGACGCAGCTACCTTGGGCGACGGCGATGCCGCTCGGCAGAGCGAATTGAAGGCCGCTGTTCTTGTAGAGCATAGGTATCATGTTCTCCTCCCTCTGGTCGAAATCTTGCCTAGGATGGTATCCTCCCTTTTCGATGAGGACGACCGAGTGTCCCCTCTCAGCCAATTCCCATGCCAGTATGGCCCCTGCAGCTCCCGACCCGATGACGCAGACCTCCGCCGTTTCGCTCGACGAGCGGATCACGCCTTCGCCCCGGATTATCACAGCTCGTCGCTCACCTCGTTTGCGACTTGTGGCGGACTGGAGAGATCGACCGCCGTCCGCCCGGGGCTGAACCATGGAGGGAGATTCGGCGTCATCGGACCGATGTAGTCGAGCAGCTTGTACACCTGCGGCTTGGTGTAGTATCCGAAGGAGGCGGCTATTCTTAGGATCTGAGCGGCGCTCACCAGGGACGCGTTGGAGTACCAAGCCTCCAGGTACTTCTGCTTCTCCAGCGTCGTCGCATCATCACTATCCAGGTCGACGAACCTCTTGAACTTCCCCGTAAACGCGAAGACGAGGAACCTGCTGTCGAAGACGAAGAGCAGGACCATGAGCGCGTCGTCGAAGAGCGGCAATATCTTTGTGAAAAGGTCCTCCACCGAAGCGGCGCTGTCGAGCTCGGAGGCCCCCGGAGGGATGGCCCCGCCCTTCGGGAAGGTCGTCGCCGCGAGTTGCGTGACTATGCGGTTTCGTTCGAGGAGCCTCTGCCCTCTGGTGTATCTGTGTCCTGAGAGTCCGATCCTCGTCCCGGCATAGAACCAGAACGGATATGCCGCGAACAGGAAGATGGCGAGGATGTCTGAGCCTGACGATCTGGTCAGTCCGAGAGGGAGTCCGGAGTTGAGCATCCAAGCAGTCCCGCCGTACCACCTGGCCAGCGGCCATGGGAAGTAGATGACGTTCAAGTAGAGGGAAGCGCTATATGTCCAAAAGAGGGCGACGACCACCACACCAGCTAGCACCAGCTCCTTCTTCAACGCCCGGCGCCGGAAGACTCTGTCGGAGAAGACGGCGAGCAGGTAGTAGGCCTTCCCTGCGACGAACCCGACGAAGAGGAGCGCTAGCGGGTCGAGAAGAAAGCTCAAGATGCGGGGACGCGCATGGGCGACTGCTAGAGTCGATATTTAACGGATGGGCTTGCCTGCCTTCCAGAAATCGACCAGTCCCCCTTATCGTTGCGATAAGGAGCCTCAAGAGGGTCTCAACGATCCTGGATACCGTAGACGAGCATGACCGCCCCAGACAACACGGTTATCGCGAGGTCGAGCGGCCAGTGAGCGACTATCCTTCCCTGCGGTGGGATGTATACGAGCAGATAGGCGAGGAGGAGGCCGCCGCCGACGAAGCGCCGAAGCCGCCTCAACTGAAGCGCTCTGGGTGGTGAGCCGCCTTGAAGCGAGATGGCCCCCGAAAACCCATCGTATAGAAACGCCAGCCCAAGGATCAAGGTCAGGCCAGCTGTCGCGGTCGCGAGGACAAGATTTGAGAAGAGGGTCGGGACCCAGAGCGTGTAGGCCACGAGGTAGAACCCTGCGAATATCGACCAGAGCCAAGACATCGAGAAGATCTGGCTGGCCGAGCTCATGGTCATTGGTGCGCAGGCCGACCCCTTAAACCTCGTCTAAGAGCTCGTCCGGAAATAACCAATTTGGTCCGATTTTAGTCTAAAGTAATGGTTTTTCGGTAGCCTCTTAAGCCTCGGCTCGTGGATGCCCGTCCTCCTTCGAGCGCCACCAATCACAGGTCTCATAGGACCGAACTTGTGTCTCGAAACGCCCGCATAGCCGATGTTGGCTATCTTCGAATGCCTACGGCCCTCAGGGACAAACAAGTGGCATAGCGTCAAAATCTGGCGAAGCGCCCTCGCCCGGTCAGCGAATGGTCCTGAGGATTATTGTCGTGTTAGTGTTGAGGACGCCATCGATTCTACGAATTTCCTCCACGGACCTGTTCACCTCCGAGATGCTCGTCCCCTTGATGATGGCCGCGATGTCGAAGGAGCCTGTCGTCTCGTAGATCGTCTCTACCCCCTGCACTGACTTTAGCCTCTTGCTTACGTCAGAGGTGGGTGAGGACGGGCTGACCGAGACGTAGGTGATCGCGCTCGTGGCGGTCTGCGGGTCGTCTACGTCGACCGTGAACCTCTTGATGGTGCCCTCCTTGACCAGGTTCGCGATCCTCCTTCTGACCGCAGCCTCGGAGAGGCTCACTCTGGAGGCGATGTCGACGAAGGGCAGCCTGGAGTCCTCACGGAGGATCCGCAGTATCAGCTCGTCTGTCCTATCCACTGCCGCTGACACCAACGCCCGCAGCCCGCCTCGCCTCCTCAGCGCCGATGGCATCCCCCAGGATCCTTACCGACTTTGTGATTTGAGGCTCCGTTATGACCAGAGGAGGGAGCATCCTGATTATCGTGCGACCGGAGTAGGTGAAGATGGCGCCCATCGACATGGCCTCGTTGAGCAACTCCTGGATGTCGACCCTCAGCTCGAACGCCAGCATCAGCCCGAGCCCCCTCGCTTCCCTCGTGAGCTGGTGCTCTTTGCCCATAGCCTTCAGCTTGTCCAAGAATAGTTTTCCCCTTTTCTTCGCCGTTCCAGGCAGGTCGTTGTCTATGATGTATCTGAGGGTAGCCGTCCCAGCGGCGCACGCCAGAGGGTTTCCGCCGAAAGTGCTCGTCGCCTCGCCCTTCTTCAGCGAATTCAGGAACTCAGCCGTCGTCACGGTGGCCGCTAGTGGGACGCCTCCCGCGAGTCCCTTTGCTACCGTCATGATGTCGGGGACTACGCCCCAGTTCTGCATCGCCCAGAGCTTCCCCGTCCGCCCGAGTCCGGTCTGGATCTCGTCAGCTATCAGCAATACGCCTTTCTTGTCGCATATCTCTCGGACCCCGCGAAGGAAACCCTCAGGCGGGAGCACGATGCCCCCTTCGCCTTGAATGGGCTCGACTATGACAGCCCCGACGTCCCCATCGATCTCGCTCTCAAGTGCGCCCAGGTCCCCGTTATCGACGTGCTTTACCCCTTGCAGCAGGGGCTCGAATGGCTCCCTGTATTTCTTGCTCCAAGTGGCGGAGAGCGCCCCTGCCGTCTTGCCATGATATGCCCCCTTCATTGCGATGAGCCCCTTCTTCCCCGTGACCTTCCTCCCGAGCTTGATCGCGACCTCGACCGCCTCGGCCCCGCTGTTTGATAGGAACGCCGCGTCGAGACCTTTGGGAGAGCACGAGGTCAGGGTCTCCAGGAATTCCGCGCGGGCGTCGTTGTAGAGCGACCCGTGGCAGGTGATGAGCTTCTCTGCCTGACGCTTTATCGCGGCGACGACATGGTCGTTGGAGTGGCCGACGATGGCTACTCCGTAACCCCCCATGCAGTCGATGTACTCTTTGCCCTTATCGTCCCAGACGAGGGAACCCTTTCCCTTGACTATGGCCACTGGGAATTTCTGGTAGGTGTGGGGGCCGTGCGCGTCCTCCGTCTCTATGATGTTGATTTTCCTTCTCATCGACGCCAATCTCGCATTCACGTCACGATTTCGTGATAACCGTGCAGCCGTTGTGCATCAAGGCGTTGGAGAGCGGTTCGGGTCCGAATCCAGAGGCTATTATCACTTCGTTGACGCCTGCCTCGATCGCCTCGACTCCGGCGAGGATCTTCTTCTGCATCCCGAATCCCGTCTTGGGAAGGATCCTGCGCGCCTCCTCTATGGTCATCCTCTCGACTACTTTGTCGTCCTTCAAGAAGCCCTTGACATCGGTTAGAAAGATGACCGCGTCAGCCCGTATGCCCATCGCGACGAAGGCAGCGGCCCTGTCGGAGTCCACGTTCAGCGGCTCCGCCTCCTCCCCCATCGCTACAGGCGAGATGACAGGGATCGCTCG
Organism: Nitrososphaerota archaeon; assembly: GCA_027886925.1. Next base: position 4,048 of record JAPCJN010000044.1, read on the forward strand.
CTGTTCCAGAAGCGCGTCGATCACCGGCCCTCCTGCAGACTTCATCTTCCCGGTGTACCCTCCCTCGATCGCTACCTTCCTTCCTCTCTCATCGACTATTAGCAGTTTTTTCTTCCGGGTGGCTCGAAGCACGCCGCCATCGAGGCCTGAGAGGGAGACCGCCGACAAGCCGTTTCGTCCCAGTACTTCGACGAGCTTCTTCGCTATCAACCCGCACATCACCATCGTGAAGATTTCGACCGTTTCCCTGTCCGTGTATCTGCTTCTCATCCCTTCCGGAGAGACGACGAAGCGCTGCTCCTTGCCCAGTTTCGTGGCGATCTCGGTGACCACATCCCCTCCGCCGTGAACCAAGACCACCTGGGTGGTCTGGACGAGCTTCTTCAGGTCCGACAGGAAGTCTGCTGAGATCTCTCCCTTGACGATGTCCCCCCCTAGCTTCACGACTGTTCTCAATCTTCGTCACACTGGATGAAGCGGAGCGGCGGCGAGCCCCTGCTTCTCGTCGAAGTTCAGCATGAGGTTCATCACCTGGACCGCGTTCCCTGCCGCGCCCTTAAGGAGATTGTCTATCGCCCCGATCGCCACGATTCTGTGACCTCTTTCGTCAAGCTCGAAGCCGACGTCGCAGAAGTTCGACCCTATGACGATCTTGGGGTCTGGCAGCCTGAAAGGCCCCTGCTTGTCCTTGACCATCCTGATGAACGGCTTGTCATTGTAGAGGGAGCGATACATCTTCCAGACCTTCGAATTCTGGAGTTCGCCCTCGTAGAAGACGTGGCAGGTCGAGAGGATGCCTCTCACCATGTTTATCGCGTGGGCGGACATGGAGACCGTGACCTTCTCGCCAGAGAGCCTGGACATCTCCTGTTCGATCTCTCCCGAGTGCCTGTGCCCCACGGGCTTGTACGGCCTCACCACCCCATAGCGTTCTGAGTAGTGGGTCGCGAGCGAGGGCTTCCCTCCCGAGCCTGAGGAGGCTATCTTTGCGTCGACGACGACGTGACTATTGTCTATCTTGACTTCCCGCTGGTTGAACAGAGGAGCCAGCGCTAGGATCGAAGTTATCGCCATGCACCCTGGGGAGGCGGTCAGCGAGGCTCCGCGGATCTGGTCCCTGTTGAGCTCAGGGACTGCGTAGACGAACTTCTCTAGCATCTCCGGTGCAGGATGCTGGAACCCATACCAAGTCTCGTAGGCGGCAGGGTCCTTCAGCCGGAAGTCTGCGCTTAGGTCGACTATCTTGACGCCCGATTTGACGAGCTCAGGCATGAACTTCATGGACTCGCCGTGAGGGAGCGCGGTGAACACGAGGTCGGCCCCGCTCGAGACCTTAGAGAGGTCGTTGCCGATGAACTGCATGTCCGTCACCCCTCGCAAGTTAGGATGGACCCTGAAGATGTACTCCCCCGCGTATCTCCGCGATGTCGCGAACTCTAGGTCGACCTTGCCATGGCTAAGGAGGACGCGGAGGAGCTCCCCTCCCGCGTATCCAGACGCTCCCACGACCCCGACGCGGACCAATTATCGCTTCGCCTCGCTGATCACGTATTCGACGATCTTCTTCGCTATCCTGTGGTCCGTAGCTCCCTGGGCGCCTTTGAACTCGACCGTGTTGTTCACCTCGTGCACCATGTAGCCTTCTTTAGACTCCATCGCATCCACCCCGAGGACGCCTCCACCGACAGCCCGCGCTGCCTTTAGCGCGATATCCTCGATCTCCTTGTTGAGCTTGAACTTTGTCGTCGTCCCTCCTCTGGCCACGTTTGTGCGCCAGTCGCCCTTCGGGGCGTTCCTGTAGACGGACGCGACCACGTCGTCTCCTGCCACTATCAGCCTGATGTCACGTGGAGGCCTCTTCACGAACTCTTGGAGGTAATACATGTGTTCGACCGGGCTCTGCATCGATTCTCGGTATTCCACTATCGTCCCGAGGGTCTGCGGCTCCTTGGCGATGTCGACCATGCGCCCCCAGCTGCCGGTGAAGGGCTTGATCACAACCGGATAGCCCAGCTTAGCCGCCGTCTCGAACACCGACTCCGAGGAGAGCGCGACGAATGTCCTGGGCGTCGGCACCCCCGCCTTGGCAAGGATCATCGAAGTCACGAGCTTGTTGCCGCAGGCCTCCGAGACCTTGGTGGAGTTGATGACGTTGATGCCGAAGTTCTCGAGGATCCTCGTGAGGAAGGCCGAGCGGTAGTAGCTGATGCATCGCTGCAGGACTATGTCCCCGAAACCGTTGGAAACCTTCTTGCCAGTGACGTTGAAGCTCAGCTTCCTTACGTCGATCAGTTCTGCGGCGCAACCCATGCTCTCAGCCTCCTCCTTGAGTTCCTTTTCCTCGAGGCGGAGCCTATCGAAGGTGATGGAGAGTTTCAACCGTCCCTACTCTCCCCAATCTTCCTGCGCAACATCAGCTGGCTTTAGCTTCACGGTGCCTTTCGATATCGATTCGACCTCGTAGTCGGAACCGCACTCCTTGCACTTTACGATCTCCCCGACTATCGCGTCGTCGGGAACCGTGATATCAGCGTCACATTCGTCGCATTTTGTCTTCAGCTAACTTCTCACCTCTCGTTTCAGGCACGAGCGCACTTCGTTGCGAAGACTGCGTCTAGATTCATCGAGTTTGTGCTCTTTCTCTCCAAGCCAAATTCCAATTTTTTCTATTTCTTTCTTGTCATGCACAACCTGTTGTTGGATGAACTTTGGGTTCGCCCCGCCAACACTATGAATCAGTTCCAGGGTTTTGAGTGCATCGAGAACCGTCCGGAGACGGTCTTTATCAATCTTTATCGCGCGGCCGGTAGC
>JAPCJN010000044.1:6868-10516 GCA_027886925.1 Nitrososphaerota archaeon
CCTGCTAGCCCGCGCGGCCCGCGTCTCTCGCTGAGATCTTCTCCAAGAAATCTTGGGACGCCTGCTCCAAGCCTATTTTTTTCTCCAGTGAAATCCTCACTAGCTCACCGACGATTTGGTGCGCCCGGCGGAAGGGGACGTGCTCCGAGCGGACGAGCTCGTTTGCCAGTTCAGTGGCGGTCGACATGTCCCCCTTGACCGTCTCTGCGAGCCGTTCCTTGTTGAACTTCATCGACCCGAGCATCTCGGCCATCATCGAGACCGACGAGGTGGTGTCGTCCAGCCCTCGCCAGAGGTGCGGCGTGATCTCCTGCAGGTCGAGGTTGTATGCGTTGGGCAGGGCCTTTGCGATGGCGAAGGCGGCGGTGGCCTCGCCGATGACAGAGCCGCACTTTGCGCGGATTGTCTCGGCGACCACCGGGTTCTTCTTCTGAGGCATCATGCTGCTCGTCGCCGCATACTCGTCGGCGAGCTCGATGAACCCGAATTCGCTCGAGCTCCAGATGATAAGCTCCTCGGCTATCCTGCTGAGGTCGACCATGAGAATCTCGAGGCAAGAGAGAGCCTCGAGGGCGAAACCACGTGAAGAGACGGCATGCATCGAATTGTTGACGAGTCCGTCGAATCCTAGTAGCGACGAAGTGTACGCTCTGTCGACCTTGACAGAGGTGCCAGCCAAGGCTCCCGCTCCCATCGGCGAGAGGTTGACGCGAGCGTGGAGTTGCGTGATGCGTTCGATGTCTTCGGCGACCGCCTCGAAGTGCGACTGGAGGTGATGGAAGACGGTCGTCGGCTGAGCCCGCTGGAGGTGGGTGTACCCTGGCAGGGGAAGCCGTCCGTAGCGCCCCATCGACCGCACCAACGAGCCTTGAAGCTTGGACGTTTCCCTGAGCAGCCTCAATATTCGATCCCGGAGCTCCATCCGCAGAGCGGTGGCGACCTGGTCGTTCCGGCTCTTCCCAAGGTTGAGGTACCCGGCGGTCTCCATCCCGATTGACCTGATCGCTTGTTGCTCCAGCGAATGGTGCACGTCTTCCGAAGACGGGTCGAGCTTGAGGTGGTCCGAGACTCCCTCCAGGAACTTCAGGCAAGCGGCGCCTTCCTTCTTGCCTACCTGGCCTGCCTGCAAGAGCGATAGCATGTGAGCCATATTGATCTCGACTACGTGACGTGTCAGCGGGCCGTCGAAGCTGACAGATGAGGTGAAATCACTTGCTCGCTTGCTTGATCGCTTGACTCTGTTTCCTCTCAGAATGTTGTTGTTGTCCACGTTGTGTTCCTCTTCGGCCGTTCTTCTGCGATGACACCCTGGAATTAGCAGCTAACCGCGACTGAAGGCCCCAAAGTTCGATGAAGCCGACGGCCGAGTTCTGGTCGAATGTCGAGGCTTTGGTGTATGTCGAGAGCTTCAGCCTGTAGAGGGAGTTAGGTGATGACCGCCCTACGACAAGCATGCCGCCCTTGTAGAACTTCAGCCTTACCTTTCCGGAGACCCTAGCCTGCGTGGTCTCTATGAAGCTGTCCAGGGCGAAACGAAGGGGCTCCATCCAGAGGCCCGAGTACACGAGCCATGACCACTCGCGCTCGACGGAGGCCTTGAACGCTAGCTCGTTTCTGGTGAGGACCAGCTGCTCTAGGTCCCTGTGGGCCTCGATGATCGCCAGGGCTGCGGGGCACTCGTATACTTCGCGGGACTTTATCCCGACGAGGCGGTCCTCGATGTGGTCGACTATCCCGTATCCGTTCTTGCCCGCGAACTCGTTGACCTGGCTGATCAGGTCGAGGTCGCCCAGGTCGCGGCCGTTCAGGGAGGTGGGGGTGCCTTCGGTGAAACCGACGTCGAGGTAGCCCGGCTTGTCGGGCGCCTCCTCAGCCGGCGTGACCCACTCGAAGGCGCTCGCCGGAGGTTCGACCTCGGGGTCTTCGAGGGGGCCGCTCTCGATCGACCGCCCCCAGAGGTTCTGGTCGGTGCTGAATATCGACTTTTTCGGTTTGATCGAAATCCCGTGCCTCTTCGCGTATTCTATCTCCATGTCCCGACTCATGTTCCACTCGCGGACCGGGGCGATCACCTTGAGGTCAGGGTTCAGGGAGCGGACGGTAACGTCTATCCTCACCTGGTCGTTGCCTTTGCCAGTGCAACCGTGAGCGACGGCGTAGGCCCCCTCCTCATCCGCCACTTCGACGAGCTTCTCCGCTATCAGAGGCCGACCGAGAGCCGTGGCGAGCGGGTACTTGCCCTCATACATCCCGTTCGCCCTTATGGAGGGATGGACGTATCCGGTCACAAACTCCTGTCTTACGTCCAGCTGGAAGTGTTTGACCGCTCCGGTCGAGTACGCCCTCTCCTCGATCTCTCGGAAGTCCTCCCGCTGTCCAAGGTTGAGCGTGAGCGTGACGACGTCAGCGCCGAACTTCTCCTTCAGCCATCTTATTGAGACCGAGGTGTCTAGGCCGCCTGAGTAGGCCAGCACTATCTTCTTCTTCAACTATACTTTTTTGGACCGCCTCTGAAATCCTTTTATAGATTTTGGCCACAATCGACCCAAAAGATGTGCCTCTTGACATGAAATCGGTCACGCCCGGAGCGATAATCGCCGCGGTGAGGGACGAAATCGGCTACGACCTGTCCATCCAGGACGCCCTGGCGAGGGATTACGCGAACATCAGCGCGATCTCAAGGATGCTCCAGCCGAGGATAGAGGAGAGGCTGGGGAAGCGTGTCAACTTGGAGAGCGTCATCACATCTCTCAAGAGGCTGAAGGGCACCTACTCGCCGGCCTCCGACGAGATCAGGTCGATCATCGCGGACAGCGTGGTCAACGTCAGGACCAACGTTTCCAAGATCTCGGTGGAGAAGACGAGGAAGACCGTCGAGGTGGTCAGCTCGCTGATCTCCAGCCACCAGCAGGACTTCCTCCACGTCTCGGAGAGCATCTCCTCCATCACACTCATCTTCGACCAAAAGCTCCACAAGAAGGTTAGGGCGAAGTTCTCTGACTCGGGGATCCTGGAGGAGGGAGACGACTACGCGGCCATAATCGTCCAGAGCCCCGACGCGATAAGGAACACGCCGGGATGCCTCATCAACTTCTACAACCAGATAGCGAGGAGGCACGTGAACATCGAGGACACCGTGAGCTGCCATACTGACACCATCATCGTCGTGAAGATGAAGGAGGTCGGCAAGGCGTTCACTTCGCTGACCGATTTGATCTCGGAGGAGAGGAAGAGGATTGAGGCGAGCGAGAGAAAATGAAACAATTCGGCCACGATTTCGCGGCGATGTTCTGAAACTGGTCAAAGAGTTTAAAAAAGGAACAGGCGGAACTTTTCTACTTTAAGAGACGTGATAGAAAAAGCTGACGGGAGCAGGCCAGCCGTCCTGCTTCTGGAGGACGGAACGCTCTTCCTCGGCAGGGGTTTTGGCGCAGAAGCCACTGTGGTCGGGGAGCTGGTCTTCAACACGGGGATGGTCGGCTATCCCGAGTCGATGACCGACCCTTCCTATTCGGGCCAGGTCTTGTGCTTCACATATCCGCTCATAGGCAACTACGGAGTCCCGGACAAAGAAGACAGGGACGTCTTCGGGCTTCCGAGATACTTCGAGTCGGGAGGGATCAAGGTCACAGGGATAGTCGTGCAAGA
>JAPCJN010000044.1:10526-13858 GCA_027886925.1 Nitrososphaerota archaeon
CTGTCCAAGTGGATGGCCGACCAGGGCATCCCTGGCATCGAGGGCATCGACACACGGGCCCTGGTCTCTGACATCAGGGAGAGAGGAGTTATGATGTGCGCGCTAGCCAGCGGGCCCGGGCCGGCGAGCAGAAAGGAGCTCAAGAGGGTCTTGGAGAAGGCCGCCAGATACGACTCCGTCGAGTTTGTGAAGCGGGTCTCCGTGAAGAAGGTCGAGACTTTTGGCGTCTCGGAGAAAAAGGTCGTCCTAATCGACTGCGGAGTGAAGGAGAGCATAATCCGGAACCTTCTGGGGAGAGGCTATGGCGTCGTCAGGGTGCCCTTCGACTCGACCTACTCGGACGTCATGCGCCACGACCCCGCCGGCGTGGTGATCAGCAACGGCCCGGGAGACCCTCAGCTCTGCGTCGACACCGTGAGCACCACCGAGAAGCTCGTAGATTCCGACGTCCCCGTGCTCGGCATATGCCTGGGCGAGCAGATCCTGGGGATGTCTCAGGGCGCGCAGACCTACAAGCTGAAATACGGTCACAGGGGCCAGAACAAGCCGGTCGTCGACCTAATCTCGGGTCGGGGCTACGTGACCAGTCAAAACCATGGCTATGCCGTCGAGCCGAACACCCTCGCGAAGACGGAGCTCATACCCTGGTTCAGGAACGCCGACGACAAGAGCATCGAGGGCCTGGTCCATCAAAAGAAGCCCGCGATCGCAGTCCAGTTCCATCCCGAGGCTGCGCCGGGCCCCTATGATACTGAGTTCGTCTTCGACAGGTTCGCAGCCCTGATGGGGACGAGAAGGAAGAGCCTGGCAGGTGAGAGAGTTCGAAGCATGAAAACGTGAAGAAAGCCTTGGTGCTGGGCAGCGGGGCAATAAAAATCGGAGAAGCAGGCGAAAGCTGCTAGAAGCGGCCGCCATTTCGACTACTCCGGTAGCCAATGCCTCAAAGCCCTGAGGGAGGAGGGGATACGCTCGGTCCTCGTGAACCCCAACATCGCGACGATCCAGACCGACGACAGGATGGCCGACAAGATCCACTTCCTACCCGTCAATCCTGACTTCGTGACCGACGTCATAGAGAAGGAGCTTCCCGATGCGATCTTCCTCGGGTTCGGCGGCCAGACCGCGCTGAATTGCGGCATCCGCCTCTCCAAGATGGGGACGCTGTCCAAGTACGGCGTGAGGGTGCTCGGGACCCAAATCAGAGGCATCGAGGTCACGGAGGACCGCGAGCTCTTCAAGGAGGCCATGCTCGACGTGGGGATAGCGTGCCCCAGGAGCAAGCCGGCGTACACGCTGGAAGAAGCGCGGGCCGCTGCGAAGGAGATAGGCTATCCGGTGATCATGCGGGTCGCGTACACCCTGGGAGGGAGGGGTGGCGGAGTCGCCAAGAACGAGAGGGATCTGGACGTGATAGCGCAGCGCGGGCTGAACCTGAGCATGGCCCACCAGATCCTTATCGAGGAATACATCGGGCACTGGAAGCAGATCGAGTATGAGGTGATGAGGGACGGTGACGATAACGGGCAGATCGTGTGCAACATGGAGAACGTTTTGAGCATGCGAGTCCACACCGGGGACAACATCGTCGTCGCCCCGTCGCAGACGATATCGAACCGGGAGTATCACATGCTCCGTTCCCTCGCACTAAAGGCGGCGAGGAAGTGCGAGATAGTCGGGGAGTGCAACATGCAGTTCGCGCTCGAGCCCAGGTCGGAGACGTACAGGGCGATCGAGATCAACGCAAGGCTCTCGAGGTCCTCGGCCCTGGCCTCGAAGGCGACCGGGTATCCCATCGCGTACATCGCCGCGAAAATCTGCCTAGGATACTCCCTGACCGAGCTCAAGAACGAGATGACAGGCGTGACAACGGCCATGTTCGAGCCGTCCCTAGACTACGTCGTCTTGAAGATGCCGCGGTGGGACACGAAGAAGTTCCAAGGTGCTTCTAGGACGTTGGGGACTGCGATGAAGTCGATAGGGGAGGTCATGGCAATCGGCAGGAACTTCGAGGAGTCCATCCAAAAAGCTGCGAGGATGCTCAACAACAGGTACGACGGCGTGATCCGGAGCTTCGTCGAAGGTGACGACATCGAGTCCCTGAAGGCGCGGCTGAAAAACCCGACCGACCAGATAATCTTCGACGTCGTCGAGGCGCTCATCCTCGGGGTGCCGGAGGACGAGGTCGCGAGGCTGAGCGTCATCGACCCCTGGTTCATCAGCAAGCTCAAGAACATAGTGGAAACTTATCGTGCCGTCGAGCGAAGCGGGCGCGAAGGGATCGACCGCGATCCTTCGGTGCTCCTTGGGGCGAAGCGACTGGGCTTTTCCGACAAGCAGATCGCAAACGCCGTCGAGATCGACGAAGACGACGTGCGCGCTATGAGGGAGAGGATGGAGATTAGGCCCTGGGTGAAGGCGATAGACACCCTGGCCGCAGAGTGGCCGGCGCGGTCGAACTATCTCTACGTCACCTACAACGGCTCCACTGACGATGCGAAGCCGAGCGACAAGAGGAAAGTGATCGTCCTGGGAGCAGGCCCGTACAGGATCGGCAGTTCGGTCGAGTTTGACTGGGGGACAATGAACATGGCGTGGGCGCTAAAGGATACCGGGAAGGTCGACGAAATCATCGTGGTAAACTGCAACCCCGAGACCGTCTCCACCGACTTCGACATGAGCGACAGGCTATACTTCGAAGAACTCACCGTCGAACGGTTGCTCTCGATCTATGAAAGGGAGAGACCCATGGGAGTCGTCTTTTGCGTCGGGGGACAGATTCCGAACGACCTCGCCCTCGACCTCGATCGCAAAGGCGTCAAGGTCATGGGAACGAGCGCGGACTCGATCGAGAGAGCGGAGGACAGAGAGAGGTTCGGGTTCCTGCTCGACAAGATAGGCATCCCTCAGCCCGCGTGGGGTAGCTTCAGGTCAATGAAACAGGCGAGACAGTTCTGCGACAAGGTCGGCTACCCAGTGATAGTGCGGCCTTCTCATGTCCTGAGCGGCTCGGCCATGAGGGTGATCTGGGGCAGCAGGGACCTCGAAGGGTTCCTGGCAAAAGCCGCGGAGGTCAACCCCAACTATCCTGTGACGATCAGCAAGTTCGTCGAGGACGCCAAGGAGGTAGAGGTTGACGGGGTGTCAGACGGAGAAACGACCGTCATAGGGGCCATAATCGAGCACGTCCAAAACGCGGGCGTGCACTCAGGCGACGCCATCATGACCATCCCTACGGTCTCGATCAGCGAGGTCGCGAAGGGGAAGATACGCGAAAATACGAGAGCGATAGCCAAGGAGCTGAACGTGAAGGGGCCGTTCAACATCCAGTTCCT
>JAPCJN010000045.1 GCA_027886925.1 Nitrososphaerota archaeon
CTGAGTGGGATCAAGATGCGGAAGACTTCGGAAGGAAGCTTCGCCCAGGGTGCAGGTTAGTGACCCTTCACTTGCCGTTGGTCGGCGTCCTTCCCGACTCAGTTGACTACCCTTTCTTCATGATGAAGTTGCCATTCACCAGAACCCGAAGTCTGTCTGAATGGACGGCGAGAGTGCTTTCCATACCCGCTGACGCGAGACAACTCATCGAGGAATTGGATTCTGACTACTATTATGGATACGACAAACGGAAGTTCAAGAAGCTGATCTCGGAAAGATTCGATTCTCAAGTACCGAAGTAGGGACGAACTGGCGACCTGCATCGAACTCTTCGCAAAGCTCATCATCTAACAACGACAACCGTCACTTCGGAGTTCGCGACGACGCCGGCAGAGACGCTTCCCTGAAGGAACCTCCCGGACGCGCCTAGTCCGCGCGTGCCTATCACTATCAAGTCGGCGCCCTCCTTTTTCGCAGTCTCTACTATCGCGTTTGCCGGCGGTCCATTCCCCCTGACGACTGTGCCTCCTGCGACTGATTCGCCCGCGCTTTTTGCCTCACCGACGACCGAGTTGACGTAGGCCGCGGCTTCCTTCTCGGCATAGTCATACCGCTCCTTTAGGATTCCTGGCCCTGATCCCCCGGCTCTGGGGCTCGAAGGAGTCACGTTGGATGGAGATTGGACAACTCGTAGGACGTCGAGTTCCGCGTGGTAATCCCGAGCAAAGCTGATCGCCGTCCTTGCTGCTCGTTCTCCGTTCTCAGAACCGTCGACCGCTACGAGAATCTTGTTCATGGCGAAAGACCTTTTCCCTTCCGCCACTGAGGCCGATAGTGGAGCAGTCGCGTCCAGAATCGTGTCCCTAGACATCACGACCATCTTCGGGCTTTTCATGAGCGAAGCGAAGGCTATCCCTACGACTGAGAGGACTGCGGCCCCGAGAAAGGCGTACCGAAACCCGGCTACGGTCGCGGCGGCTGCGGTCACCGACCCTCCAAGGCTGGCTGCCACTATCCCGACTATTGTCACGGCGATCGCGAGGCCGACGGGACCTCCGACCTGGGTCGACGTGTTAATGAGCCCAGAGGCTAGACCTTCCTCGCCCTTCCTCGCCCCGCTCAGCGCGGCAATGTTGAAGGCGGTGAAGCTCAAGGCAGCTCCCAAGGAGACCACGAGCATCTCCGGCAAAAGACCAGTGACAAAAGGCGTGCCGACGGCGAGCTGGGCGAGCAAGAGGAAGCCAGCGGCCTGGATCGTCGTGCCGACTATCAGTACCGGCTTCGGGCCGAAGCGCGTCACGAGCTTCGCTGAGAGATAGCCGCCCACCGAGAGGAAGACCAGGGCCGTCGGCAGGAAGGAAATGCCGGCAGAAAGGGCAGAGTAACCTTGTATCTGCTGGAGGTAGATCGTGAGCAGAAAGATCATGGAGCTCACCGCGGCGATAGTGAGGATCGCGAGCGCGTTCGCGCCGAAGATGGCCCCGCGCCGAAGGAAGGATAGCGGCATGAGGGGGGCGCTGGATCGCTGTTCGATCACAAGGAAGCCTGCTAAGACGATGGTGGAGAGGCCGAGAGGCGCAAGAGTCTGGAGCGAAAGAAGGCCGCTGTTCGCCGCGTTGGTCAGAGCATATACAAGGATCGACAATCCCGCGGTCACCGAGAGCGCGCCTGGTAGGTCAAGCCTTCTCTGGGTAGTGTCGCCCCGGCTCTCGACCAGGAGCCGATTAGCCAGAACCGCGGTCAGGATGCCTATGGGGACGTTCACGAAGAAGATGGACCTCCAGCCCAGAGTCGCGGTGAGCACGCCCCCTAGTATCACTCCTGCAGCGAAGCCCGCAGAAGAGACTGCGGCGAAGACACTAAGGGCCCGGTTTCTTTCGCGTCCCTCTTGGAATGTGACTACGAGCAACGAGAGGCCCGTCGCCGAGGCTATCGCGGCCCCTATCCCCTGGACTGCCCTTGCACCGATGAGCACACTTTCAGACGGTGCTAGACCCCCTGCTAGTGAAGAAAGCGCGAAGACGACCAATCCAATCGCGAAGAGCCTGCGGCGGCCGTAGAGGTCTGAAGCACGGCCACTGAGAAGGAGAAACCCTGCGAACGTGAGGCCATAGGCGCTCACTATCCACTGGCTGTCGGCCAGGGATATCCCTAGCTCGTTGCGCATGGTAGGCAGCGCGATTTGGACTATCGAAAAGTCCAGGACGATCACGAACTGTGCTGCTACGAGCAGCGAGAGGATTAGGGTAAGCCGCGGTGGCGAAGGAGTTTTCTTCATAGAAATCCGGTAAGAACTAGGCCTAAATCGCGGGTCTAATAAATGTGGTAGTATTCTCCAACTAAGTAGGTATTACAAACCCATTTCCGTCTCTTACGCGCCGACCATCAGATTACCCGTGATGGTGGAATTCTTCTCGCGAGGGTTGTTCGGGTCCGTGATAACCGATGTGAAAGTGAAAGTTCCGACCTTGTCAGCTACGAACGACATTCGTTGAGTGGTCCCGGCCGAAATCGTTTGATTGATGTTGAATTGCGGAAATAGGAAATAACGCGCGGCATCGTCGTGGTTGCTTACCGCAAGCATGACTGTTATTCCCTGCCTCGCGGTGATGTTCCCCGGATTGAAGTTGTTTATGTTCTTCACAGGATCCGTCTCGACAATCTGCAACACGATTTCAGTCTGGGTAGATGTCGCCGTTGAACCTGCACCCTGAGTCTGGGACTGCATCGACGTGTAAACGTAAATGCCTGCACCTGCCGCTAGCACGATGACGATGACCACCGCTGCAGCAAGCGCGCGGCTAATGGCAACAGTGTTCGCTCGCATCAACGTCGACGATGCTCCGTCGAAACTCGACTTAATATTTGCTCCGACATTCTGATACAATCTAATCGATGATTGATGAAGTGGCCCGGCGGAGTCGTGTCGCATAGATGTCACTTCTATATATTGCACCTACGGCGAGTTGCCCAAGGTTCGATAATGCCCAAGGTTGGGTCTACCGCTACCATTGCTGATAACAGATAAGCCGAAAAATAGCATTTCGGAGCCGAAACCTGGCTGACCGAAAATCTCAGAGACGAGGCAGAGCCTACAGGTCATTGACTCGTTCGGATGGTCGTAACTTGATGGGCTCCAAGAGGGCTCAAAGGTCAAAATCGCACGTCCACGGCTTACATTAATAATCGGCAAAGCTCGCCATTCGCCCCTTGAACGACGCCGGCCCATCCATCGACGCGCGGGGGCTAACTAAGAGGTTCGGGGACAGGGATGCGGTCGCAGACATGACCTTCCAGGTGGCGAGGTCGGAGATCTTCGGCTTCCTCGGCCCGAACGGGGCGGGGAAGACGACCACCACGAAGATGCTGACGACGCTGCTCCCGCCGACCTCCGGCAGCGCGACCGTCGCAGGCTTCGACCTCAGGACCGAAGGAGCCAGGATCCGCCAGAGGATAGGGGTCGTCCAGCAACAGGATAGCTTCGACCAGGGCCTCAACGTCGAGACGAGCATGGACATTTATGGGCTGCTTTGGGGCGTCCCCAAGAACGTGAGGAGGGACAGGGTGGCGGAGCTCATCGAAAGGTTCTCGATGGAGGAGTTCAGGAAGAAGGGCACTCTCGACCTGTCGACCGGGCAGAGGAGGCGGCTCCAGGTCGCCCGCGAGTTCGTCCACGACATGGACCTGCTCTTCCTCGACGAGCCCACCGTCGGGCTCGACCCCATAGTGAGGAGGGATGCTCTCAACTACTTCAAGGAGAGGGTCCGCGACGGCCTCTCCATCTTCTTCACGACCCACATCCTCGAGGAGGCCGAGTACCTCTGCAACAGGATAGCGGTGATCAACCGGGGACGTGTGGTCGCGATAGACACGCCGGCGAACCTCAAGCGCAAGTTCGGCACCGCGAAGGAGGTCGAGTTCAAGTTCCTCGAGGGCGCGTCAGCAGAGTTCCAGCAGCTCTTGTCGCACCAAGGCGACGTTGCCTCCGTGGAGTTCGACGAGCCGACGGGCGTCTACAGGGCGAAGACCTCGAAGCCTGAGACGGTCATACCGGAGATTTACAGAACCGCCGAAGGGCTGGGCCTCCACGTCTCGTCTATCTACATCGCGGAGACGACCCTTGAGGACGCGTTCATCAGCATGATCGAAGGGCAGGGCGGGGAGGGGGCGAAGGCCGGCTGAACGCGTATGTGCGGCTGGTCTACCGGAACCTGAGGGCCAACCTTGACAAGGCTTCCCTCTTCTTCGAACTGATCTTCCCCCTGTTCTTCATCTTCGTGCAGGGGTTCGCCCTCGGCGGGATAATCCCGCCCTTCGCCCTCGCCAACGGGAAGACTGTGAGCTACCCGCTCTTCCTCGCGGCGGGCGCGGTCACCCTCACCGTCATAAACGGAGGGACCAATGCCGGCACCCAACTCTGGTACGACCGGAAGAACGGGATGTTCGAGCAGATACTCATGGGCCCTTTCAACAGGGCGCAGTACATCCTCAGCATAATCCTCTCCACCCTGATCATAGGCATAGCCGCCTCATTGCTCGTCTTCCTCCTCGCCTTCCCGGTGCTGGGCTCGGGCCTCGCTGTGACCGTCTGGGGCGCCCTCCTCGTGGCCGCGGCGCTCTTTCTGGGGACGATGTTCTTCGGCGGGTTCGCGATAGCGCTCTCCGTGGCTCTCAGGTCGTCCGAGAGCTTCCAGATTGTCTCCACGTTCGTCTTCTTCGTCTTTCTGTTCACATCGTCGGTGTTCTTCCCCTCGGCACAGGCCCCCGCGGCGATCCAGGCGGTAAGCCTCCTCAACCCGCTGACCTACACGACGGACGTCTTCCGCGCGGGGCTCTTCGACGCGTCGACGCCCTTCGTCGGGTTGGAGCTGCTGGCGCTGGCAGTCGAGGCGACGGCGGTCTTCGTCGTGGCCGTCGTCGCGTTCCGGCGCATCAGAGTGTAGCGCCTTCCCGGAACGACGGGCCCGACAAGCGTTCCTCCCTCGTCGTTCCGGCGCGGCCGCATTGAAGACAAGATATACATGAGGCGTGCCCAACCTCCTCTGACGTCTCAAGATGAAGAGGCTCGCCCAGGCGCTCGTTCTGGTCGTGATGTTCGCGCTGCCAGGCGTGACTGCGCAGGCAGACCCGCCGCCGGGTGCGACCGGCCCGATCATAGCCCATGAGCTGACGGCCCTTGCCTGGGACGGGAAGGAGTTCATCGCCTCTTATGGGGAGAACAAGTCCGCGCTCCTGAACGTGAGCCTGGCCGGGCAGCGGGTGATCCCCTTCGCGCGGAATTTTTCGGCGACGAAGGAGGCGTATGTCGCTATCTCTCAGGGAGACGCCGGCTTCCCCAAGGGCTATGTGTATGTCAGCGCCGACCTCTCCATCTTCGAGTTCACCCCGACGGGGAGCAGCTGGAGGGTCTTCTCCTCTCCGCCTGGCGCCTCCCGGATTTCTTACCTCGCCTTCGACACCGTCGGCACTTGGGGCCACCTGCTCTTCGCCCTGGACGACAACGGTCTTCTGTGGTCGATCAACGCGGACGGCACAGCGAAGGTCCTGGAGAACTTCTCGAACTTCGGGCAGGGCCAGGCGCTGAAGCCGGAGGGAATCGTGGTCGCGCCCCAGTCTTTCGGCGCTTTCGGGGGCCAGTTGATCATAACCCTCCAGGCCGCGACCAGGGTGCTAGCGATCCCGCCGAACGACACGAGCAAGGTAGTCACCATCGCGCAGCTTCCGGGCGAAGAGCCTGAGAGCGTCCTCGCGATACCTCCCAACAGCGACCTCTACGTCGCGGCATGGGTCAACGGGACGGCCTACCGGATGCCCGCGGCCGACCTCTTGAGATATGTCGGCTCGCTGATTGTGGTAACCGAAGGCGAGCTCGAGCCCTTCAGCTCCTTCACCATCCTGCAGGCGACTGGTGACAACGTGACCAAGACAAGGATAGCGACCGTCTCAGGAAGCCCGCATCTCGAGGGAGCTAGCTTCGTCCCATCATCTTTGGACAGCACTACCCTCATCGGCACCGCCATCAACAACCCCACACCCGCAGTCCCGAACATCGAGGTCACCGCGACAGTCATCGGGTTGATGCTGGGACTCGCCGCCGTCGTTATCCTGGCAACGATATTGAAACTCAAGCGCGGCCGAAGCAGCATCGGAGAAAACGGACGCTAGGATTTTGGAGAAGGTGCGGCGGCGCCAAAGGTCGTCCTTGAGGGCGGGTCTCTCCTTCTCATCAACAAGTACGCCGCGACGACGGTGCCGAATATCGCACCTATGATGATCATCGGAACCCCGATGTCAGCACCGGTCTCGGTGCTATAGATTCCGAAGAGGAGCATGAGGATCGAGTTCAGCGCCGCGAGCGTGCTGCTCATCTGGGCCAGAGGGAAAGTGCTGGCGCGTTGGGTCTGCGCCTGCGAAAACAGTTGTTTCACCAGCTCATCGTATTGCTTTCGTGCCTCGACAGACTCAAGATACCTCCCTCTCCAATATTCTATCGTATCACGTGCGTCTTCCAGACTCATGCGCGATGCCCTTCATCCATGACGGCACAGCCTGAAGAAGCAGCTCCTGAATAAATTCTCCTAAAAACGCCAACGTTCGGCCACGAAGTTCCCATGTCCGCCTAAACTCGGCGACGTGTCGCTGCCGTGTAGAGCCGTCCAATCAACACCGTGAGGGTCAGAACAGTCCTGTGAGCCGAGCGGAGGGGTTCGACGAGTCGTCGGATGACGTTCGAGCCCACAAAATTAGGCACCATTTTACCTATATATACTGACGGACCTTCCGGTATCTGTGCCCCAAACCAAGGCGATAATCAGTATCGAGAACGTAGTCGCTTCCGCCTCGATAAACCAGACGGTCGACCTGAACCTGATAACCAAAAACTTCGTCGACGTAGAGTATCATCCCGACCAATTTCCTGGCCTGGTCTTCAGGCTCAAAGACCCAAAGACTGCCACCCTTATCTTCAGCTCCGGAAAGATGGTCTGCACCGGTGCAAAATCGGAGGAGCAGTCACGGAAGGCAGTCCAAGAGGTCGTCAGGAGATTGAAGAAGGGAGGCATCCCCATCAAGAACGAGGCAGAGATAGTGATACAGAACATGGTAGCCTCGGCGAACCTCGGGGGGAAAGTCCATCTGGAGGAGGCGGCCCGAAAGTTACCTAAATCTATGTACGAGCCTGAGCAGTTCCCCGGTTTGATCCACAGGATGCCCGACCCCAAGACCGTGATCCTTCTCTTCGCTTCTGGGAAGCTCGTATGCACCGGGGCGAAGAGGGAGAGTGACGTCTACAGGAGTGTAAACAACCTACACGTGATGCTAGAGGAAAAAGGCCTCATGGTCTACTGACCCATGAGACAGGAACACCCTGTCACGGAAGACCTTAGCCTTTCGACCTATTGCTTTGTCGATGAACCGTATTTGTGAAGCCGGTTCAGCTCAGCGATCTTTTCCTTGTATTCCTTCTTCTTCTTCTTATTTCCTTGCGCGCGCGCTTGGTCGTATAGCTTCTTCAGTTTCTCTTCTTCTGCCGCGTAATCGGACAACTTCGGAAAACAATGCCGATGCACCATATTATGTCTTTCATTTCGGCCAAATGGAGGACTTTCGAACTACGCGCTCCTGCAATCCTTGGCAAAACAAGAGCCACGTCTCGGGGGAAGCGGGGGCAAGCGGGCAGAATCACTGCGTCTGAATATTGCCTCTGCCTAGGAAGCGGTTCACCATCTGCAGCCCGAGGAGAATGCCCATCACGATGAGCGTGAGCACCACCGACCCGGCAGCGAGCACGTTGCCCGACAGGGTGTTCACATGATAGTAGGTCAAAAGGAGTACCGTGTACGCGTAAGCCGACGGTGTGACCAGGATTATCACCGCGCCGAGCTCCCTCAGGCTGTCAACAAGGACGAAGACGAAGCTGTTGATCAACCCCTGCCTTATCAGGGGAAGTGATATGCGGAAGAAGGTCCTGGAGAACCTAGAGCCGACTACTTGTGAGGCCTCTTCGAGCTCGTTCGAGACCTGGACGAGGTTGGCTGATATTATCCTCGCCGCAAATGGAAGCCGGACAAACGTCACAGATATCACCAGAGGGATCACGGTGCCGTAAAGCCTGTTGAAACCCGGAACGATGAGGAACATCCAGAAGAGCGCTATCCCGTAGACTATCGAAGGCACTATCAGGGGGACGCTCGTGACGTATTCTACCAACCTGGCGCTCTTCGTCTTGCTCCTCAAGGTTGCATAGGAGATGACAGCGCTGATCGCGGTCGCGCCAACGGCGGCAGCTATTCCGATCTCCAACGTGGCGGAGAGCGACTGATAGAAGAAGGGAACCTGAGACGCCAGTATGTAGGACGAAGGGAAATTGAAATTGAATGCGAGGCTTCCCGTCACGTAGATGTTCGTCATAGAGACGAGGATGAGGGCAGAAAACGGCAGGATGAACTCCAACACGACAATCGACAAGCAGACGATCAGGGCGATGGGCCTCCACTTCCTGAGCTTTTGGCGGATCGGCGGACGACCCCCTCCCGTTATGGTGGCGAAACGATACGTCCGACGGGTGAACCAGATGTAGATTGTGACCCCCACGAGCGTGATCGCCATGTACAAGATGCTCACCAGCCCTCCGTCTCCATAGGAGGGAGGGGTGTGAGTGTTCGTCCAGTAGTAGACCTCCGTGGCAAGGGTCTGGATCTTCGCGGGCTGACCGAGTATGAGTGGGTAGTCGAACGTGTTCAGGCCGCCGATGATCGCGAGCAGGAAGGCGGACCCCAGAGCCGGCAAGAGCAAGCGCGACATGATCGAAAGGGCGGTTTCGAGCGAGCCCCGCCCGGCGACGCGGGAAGCCTCCTCGAACGAGGAGTCGACCGACCGCATCGCGGGCATGATGAGGAGGTACGCGAGAGGGACCCCCCCGACGGCGGTGACGAAGATGAGCCCGGGAAAGCTCTCCACATTGAAGACGGGGGCGTGCGTCCCAAGGCTCGTGCGCGAGATCAGGTTGAGGATCCCGTTGGCTGGATTAAGGAGGAACTCCCAGGCGAACGCCTTCACCAGAATCGGCATCGTGAGCCCGAGTATCGGCAGAGCTTCGAAGAATCTCCTCGCCGGGATGTCGGTCCTCGCCACGATCCAGCAATAGATCGTCGCAAGGGCGACGGTAAATGCAGCGCTTGGAATCGCATACTCGAGGGAAGACGCGACGAGCCTCCACGCGTAAGGCGAGGTGATGAAGCTGACGAAGGTGAAAGTCGCCGCGCCTATCACCGGGAAGAACGAGACCCCGACTATCAGAACGGCGACAGGGAGAATCAAGAGCGCGAACAGGATGATCGCAAGGACGAGCAGCCATCTGACCGCGTACAAGCGAGCGGCAAAGTCGCGTTTGCCTAATTAAGCGTGGCGCGTTTCGTTCCACCCAAAGGACGGGCGAATGACTCCGGCCACAGGTTCTTTCCGCGCGGATGATCGCGACGCGATACGCTAATATATCTTGTAAGGGTCCGACCCGAGTGTGAGACCAGCCAGAAGGGCGGTCAGCACGGCGGTCATCGCAGTCGCAGTTATCGTCTTGTTGGTGATTACTGGCGGAGCTGCGTATTATATCGGCACGTCCACTAGTTCTGCTGTCACGACTACGACTACGTCGACCAGCGCTTCCACCACTACCAACACCGTCACCTCGACCAGCGTAGTGTCTACGACGATTGTGACGACCCTCCAGAACCAGGCGAGCCTGGCCCAGGCAGAGTGCGCAAAGCAGACGAACAACGTCTGTCTCACCATCTACTCGACCATGGACACCGGGAGCTGGACGAAGGACTTTGCCCCGCTTTTCTACCAAACCTATCCGTGGGCGCAGGGTAAGATTCAGTTCGTCGCTCTATCGGCAGCGCAGCTGAGCACAAAGACGATATCCGAGTACCAGGCCAAGGCCGTGCAGGCCGACGTCGTCGAAGGCACGATCGGGCCTTATTTCCCGAACATCCTGGCGGGCGCGATTCAGAATTACAGCAGCCCCCTCATCCCCCAGTTGAACTACAGTGCGGGGGATTACGATAAGAACGGGGCGTGGACGGTGGTCTTCCAGGCTCCATCAGACATCGTGTACAACCCGAAGGTGCTAGCCCAGCTCAACCTCCCCGTACCCGCGACCTGGTCAGACCTCGCCAACCCCGTCTACAAGGGGCACATCGACTTCCAGACCGGGACTAATCTTGCGACGACCGGGAGCGTGTTCTATTGGCTCTACAAGCAGATGGGCAACGCGACGTGGACACTGCTGATGAAGAACATCGCAGCCAACAATCCAACTATCGCCAGCTCGGGAGGAGCGGTGACGACCAACGCCGTCACGGGGCAGGTGCCAATCGGGATTGGAAGCTATAACGACTATTTGACCGCAAAGGCGACACCCAATGCGACCGTGGCTGTCGTGACGCCCAGCCCGACGCTCGAGAACCCGGCGGTCGAGGGCATCGCTGCGAACGCTCCGCATCCGCAGATGGCGAGGCTGTTTGTAGACTGGTGGATATCCCCAACCGGTCAGTCTGCCACCGCAGCAAGCGGCAGGACTCCGTACAACCCCGTCCTGGCCCAGAACTTGGGCCTAGTCCCGCCGGGCATACCGGCGGTGAACGCGTGGGGCAACGACATAACGACGGTGTTTCCGAACGCTAACTTCTGGTCCACAGTCTATAGGAATTTGTTCGGCGGCTAGTTTCACTTCGAAGGAAGGGAGCTGAGGAAAGCGCCGATGGGGCGAGAACGAGCCGATCGCTGCTAACTGCATCAGAAATCAGTTCTTTGCAGACTCGTGTAGATACCAAAACTCACTTTGAGTGGCTACTTGAAGTGCGCTGACTATTTAGCCGGCCCGAGACCATTTCAGGATGGATGACCAGGACGATGCAACAGGAGAGCAGGCTGGCGCTTATCCACAGGGTCATAGTGCCAGATGAGGAATGTCCGAAAGAGTATGCGATTCTGGTCACCGATAGACGTTCGATTTTCATCCGCCAGGACAGGACCAGAAGCGGCTTCGTGCTCCGTGGCGAGATGAGATACGGGACCGCGCTGGTGACCGATGTGGTACCAAAGACCCTCGAAGACTACGAACAGATCAGCGAGGAGTCATTGGCACACGACGGCGAGAACTTCGCTGTCCCACATGAGGCGGTCGTCTCGCTTGCGATAAGAAAGGAAGAGCCAGAGTTCCGCTTCCGCGACTTTTTCGTCTGGCTCACTATGAGGAGGCAGGGCGAGATATTCCAAGTCTATCGCTTCGAGATGAATCGTCGACAGAGCCCCGGCTCTGATGCCACGACCAGATTCTACGCGGTACCTCTGGGCGCGTACTTCAAGCCGAGGAGACAAACCAAGACCAGGGAAACGATTCTCCGGGAATACGCGCTGGACGTACTCGGGACTTTTCAAAAAGTCCTACCGGCTGGAATCGTACTTCCGTCATATCGCCATGGACAAGCGTAAGCCACGGATTCAAAGTTTGACCATGCCGGCGTCTGGCGCACTGCGTTGATGGCTTCGGCGGCATCCGACAACCGACTTTTTCTCAACCCCTTGGACCCTCATTAACCGGAGACTTCGCAGGACCTTCCCATCTCGCGGACATAGGTTCTTTAGTCAGCCTCAACTCCTCGGCTCGCCTTGTCCTCGCCGATCCTTCAGATAGCGGGTGCGGGGATCGACGCCCTCCCAATCATCTACGTTTTGGTCGCGCTTGTAATCCTTTACATCGCCCTCCTCCGCGGGATATATCTGATCAGGGACGACCAGATCGGCATCATCACGAGGAAGATCCTCGGTCCAAAGATGCCGCAGGGCCAGATAATCGCAAGGAAGGGCCAGATCGGAGTCCAGGCGCACACCCTCATGCCCGGTCTCTACTACTATTTCCCGTTCGTCTGGACAGTCAAGAGGGTCCCTATAACGGTCATCGGCCCGGAGGAGGTCGGCCTCGTCGAATCGGTCGACGGCTTGCCCCTTCCGAAGGGCCGCCTACTGGGCGACGAAGTCGAGAGCAACCAGTTCCAGGACGCGGAGAAATTCTTGGACAACAATGGATACAAGGGCCCCCAAGTCGGGATTCTTCGCCCAGGCCGATACCGCATCAACACGGTGGCCTTTGGAGTCACGAAACAGGCTGCCACAAAGATCAACTCCGAGCAGGTGGGGGTGGTGATAGCGGAAGACGGCCAGCCGCTCCCGTCCCATCTCATCATCGCGCCACCGCCAGACAAGACCCGGCCGCACAACTTCTTCCAAGACGGCCAAGGATTCCTCGACAGCCACGGCTACAGAGGCCCTCAGCTGGACACGCTCCAACCAGGGAAGTTCTACATCAACACCCTGCTGTTCACGATAAGGAACGTCCCGGTGGCGGAGGTCCCTCCTGGCTTTGTTGCGGTCCTGCGTTCCAACGTCGGCGAGGTCCTGGAAAGGGCCGACGCCGTCCCGGTCTCGGCGGGCGAGAACGCGAACCTCGGGGACACGATAAACAGGGCGGAGGTCCTTCTGACCAACGACAAGAACACCAGAGGCATACTCTCGGAGCCGGTCTCCCCCGGAAAGTACAACCTCAACGTCTACGCCTACACTGCGTTCCTCGTACCGACGAGCGCCATCATGGTTGACTGGGCGAGCTCCGACCGTCCGGCGTCCCCAACTCTTTCTCGGCCGACCGCTGACCCGCAAAAGGACGAATCTGACTACCCGTATCTGGAGGACAAGGCGCAACCAGGCGTCTCGTTCTTCCAGTTCAACCAGCTCAAGGTGACTTCCCAGGACGGGTTCCAGCTGGAGGTGGACGTCCGGATGGTCATCAGGATCCTTCCCGAGAACGCGGCGTTCGTCATCGCCCGCTTCGGCGGAGTGCCGAACCTGATCCAACAGATCGTCCATCCGCTCATCGACGCGTCGTTCAGGAACAACGCCGGTGAGAAGGAGGCGCTCGAGTTCGTGGCGGAAAGGACGCAGCTCCAGAAAGAGGCGCTAGAGCTGGCAAAGTCCGAGTTTGAGAAATACCACGTGGAGGCCCAGAACCTCCTAATCTCCTACATCCTCGTCCCGCAGGAGCTGCTCGATACCCAGACCAACAAACAGATCGCGCAGCAGCAGCAGACCCAGTACCAAGAGCAGGCGAAGGCTGAGGAGCAGCGGATCGCGGTTCAGGAGAAGAAAGCCCGCGCAGACATGCAGCCGCAGGTCGTCGCGGCCTCGCTCCAGATAGACATCAACACCAACAACGCCATGGCGCTCGTCGCTTCGGCCGCCGGAATAAGGGACTCCACGATCATCCAGGCCGACGGTCAATCGGAGGCGACGCGAAGGGTGGGCGAGGCCCAAGCCGACGCCTACCACGCCCAAGCCGACGTGATTGGCGCTGACAGGGTCGCCGTCCTCGGTGCCTTCGACAGGCTTCAGAAGGTCCAGCCGCTTGTGATCACGCCCCAGACGCTCGTCGTCTCCGATGGAAAGGACGGCTCGAATCCTTCTGGGACGGTCATGACCACGTATCTAGCGACCCTCCTCTCGACCCAAGGAGCCAAACCATCGGAGCCATATTCGCGTGCCCAAAAGCCGATGTACGAGTCTTCGCTCGCGAAGGACGGCT
>JAPCJN010000046.1:0-6666 GCA_027886925.1 Nitrososphaerota archaeon
GCGTTCGAAGACTTCTCCAGCCTCGTAAGGAGCGGATACACCGGCCTTTGCATCACCAGGAAATTTCCCGAAGATGTCAGGAAAGAGTATGGGCTCAAGAGGACGCCAATCATGTGGCTGGCTGACGAAGAACGAAGTGATGCGATCCCACCAGGAGACTTGCTTGGGATCTCCCTCCTGGTCAAGGACTTTTTGCAGAAGGCTACGAGACCCGTTATCATGTTCCATGGGTTCGAGTATCTCACGACGAAGAACGGTTTCACACCGATACTCAAATTAGTCCAAGGCATCAGCCAATCGAATGCTGCAAAAAGAGGGATCCTGTTCGTTCCAATCGTTCCGGACAGCCTCAACAAGCAAGAAGAGGCCCTCCTTGTTGCCGAGACGACACCTCTGCCATTGCCCGCCAAATTGTAGAAGTATGTGTGGCTTACTGTTTAACGATCCCAGGGAGCCATGCCAGAACCCTCGTACCCGCTCAGGATAGTTGGAACGTCATGTAGCCTCCCGTGAGACATTTATGGTCTGATTCTCACCGTTGTCTCGAATCTTCGGAGTTTCGAAACGGCAGGCCTTCGTTCCTCAACTCTGAGGGCCAAGAAAAGAGGATTCCAAGGGCCAATCACCTTTTTTCCAATTACCTTTCTAAAGCAACTCTAGGGATCGTGAACACATGCATTCAAAGGTTCAATGTTTGAGCATACCGGTGAGTTTCTGATATAGAGAACCGGCGACTTAGCTCACAGATAGAATAATTCAGCCAAATCAGCATGAAAGAGAGGAATTGCACCTCAGCAAATTAGAACGTGGCTTTTCTTGGCATATCAGGCTTTTCTTGGGTAGCCGAGACTTCAATCGGGTATCGCGACAATAAATCACCTGTTAATACGCAACCAAAGCCAAGAAGGTCTAGAAAGACAAAATCTACGGTCAAAATTACCTCTTTGGGTCCGGACAAATTGCCATCTAATTATCTGGGTCTACATTAGACTATGGAAAACAAAGGTAAGGCAAAGATAGCAACTCTCGCAGCCGCCCTGGCAGTCGTCCTAGTAGCTTCAGTGCTAGTAGTGCCTGTTTGGGCAGCCTCCTCTTCAGCATCCTCAAATGGCCACGACGACAAATCCTTAGCAACCATCGTGTCAGGAACCGGTACTATCGCAGCAATGACGACTAGCACCGTGACATTCATCCCAGCGCCTGGAAGCACGACCTCGAACCCCTTGTTCGTCGCCTGCACGGGAACGACCTCGAGCCCGACAACGACGACAGCTCCATATCTCATCTCCCAAGTTGGACCGGCTACAATCACAGGAGTGATATCCTCTAACTCGCCCGGCACCGATGTCGCCAACTCCGTCCTCAACCCCTGCGGCCCTTCTGGCACGGTCGTATCAACGCACGCCGTCTACACCTTCAGTTCAGTCACAATCAATCTCCCTAATGGCCAAACGATCACCGGCGGACTTGTGTTTACGAATGATGGCGACGGTAATGCCGTCACTTCGTCGGGGATAACAACTACTTCTGCCGCGGGTCACGGCCCCGTCACAGGAACGGGAGACTTGGCAAGAGTCACAGGAATCAATGAGAGAAGCTCGGTCGTAGTAAACACCGGCTCAGCTATCACCGTATCCAGCGATTACTGGGCACAACTCAATATCCCGAAGGGCGAGTAAGAGACTGCGACTCTCTTCTCGCTTTCCTCCTTTTTTTCTCGTCAAACGAGCTCAATACAGCGAGGCCCCTTTTCCTACTAACACATTATTGTCATAGTGCTGTCTGAGGAACATCTTGTAGAGGCCAGCTTAATTTGCATGCGATTCATGGGATCATGTGCTGGCCTATTGCGCCTCCAGCACTTATGCCACTGAATCCCAAATCTTGGCATAATTCCCAGCTCAGCAAGCCGGAATATCTTACCCAACCGAGCCAATTGTGAACGTGATTCACTTCATCTACTCGGCTTGAGGTCTCCCTGTTATTCATAGGAAGACTTCTCTCTTGGGAAATGCGATGTGTGAGATGCGGCTCTTTCAGCAGCAGACAGTCGCGGACCTTCGAAGTTTCAGTCTCACAACAATATTTCCGATGACTCCACTCTTCTTGTTGGCCTGCTGATCTAAGCTTCAGCGAAGCTTAATACATTTAGTCGCTACCGTGAATTGATGAACGATGATGGCTTCGTCCACACAGGGATAACGGGGGTAGACGAGCTTCTCGAAGGCAAAGGACTTCCGAGGGGCTATGGGATCTTTGTTCTGGGAGGGCCCGGGAGTGGAAAGACCACGTTCGGTCTCCAATTCCTTCACGAGGGGATAAGGCAATTCGGCGAGAACGGAGTCTACATAACTCTCGATGAGGACATCGCCTACGTCAAGGCGAATGCGAAGCGAATCGACTTCGACTTGGGAGCACTAGAAAAGGAGAACAAGCTGGGCCTCATAGACGCGTCGCCCATAAGGAAGTTCCCCAGCCAAGTGGTCATGGGGGAAAATAGGATTGGAAGGGAGGATTTTACCTTGATGTCCCTGTTGGACATGGTCAAGGTGCATGTGAAAAGGGTCGGGGCGAAGAGGCTCGTAGTCGATCCGCTAGTCAGCCTGACGATGCAGTTTTCCAATGAGGTCGAGAGGAGGACGGCACTGCTGGACCTGATGCAGGCGACAGCAGAGACCGGTTGCACGACGCTCCTGATCAGCGAGCTCTCCGAGAGCGGGGCTGAGAGGAGATATCAATTCGAAGAATACTTAGC
Source organism: Nitrososphaerota archaeon (assembly GCA_027886925.1). Next base: position 2,756 of record JAPCJN010000046.1, read on the forward strand.
GCAGGGAGTCATAATGATGCGCAAGGTCCAGATTGCAAATCGAGTCACTCACATTTTCCAAGTAGAAAAAATGCGCGGGCTGTCTCACGACGACCAACCTCGTCCTTACAAGATTGGGAAGGGGGGAATAGTCGTCTATCCCAAAGAGACAGTTCTATAGGTCTCGCGTTCGGGGAGCGGGCGGTCGCATGATGGGGCACGGATCGCTCCATAGCCACCAGGGACAGGGCGAAACCTTGGGGCTTGCGCATTGCAAGTCCAATCTCTATTCACTAATACTGGTTATATAATGGAGATTGACTTTTCCCATTCTCGAGTCCCGCCGGGTTTGGGAAGAGAAGTCGTTGAGGGAGAACTAATCGCAGCCCTGAAGCGATCTCCTGTTTTCTCGGCGTTAAAGCCAGACGAATTCTCGTCGATTGCTGGAATAGCAAAGATTCAGGATTTCGACGCTAACGAGTTCATCGTAAACGAAGGCGACCTCCCCAATGCGTTCTATCTTATTCTGAGCGGGCTGGTCGAACTTCGGCGTGCCTACCGGCCTTTGGGGAGGCTTGGCCGCGGGCAATTCTTTGGAGAGACTGCACTGGTGGGTGACCTGACGCCCTCGGGAGACATCCTCGCCGTCCGCAAGACTCGGTGCATGGTTCTGAGCGGATCGGAGCTGCGCTCTTACCCTGCAGTGGCGGCGAAGCTCTTAAGACAATCGGCTCCTCGAGAGCAAGAGGCCGCCCTTCAGCCCGCCCCGCAGGCAGCATCCGCGCCTCCTTTGGCCATAGATGATACCATCGAGTTCAAGTCGAACAAGGCAAGGCTCCTCTTCGACTATCTAGTGAAGGCTTTCACGGAAGATTATATGGTGAGGAGACTGTATTTCGAGCAGGCGGGTTGGATGAGCCTCAGCGCGCTGGCGAAGGCGACCGGCATTCCGCGCTCCACACTCTATGGTGAGAACGGCAACTTCGGCTCAATGGTGAACGAGCTTCTGGCCCGGGGCCTTGTCGAGACCAGGACTTTCACCGGAGCGAGGGGAAGGGGCGGGGAAATCTTAAGGGTGAGAATCGCCTATGACAAAGAACCTGTGAAGTGGTATGTTGACCGAGCCATCCTGAGGGGAAAGTCAGACAGGCGCCAGCAGCAGAAGCACTAGTGCTCCAGAAGAGCGTTCTATGTGCATCGGAGCACAAAGCAGTTTCCGCTCGTCACTGCGATTCCGCGGGCATCGGCAGCGGCGTCGTCTCGGAGACTAGGAGCGCCTCGTCCTGTTTGCTCAGGGCATCCGGAATTACAGGAAGGATGATGATTCCTCTTTTTGTTGCAACTGCCTCGCTGAACCCCTGAATCAGCCTGATTATTGGATTAAAGCCGTTGTAAGTAGTCAGGTATTCGATTCCATGAAGCATCACGACTGGTTTCATTGCCTTCGATATGAAGTCCTTGACTGTGAGGGATATCCCAAGCAAGTCTCTAGGTGGTATAGAATCCGGACCTGCTTCGTCAGCCAACCAGCGAATTGGTGTAGTCTTAAGGCCGTAATCCTTTCGAACATCCTCGGGGAAGACCCTGCTCATTAGGAGACCATTACGGCCGCTCCGCACAAGGTTGGAGAAGACTTCAAATGCTATCCTTGGGTCGTGGGCCAGATATAGACGTCCGTCCTCCAGAAGATACCTAGTCGGTCCGCTGCCCGTCATTGTCTCCGAGGTCGGAGTAACAGAGTAGAGTCTTCTCTTCTTCAATCCAAACAATATGACACCATCCTCACCTGTGTTGGTATGGCAAGAAGAAACGACACCATTAACAGCACAAGTGCCGTCCGACTATTTATGCTGTGCCTAGAGAACACCTCATACGAAGGCAATTGGAAGAACCCGAAATCGCCGCGGTCGGGACGAAAGGCAGTTCGTCATCCCCCAGGACCTGAGGCGACGCCTCGCAATCAAGCCGAAGACGAAGCTGGCCATATACCGGAGGGGAGAACAAGCTGGTGGTCACGAAGCTGAGGTCCCGACGGCCGGAGGAGCTGACGACTTTTCGCCGAGATAGACGAGGGAAGCAAGAAATGCACGAGCGAGGCCGCGCTCAAGATCTTGTCTGCTCAACAAGCCGATTGACGCATCAATCGAGTGTAGTCGAAATGTCCCGGCGGAGGCGCAATGAACCCTATGCACGGTGACAGTGGTCTCCCAACGCTTAAGTCGCTCCCCGTCCAAGACGCTAAGCATGAAGGCAGACAGGGTTGGCCAGAGCAAGTTCACCGCGATTCTCCGTAAGGAAAAAGGAGGATACTCCGTCCAGTGCGTGGAGCTCCCGGGAGCCATAAGCGAGGGAAAGACGAGAAGGAAGGCCCTGGAAAACATCCGAGAAGCAATACAAGGATATCTGGAGGCCTTTCCTGAGGAAGAGTCGAGACTGAAGTTCAAGAGCGAAGCAGTCCAGCTCGCCATCTAGCGGGAGGAGGCTCTTTTGGCGGATGGCAAGCTGCCTAGGGTTGGATGGAGAAAATCGTGAAGGCACTTGGCAAAGCAGGATTCTACGTCACGCATCAGAGGGGCAGCCACATCTACCTTACAGACCAAGGAAGACGGCACAAGGTCACGGTCCCGAGACACGACCCGGTGATGACAGGAACTCTGCTATCGATAATCGAGCAATCCGGCCTCACACGAGAGCAGTTCGTCGATCTCTTGGAATAGCCGGTCGAAGCTTTGGGCGACCAGTCCAGCCCGCCGCTTCGTTTAGCCCACGTGTGAGTGAAATGCCCCGGTGGGGCGCAATGAAACAAATGTTCGGCAATTTCATCACTTTCTGGACGTTTGGAGAGATTTTTCCATCGGGAGTTTATGTTTATTAAGGAATACAGAACTCTTTGGGCGCTATGAAGAGCGCGCTGATAGCAGGGATCGCGTTCATTCTAGCAGTCGCAGGTCTCGGCACTGGCTACGCCATCGGAAATGCGAACAGTCATACCGAGACAACAACCTCGACTACCCTGTCTTCCGTTACGCTCACGGAGGTCTCGACGGCGACCCCGACTGGGACGGTCGTCGTTCAGAATGGGACGTTCACGGGACCGGGATGCCCATCACGTCCCGCACAGGTGTTCATGGCCTTGCGTATCCCTTGCCTTCACTACGTGAATTCCACCACGTGGAATGCCTCTCTTCTCTCGTACAACGGCAAGGACTTTTACGCCACAACAGAAACAGTGGGATTAGCGAACTCGAACATCTCCACAACCTACACTGTCTGGTTCGACAACTCGACAGAATATTGCGTGAGTCCCTTCTTGTCGGTAAGCGAACTCCCGACCTGTCCACCACCATAAGAGACTTATCCGGCGGAGGCTCGAGAACCCTACGCACGGCGAAACCACCCCGCAAAGGATTTAATCCGCGCACTTCCTAAATCCAAACGTTTGAAGTATCGAGTGCTCATCGAGCAAGACGAAGACGGCGTCTTCGTCGCCAAATGCACATCGCTGCCTGGGTGCAACTCGCAGGGAAGGACCAGAAAGGAGTCCCTCGCAAACATCAAGGATGCTATTGACGGCTACCTGGCGAGCCTGAAGAAGCACAACGAACCAATCCCGCAGGCGATTGATGAGGAATTGGTCGAAGTGAGTGCCTAAACTTCCAGTCGTATCCGGCACCAAGGTTGTCAAGGCGTTGGCGAAGGTCGGGTACCATGTTGATCACGAGACAGGAAAGCCACATCATACTCAGGCAGAAAGAGGAACCGCATCGTCGTCTTACCGTTCCTAACCACAAGCAAGTTGCCAAGGGAACGCTCAGAGCGATTATCGGGGACGCAGGACTCACCGTGGAAGAATTCATCGCATTGCTCTAGCGGCCCGACAGACGCAATTGCTAGGCCAACCAGTTCAGCCCGTCCATCGCATATAGCTCAAG
>JAPCJN010000046.1:6676-13628 GCA_027886925.1 Nitrososphaerota archaeon
CTTGCGAACGGCACGGAGTTCGCTTACACCGAGCAGATCCAGTTCATGAACTCGGTCCCTTCTTAGTAGCCATCCGGCGGAGGCGGAGGCGCAATGAACCCTTAAGCATGGAAGTCATTTGCCTAAGCTTGTACTGGCTTTTAGGTGGGAGAAGAAGAGGAAGAACTACCTCGCGATGATACATCTAGCCTGCGCGTGGCAGGCAGAAATATTCTGATAAATTCTTATTTCGGATAAGACCCACACGGTGTGTTATGCCAGAATATTCGTTGCAGCTCAGCGACCTCGAGGTCGCTCGCTACCGAGCGATGGCGGATAACGCTAAGCGTGATGAGGGGACATCTTGGACCGCCGCAGGTATTGTGCCGGGGGCACGCGTCGCTGACATCGGGTGCGGTCCTAACCAGCGTGACAGTCCAGGCAGGCTCATCGCTGAAACTATATCCACCAGCACATGGCTTAACGGTGACGGGACTCTGCGGGCTAACCGGCAACATCAACGTAGGGGAAAAGCCACCATTTCCGAACAACGGACCAGTAGTCGTGCCAACCCGGTACGACCTACCTGTCTCACCGACGTCTCCAACCTCAAGCACCGTGCTTACGTTCAGCACGAATGCGAACACTCCTCTCGGAACATACACTCTCACGATAGGGGATACGGATATCCAGGGCGGACCCGATCATGGCCAATCGCACTCGGTAACTCTTACAGTAACCGTAACCTAACCGCCCATCTACAAAACGGCCTTTCGATTTCCACCAAAAATTCCGAAGGCAATGAGCAGTGATCTGGCTGCCGATCCCTGAAGGATTTTCACTACAAAAAGCCCAGTTTACACTACCGTTTTCGCGCTAGTCCGAGACTGCCTGCTTCTTCTCGCCACGACGATTGCTAAGACTCCTATGACTACTACTGCCACGACCCCTGCCAAGGCGTAGTAGGTGTAGTTGGTCGAGGATGAGGAGGAGCCGTTTGCACTGGAGCTTGAAATCGAGGAGCTGGGAGAGGAGCTGGGAGAGGAGCTGGGAGAGGAGCTGGGAGAGGAAGAGGACGAGGACGGCGCCGCCGAGGAGCTCCTGGTCGTCGTGGTAGAGGACGACGATGAAGGAGTCGACAAAGTAGTCGTCGTAGTGGAGGACGAAGAGGAAATCGTGGTCGAAGAGGAAGAGGTTGTCGTCGAGGATGTGGGCGACGTCGTCGTGGTTGTCGTTGTCCGGGTGCTCGAGGTCGTCGACGTGGTGGTAGTGGTTGTCGTGGTCGAAGACGTCGTCGATGTGGAGGTCTTGGACGAACTGGTCGTTGAGCTGGAGGTGGATGTCGTCGTGCTGGTCTTGCTCGTCGACGACGAGGACGAGGTCGAAGTGATTGTCCCGACAGGGAACCCTAGAATCCTGTTGTTGTCGGTGTCCGCGACCCAGACGTTTCCGGCAGAGTCGACGCCGATCCCTTGGGGTAAGTTGGTGGTGCTCTGGCTCGTCCCGGCCACACTGGGCCCGAACGCGGTCTGGCCGATGACGATTGAGGCGGTCGCCCCATTCGAGAGAGTGGTGAACTCCATGACCCTGTCGTTGCCGCTATCCGCGACCCAGAGACCACCAGAGTGATCTAACGCGAGGGACACTGGGATGTTCATGCCTGCCTGGCTGAAGCTCGGCGCCCGCGCCGTAAAGCTCAATTGGCCTAGGACAAGGGTGGCAGCCTCGCCGTTTGTAAAGGGAGAGGAGAACCTGAGCACCCGGCTGTTAGCTGAGTCCGCTACGAATAAGTTGCCGAGCGCGTCGAAGGCCACAGAGAAGGGCTCGAAGAGACGGCTCGCCGAAACCCCAGGGGTCGAGGAGACAAAGTCGGCCTGCCCGATCACGAGCGAGGCGCTCATCCCGTTGGCGAAAGGCGACTTGAACTCAAGGACCCTCGAGTTGCCCCCGTCTGCGACCCAGAGGTTCCCGGAGGGGTCGAACGCGATCCCGGCGGGAAAGTTGAGGGCGGACGCACCAGTCCCGTTAGCGTAGGTCGTGAACGATGCCTGGCCAATGACGAGGCTGGCGTTCATCCCGGTCGCGAAGGGGGCCGCGAACTCAAGAACCCTGTTGTTGCCCGAGTCGCTCACCCAGAGGTTCCCCGAGCTGTCGAAGACTGCGTTGAATGGGACACTGAGGCCGCCCTTGCCCCCGCCCGGTGTCTCGAGGGTGAGGCTCGCTTGGCCGAGCGCGAGCGTGGCGTTCGTTCCGGTCGACAGAGGAGACGGGAACTCCACGACCCTGTTGTTCAACTCGTCGGCGGTCCAAAGGTCGCCGCTCTTGTCGAAGGCCACCGAGGACGGGAGCAAGAGGCTCTGCTGACCCCCGTCGAGGTTCGAAGCGTAGTCGGTCTGCCCAAGGACGAACGAAGGCGTCCCCCCTGCCTTGAGCGGCAAAGCGAACTCAATGACCCTGTTGTTGAAAGAGTCGGCGACCCACAGGTCGCCGGCCTTGTCGAACGCGACCTCGGTCGGGGCGCTCATCCCCGACTTTGTGGTCGCGGCAGCGCGAGAGGTGAAGCTTCCTTGTCCGAAGACGACGGTGGCCTGCATCCCGTTTGCGAACGGGGAAGCGAACTCCAGGACGCGGTTGTCGAAGGTGTCCGCCACCCAGAGGTTGCCAGAGGAGTCGAAGTCGATACTCCCGGGCGAGTCGAACCCGGCCTGGGTCGGGGCGCTCGCGCGCACGGTGAAGTTCGCCTGGCCGATGACGAGGGAGGCGCTCATCCCGGTGCCGAACGGGGCCTTGAACTCGAGCACCCTGTTGTTCCCCCCGTCCGCCACCCAGAGGTTCCCCGAGAGGTCGAAGGCGACCGAGGCCGGGAAGTCGAGGCCGCTCGCCGTGGTGTAGTTTACCGTCGATACGAGGTTTGGCTGCCCGAGGACGACCGCGGCCGCCATCCCGTTCGAGAACGGAGGCTTGAACTCGAGCACCCTGTTGTCGTTGCTGTCGGCCACCCAGAGGTTCCCCGAAGAGTCGAACGCCGCGCCCGCAGGGTTGGTCATCCCACTCTGCGCGGCTGAGAGGCCGGACGTCGTGAAGTCGGACTGGCCCAGGACGATGGTCGCCGACTCGCCGCTCGAGAGCGGTGCGGAGAACTCGAGGACCCTGTTGTTGTTGGTATCGGTCATCCACAGGTTCCCCGAAGAGTCGAAGGCCATCCCGCTCGGATTGTCGATCCCCGCCTGCGTCAGGGCGGGCTGCCCGGAGAGCAGGTTGGGCTGACCCAGCACCGTGCTTACGGCGGCGGTCTTTCCGCCCGGACTGGTCTCCTCGAGGACCCGGTTGTGGCCAGCGTCCGCCACCCAGAGGTTCCCCGAAGAGTCGAAGGCGAGGTTGCTAGGGAGCCTCAGCCCGCCCGAGGGGTTGAGGCTCGTGACGTAGTCGGGCTCGCCCAGGACTGTGGTCGCGTTCTCTCCGCTGGTGAAGGCCAAGGCGAGGCGCAGGGCGGGCGAGACGAAGTTGAGCGCAAGGAGCGCGAGCAACGCCGCGGGGAGCCATCTCCGAGAGAAAGGATGCTTGTGCAATACGCTGTGACGGTATACTGCGAGATATTTGGGGGTTTGCGGTCAATGCTCTAGTGGTAAGAGCGATACTCCCATTCTCCGGGCGAGCACCACCAGCAGAACCATTCTCTCAAACGGCAAGATGATAGAGGTCGAGCACGACGCCCGAGTTCTCACCGGCATTCGTGAAGGCTCTTGTTCGACGATGGAAGTTGTCGAATGGCTGGAAGGAAATGGAATCCGAGAGTTCCGACGTCATATCTGAGGAGCGGTTCCAGAAGCTCCTGTCCAGCATCATCAGTCGCGACAAGTCGTTCCTCGAAGAGATAGGCAGGCTTTAGTTCGATTATCAAGTCTTCGACCAGTTCAGCAGCCCGTCCACTACCTACAGCGTAGGGTCCGGCTGTCTTCAACTTTCCATGTCTTCCAAGATTCTTGACTGCGTCAAAGACATAGACGACGCTTATCGCGATCGCTCCTCCGATCGCCACGTCAAGGATCCGGTCGAACGCAAAATACCACTGGCCTGGATAGATTATGTTGAGCAGGATTATGATGAACGGCACGAGGAACATCTGGAACAGCACAGCGTTCACCCCTCTGCCCGCGAACATCAGGACTGAGAACGCGAACAGCAACACCGAGAGCACATAGGGGCTGCTGGTTCCCAAAGTTATCGCTGCGGCTATCAACGCACCCACGACCGTTCCGATGACCATCGTCAAAGAGAAAGTGACCGTGAGGCCAAGTTCGGCCGGACGGCCGTGATTATCGTGACCACGACCCAGAAGTCTCTCGGAAGGTTCAGTGCGAGCCAGATCACAAAACCCAGGGTACCTGCAGGGGGGTTAAGCTGAGCACACTCCACAAAAGGGGGGGAGGGTCTGAACTATGGACCAAGCCCTTTAATGACGTTCCGCTCTGGGTGACGCTGTTGGGCTCTCCGAGACATCGTGACAAGAAGCAGTCGCGCAGCGACAAATCGAGCGCGTCGCCCGCTGAGCAGTCGGCGAGCGAGCTGAAAACACACGAGGCGATGCTTGAAGCGCTCGTGGAAGTGTTGGAGGAGAAGGGAATTATCGAGTACTCCGACTGGGTGGCTCGAGCCAAGAGAAAACTCGTGGAGCAAGAGGAAGCCGTTGAGGACCGGGGACCCTAAGCTCATGGTTATCGCCCGCTTCCCACGTTCGAGCCCGTCACGGGCGGCGTTGGACTGACTCTCATACCGAATGTCACCACCAATCTGCGTTTCCTCTCCGCCACGAAGGGGTCGAGATTCGCGTTCGGCAATCCGAGAACTACGGCGTCGGCACGCAAGTCATCGGAGGAAACAGAACGGTCGCAGGGACAGTATGCTCGCCGCCTGTAACCCAGCTGGTCTTCCTTCTACAGTTTTCCGGCTCCCATCGCGACGTGCGAAGACAACAGCGCAGCTTCCTCTTTCGCAACCCTCTTCGTCTTGTCACTATCGAGGGCGGGCAGTACAACATGACAGGCATGATGGTTAGAGGGCCCTTGTCCCCTGAAAGACTGTCGCGAAAATTCATTTCCGCCGTTCAAGCGTTGAATCCCCGAAGGCCCAATGAACATCGCGCAGGTTTGCCAGGTAGCACATGCGTTCATGTAATACATATAAGAAGGTGCTACAGTGTTCCCCTCATGAACAAGCTTGTGCCCGTCTCCCAAAAGGGCCAGGTCGTGATTCCGGCCGCTCTCAGGAAGAAGCACAAGATTGGGCGGGCGGTGGTCATAGGAGAGGTGGACGGCAAGATAACTATCGAGCCCTCCCAGTCGATGGAGGAGAGCTTCGGTGCCGGCGGCGACGCAATGCTCGATGTCGCGAGGGAGATTTCAAGGGACAGAAGGCGCGAAGTTGAGTCTGAACGCCCGTAGCTACGTATTCGACGCGGGCGCGATCTCGCTCTACTATGCTGGCTCGAAGGCAGCCAAGCCATACTTCGACAGGGTCAATTCTGGAAGCGCCCGTGGGTTCGTGAGCGAGGTAAACTTGGCCGAGTTCTACTACAAGACTGGCGAGAGGATGGGGATGGAAACAGCGGAGCACTGGTACGTGCAAGTCCGTCGGTCTAGAATCAGGTGCGTGCCGCCCAACGAGCAGATCACCCGGGTCGCCGCCGTCTGGAAAGTCAAGAGAAGAGACCTATCGTTGGCGGATTGCTTCGCATTGGCGACGAGGGAGGACAAAGCCCAGACACTGTTGACCACAGACTCAGTGCTGAAAGACGCTGGAGGACGGAGCGCGGTCCTCCTCGCCGTTTCCTGAGGGACGCAATACAAACCCGTCCACCATCCTATGGCCCGCATGCGGTAAAATGCCCCGGCGGAGGCGCAATGAACCCTATACATGGCGAAATCATCCCCTGCTCCTCTTAACCTGTTCTGGCTGCTAGGTTCAATAGCCAGCGAGGGCTTCGTTAGGAATTGATGAATCGAGCGACCTCGAGACTCGGTCTAGGCGAATTGTTGGCGGTTCTCGTCGCGGTCATGGTGATAGTAGCCGGGACAGCGTTCGACTTCTCAGCGTTCTCCATGCAGGCGAAGAGCACAACGACCACCACAACCGTTACGACATCCGCAACGACCATTGCTAGCTCTATGATAACATCGAAGAGCACGACTTCCTGCAGCGTCCCCACCAACTGTGCCTCCGTCGAGCTCTTGGGTTGCAGCGTCAGCACGAAGGTATGCTCGCTCGCCGTGCAAAGCGGATACACCTCCGGGAACATCATAATCAGTCAGGATCCTGGGTGCATCGACCTGGAATGGTTCCCAGCACCCGGAGTCCAATCTGGAACTTCGTCCTCAAGCTGCACAATCGCGCCATCTCCAACCCTAGAGTTTGGACAACGGGCGTCCGTCAACGCGACGGTCGACTATTATTATATCCCAAAGACAAGCTATGGCCCGCCGCCAGTGGGCTCAGAAGTGTTCGGCACCCTGTCGATAAAGAACGCGTCGGCCATAAGCTGGGAGCAAGTCAGCTTTTCTGGAAAGGTAACACTGTAACAGCCAGTCATTCGCTCGTGGCAATCAGGCCGAGGCGGAGGCGCAATGAACCTACGAAAGATTACGACGTTTTGATAGGCCGCCTCCCTTCCTAGGCCAACTTGCGCAGCTTCTCCCTTTTTTAGGTCGATTACCAGCTCCAGGGTCCTTGCTTCTCTCACGAAGGTCTCAGGCGAGCGCCTGAACGCAACGATGGCCCTCGTCTCTAGGCTACTTTCGATGCTTTCAAGGATCTTGAGTAGCTGTCCCGACTCTCTCCCAACCCTTCACCACCCTTCCTGTCCACTCGTCGAGGAGCTTCGGATCGCTCAGAATCTCTTTAATCTCAGGCTCATGCCTGGGAGACCTTCTCGGACTCATTGCAACGTCTTCTTCTCGGCGCATCTACATAAAGAGTG
>JAPCJN010000047.1:0-1179 GCA_027886925.1 Nitrososphaerota archaeon
TTCCAGACCTTCATGTGTGCGATCCCGGCTGGAAACGCAATCAGTGTCCGTATCAGTGGGACAAACCTCGCGAGAAGCACGGTCAATTCTCCATACTCGCCTCCGAACCATCTCTCGGATCTCGCGAGGCGACGCTCGTCAAGCCTGACCTTCTTTCCATATCGCAGAATCGCTTCTCTGCCCAATGAATAGCCGACGGAGTAGTCTATCAGGGTGCCTACCATGCTGCCGACAGAGGCAATCGCCACGGCGGTCCAAAAATCGAACTTTCCCAAGAAGACAAGGTATCCGGCAAATGGAAGGACCACCTCGCTCGGGATCGGGAGGGTCGCGCTCTCCAACAGCATCAGCAGGAATAATCCACCGTAACCTGACTTTTCCATCAGGCTCGTTGCGAAGTTGAAGATTTGGTCCGAGAGCGTCAAAGTCTCGCTAAACCGCCTGCCTGCCTGCCTGCCTGCTCAGCTCTTGTAAAGCCACGTCGTGTCCCTCACGTTTTAGGCATACAAGACTTTTGGTCGGCCCGTGAGGACGTCTAGGAGCGAGAGAGCGCTCGGTGCCGAAATAATGATTGTGCAAACAGCCCACCATCCTGCGAGGGATGACCCAGCTGGGCCAACTGGATTCATTGTTTTCCATGCATCGGCTGGGTTGCCTTTTCGGGTTATCGCAAGGTGCTTCCCCTTCCTGACCTCGCCGTCGAGGAGCTCTCCCAAGAAATTGCACCTGCTCACTCACCCAGACGGTCGAAGGGAGAACGAAGACCCAAGACACCCTGGCCTGATCTCAACGTCAAAGCCTCTGCTCCGCCGCTAAGGATTTGTGTCGCTTCACCCTGATAGCGCTCGGATTGGTTGTCAGTTGAAGGGGAGAATCCCGAGTCGGTCAGCACGAGACATCCGACAGAAACTCATCGACTTGGACGAGCGTTATGGGGTCTTCAAGTTTGCCAAGTTCGCCATAGCGTCAGGGATTGGTTTCCTCCTTGCAGAAGGTATTCTGACGCTCGGCGTCTTGCGACTTTATGGGAAGTTGAGCGCCCCAAGCGACGCATACGCATCACCAACGTTCTTGGCGATTGATGTCGCTGCGCTCGCCTTGGGTGTCGCAGCCTCCTTCTTCTTGAACGAGCACTTCACAGTCCACGTTGAGCGGACGCCTAACGACGGAGCGTCGAAC
>JAPCJN010000047.1:1189-2695 GCA_027886925.1 Nitrososphaerota archaeon
CCTGCCCTTCAGGTTACTCAAATTCGAAGGAGCGAATGCGATGGGGAACGCGACCATATTAGGAGTTCAATTCGCCTTATTGGTGACTCTATCGGTCACTCCGATGATCGGCAACATCGTGGGCGCGATTGTCTCTTATCCGGTCACTTATCTTGTCTCAATGCATTTCGTATGGAGGCACACTTCAGGTGGCTCGAAAGGCAACGATGAGACTAGCCCCGGAGTCCGAGGGATTGCCTCGACCTTCTCCATCGCAAAGACTATCTTGCCATGAGGGGGCAGGAACCCCGCGTCCGCTTTCAATTGTGATATCTTCTCAGGATGGTTATCGACGACTTGCTGACCGATTAGTGCTAACCTCAGAATGACGCTAAGAAGGCATCCAAGCACTGTAAGAATCTTGATGACGCCTTAAATAATAAAGTCGAATATTGTGACGACAAGGTTGCCATGAATTCGCGCCCCGGAATCGGGAGGATGGCAGTGGCAGTGATCATCGTCGTGGTGCTGGTGTTAGCCGTCGCCGGTGCCATTGCGCTCTCCTCTCAGGGCCAGAGCACGACGTCGCCCAGCCAGATTTTGGCTTCGACTAGCCAAACGTCGGCTACACAGACCAGCCGGTCGTCGTCGTCGTCCTCACCTTCGACGACTTCCGCGTCATCCACCACGCAGTCCTCAAGCGTCGTACCTGCCGGCTGCGTCTTCTCCGCTCCTCAGCCAGCGGCTCAGGCGACATCCACCGTGACCTTGAACTTCAAGGGATGCCTTGCGTCTGGGACGTCTGGCACCTACCTGATCGCGGCGTTGGACCCGGACGGGTTGGATTTGAGCGGGACAATCACGGCACAATATCCAATTCAGGTCACAATCGGGAGCGCCAAGGTCTCGAATTTGTTCACCTCTTCCGGGCAGCTCTACACGGCGAATAACACAATGTCCGTCAACTTGACCGGCCTAGGCCTCTCTTTCTTGCCCCAGAACGGATACGGGGTCACAATAAGGAACGAAGGCGGGCAGAACAACACGGTCACGATGACCATCCAACTCGATGACATGGCGGGATGAGGAGGGGGGTAATTTTAGGAAGTCGTATCGCAGCCGTTCTGAATTTTTAGGCGATCAGAAACGAACTTTGGAAGGCTCGACGTGGTCCGCGGTTCGGAGACCTGAAAAGTAACCGGGACTGGAGTCGGAGTCTTGTGGCGATTTTCGTAAGCCTGACCTGACCTATGCCTTCTTAGCTGACAAATTCTTGACGCCGATTGTTCGTTACAGACGATCAGTGTTCAAAATCGGAACAGAGCTTCATGTCGCAGTTGGTTTGGGACGCCCTCTCGCCTGGACGAGGAGGACCAGCAGAATGATCACGACTATCGACGGCGCCGCCACTCCTAGCGCAAAGAGCGTCGTGGAGACGGTGCCAGTCTGGGTGCCCGATTGGGTGGCTGTGGTGGTCTGGCCGGTGGATGAGCCTGCCCGCCGGGCGTTGCTGACGCACGGCCCGCT
>JAPCJN010000047.1:2705-13498 GCA_027886925.1 Nitrososphaerota archaeon
GAGAGGGCGAAGATGTTAACGTTCGCGGTGCCGGTGAGCGTGACTCCTTGGTTGGTAGTCCCGTTATTCAGCGTTGCGTGAACAACGAGGTTCGCTGTGAAGCTCTTCTGAGTGAAGTTGGTTGGAATCTGCAGGTGTATGGTCGATAAGAGGGATTGTCCGGGTGATATCGTGGATGGGAGTCCTATTCCAAAGTTGTGGCCGAACGGGGCCGTCAGGGTCATGTTCTGGACCGTCTCCGTCTCGGTTAGAGTAGGCGCAGAGTTGATCACGAAGACAGTGAAAAGCTCGTCTCCGCCGGGATAATTCCCCGTACCGCTTGCGTTCAAGGTGGCCCAGATAGGCTCCGCGCCGGGAACCGGTACGTCTTGCTGAGCCATGACCGGCATCGCGACGAGTGAAGTGAAAACTACTAGCATCAGAATAGATATCCCTAGTCCCTTTGGAAGACGGCTCTTCACGGTCGCGGACCCGCCGCAGTGGTTAATATAGACAATGGGTGCCCCTGCAAACTCGTCCCTAAGCGTCGGATGGCTTTGCCTTTCAGGGTTGTCGGGGAAGGCTCCCCCGCCCTGCTCTCTTCCGAGTCCCGCGAGCTCAAAACGTCACGGCGCTGGGCGTCTCCGTTCTTTGATCAACGCGGCCAAGTACCAGATATTCAGCCCCGAGAATGAGAGCCCCTCGACATACTGCAGAGCATTCCGAATCGAGGAAACCTCGCCGATCAGCTGGGCCTCCAACTGCAGAGCGTTAGGATATATCGGCGTCAGGAACCTTATCAAGAGGAAGTTGTTAGTGACCGTCGCCACGACGATGACCACGCTCACCGCATAGAAGAGCCTCATCCTCTTCGGGCTCCAGATGGCGGCGTCGATCAGGAGGAGCGAGAGCAGATAGACCGCGTATTGCTCATTCACTTGCCCTCGTAAAAGGAGGAAGACCAACGTTACGACGAGCATCGACTGAATTACTCCGCGGTCGGTCCCGAATCCGAACCAGCGAAAGCCCAAAAGACTGGCTATCACGACGGCAGGGATCCAGATGTAGCCTGCCCAACCGAAGATGCTCGAAACCATCGAATTGGGGATCACGTTCAAGGTGTTCAGGTAGAGCAAGGTGCCCCAGAGGGACAGAGGAAAGCCCCTCTTCGGGAGCGTGCTCGTGAGAGTGGTTAAGACAGCGCCTGTTGCTCCCGGAGGGCGTAACCACGGCCAACCTGCCAAATACACAACGAGTACGGTGAAGAACACCGGTATGCCCAAGGCGATGACGAAGTTGAGCACTTTCTTTTCTCGTAAATTTTCTCGTGAAAGTGAGACGGGAATGATGAAGATTATCGGGATCGATTTCACGAAAATCGCGATTCCTTCCCAGACCGACCTGGCCCTTCCTGAGGGCGCCAGAATGCCCAGGATGACGAAGACCATGGCCATCGAGTCGAAGATGCCCCATATCCCGGAGAGGATTATCGTGAAAGGGGAAAACAGCCAAAGGGCCATCACCTGAGGCGCCCGACCCGGGTTCCATCGTTTCACATACAAGAACAAGAGGAAGGCCAAGAGGACGTCTGCGAATATGATAGGCTGCTTCAACATGAAATAATAAGCGAACCTATTGCCCGAGCCTCCCAGGGCGTAAAGTTCATAGATCGCGCCGAGGAGGAGCGGCCAGAAAGGCAAATAGCCGACTGCAGGGTTAAGGCCTGGCCCGCCAAAGTCGTTCGCGAAGCTCAGGCCGGGGGCGAGCGGGATGCTCGCGTATGGGCTCAGCCCCCTTGCGACCCAGTAACCAGTCCTGACCCAGATCTCGAAATCAAAAGGATGACCCGTCCAGAAACTGAAGACCTCGCGAACCAGAACTCCAATTATCAGGATTGTCCTGACTCGCATCCACCCACCGCTACCTCGGACAGGATTTTAGTCCTCGCCTTCAGCTTTCTCGCCTCGCGGTCCGTAGGTGGCGAGCTAGCTAGCTCGCTATCATTGGACTTGTTTTTCCCCTTCCTCAGTTATGGAATACAGGACCTCGAAACCGTCGCCTTTGCTCTGCAGCCGACCCTTCGCCACCAGGTAGTTCACAGCCCCTATGAACTCGTCCCAGGTGAACTCCAACTTAGGCCGCATCTGTTGAGCGATGTTGCCGAGCGTCCCCCTGCCGCGGCTTACCGTCTTCAATATCGTCTCGAGGAGTTCCTTGCGAGGCGCGTCAGACTCAGGTTTGGACGAGCTTTCTCTCCTCAGCGTCCTTGAGATCTGCTCAAGGCTGAGCGCGCTGTTGAAGTTTGCGTTCTCGCCTGGCGACGTCTCGAGCGCCTTTATCTTCTCTGCGAGCTGACTTATCGCAATGGGTTTCTGTATGACCTCGCGTATCTTCATCTTGGTGAACAGCTTGCTCAACTCCTGATACATGTCGACGTGGCCTGTCAAGAAGAGGACCTCGAAACCGCTGTCCATCTCCTGCATCTCGTAGACCATCTCAAAGCCGTTCATTTTGGGAAGCTTGATGTCGCTGATGACCACGTCGTAGACGCCCGGCTTGAATTTCGCCAAGGCTTCCACAGGATCGTAGTATGCGTCAACAACGAACCCGTGCTGCTGAAGTCCGATTTTCAAGGCGTCGGTTATGTCGCGCTCGTCGTCCACGACCAAAATCCTTCGCGCCGCCATCAAGCCATGCAGAACCTGTGAGGATAAAAGCCTCCCCGAAGATTGTTCTTCGGGCCTCGGTTCCTGGACGCGAGGGAATTTGTGTGCGTCCAAGAGCGTCGTCAGTAACGCTAATAGTCGCATGCCCCTGAAGGAACCAGCGCGATTGGGATGATATGCTATTGCGGGAGACACCTCGCGCGCGACAAGGAGGGCGCTCTGGTGTGCTCCCAATGCAGGCTCCAACCCTCCATATGCGACTGTTTCCCGGTCGGGTAATCGACGGTCGTCAATTATGCTTGACCAGGATTGATGGAGCTGGTGGCCGCTTATGCCTGGCAACGGCAGATAGCAGAAGTAAAAATATCTTAGCACTCATGGCCAGAAATCCGTAATGACGATCGGCGTGAATTTCATGTCTCCATCGTCAGCCGACAATCCCGATGCGGAAACCTCGGTTTTTCACAAGCGAAATTCTGACATGACCTAGGCAGTCGTCGGGGCAAACGATACAGATCAAGGACGCTCGAATCAGCCACTGGTTGCGCTCCCCAACGGTGCAACGCACCAGTACATTCCACCTGACAGGGTATAAATCCAAGTTAACACAGGTTGTTGCTCAAAAAGGGACACAAATCTTGAGGCGCAAAAACACGTTACGTTATGGTCTACTCCTCGGGGTGGCCCTTGCCGCCGTCCTCCTGCTCTTGGGCCTAAACGCAGCGAATCTTTTCTTCGTCCAAAGTCAAACCACGACCTCTAGCGAGCAGGCGAGTTCCACTCAATCCACGAGTTTCACCCAGTCCTCGAGTCTTACCGGTTCGGCGAGTTCCACTCATTCCACGAGTTTCTTACAGTCCACGAGTTCCACTCAGTCTCAAAGCCCCGCCAAACTCCTCAACCTCACCCAGTTCGTCAATCCTCTGATCGGCACAGCGACTCGCATCAACATCGGCGGAGGCGACACCTTTCCGGGAGCCGCGTATCCTTTGGGCATGGTGCAATGGAGCCCCGATACTGTCTCGAACCCTCCCGGCGGTTATTCTTACAACGATTCCACGATCAA
Organism: Nitrososphaerota archaeon; assembly: GCA_027886925.1. The sequence continues at coordinate 6,417 of JAPCJN010000047.1, forward strand.
AGACCTGAGCCTCACCCACTTCAGCGGCCGCGGATGTCAGGTCTACCAGGACTTTCCTTTCATGCCATACGTCGGCAACATCTCAAGTTCGCCTGCCACGAGCGGCTCCCAGTATTACTCCAGCTTCTCTCACAACAGCGAGATAGCCCGTCCCGGCCACTATCAAGTCCATCTTAACAGCCCGAACGTCACAGCCACGCTGAGCGTGACACCTCACACCGGCGTAGGTCAGTTCGTCTACCCAGCCTCGTCGGCTTCGACGATGATAATTAACGCGGGAGGGAGTATCAACGGCGACTCGAATTCCGGCGTAGCTATCGTGCCTGCCACAGACGAAGTTACCGGTTCTGCTGAAAGCGTCGTTGGGTGTGGCAGCAACCCATACTTGCTCTTCTTCGCGGCCAAGTTCGACCGGCCCTTCGCTGGCTACGGCACCTGGAACGAGGGCGCCGTCAGTCACGGCTCGAACTTCAGCAGCGGGCAACACACGGGCGCGTTCGTCGTTTTCAACACAGCCTCGAATCCGATCGTCCGCGTCCAGGTCGCCATCTCCTTCGTGAGCGTCGCCAACGCCCAGATGAATCTCGCTTCTGAGAGTTCGAGTTTCGACCTCGCTTCCGTCGCCAAAAACGCAGATGCTGCATGGAACGTCGTCTTGAATTCCATCCAGGTTGGGGGAGGAACGCATGATGAGACCGTCTCCTTCTACACAGCCCTCTACCACGCCTTCTTCCATCCCAACATCTTCAGCGATGTCAACGGGCAGTATCTCGGCTTTGACGGAAAGGTGCACACGACCCCAGCCGGCCACGCCCAATATGAGAACATCCCAGGTTGGGACAGCTATCGCACCCAGATCCGACTGCTGGCAATCATCGCACCTTCGACCGCCAGCGACGTCGCCCAGTCCCTCGTCAACGACGCCATGCAAAGCGGCGGCTCCCTCCCACGCTGGGAGCAAGCCAACGCCGACTCGCACGGCATGAGCGGCGACGACGGCGACGCCATAATCGCAGAGGCTTACACCTTTGGCGCCACCAACTTCGACACGTCGGCGGCTCTTCAGGCCATGATAGGCGGCCAATCCCAGATACGCGAAGGCTACGCGGACTACGCGAAGCTGGGTTACGTGCCCGCCGATCTCCAGTCCGGGCTTGCCTCGGCCTCCATAACCTTGGAGTACGCCAACGACGACTTCGCCATCGCCCAGTTTGCAAACGCCCTCGGCAACTCCACGGATTACAACACGTATCTCCAGCGTTCAGGGAACTGGCAGAACCTGTTCAATACCGCGAGCGGCTATGTCCAGCCGCGCAACGCAGACGGGACCTGGGCCCAAGGCTTCGACCCAGCCAGTCAAAACGGCTTCCAGGAAGGCAGCTCGGCTCAATATTGCTGGATGGCGACGTTCAACTTGGGCGGCCTATTCAGTAAGATGGGCGGCAACGCAGCTGTAGTAACTCGGCTCGACAAGTTCTTTTCCAAGCTGAACGATGGACCGAACAGCCTGTTTGCCTGGATGGGCAACGAGCCAAGCGTCGAGGTCCCTTGGGAATATGATTTCGCTCAAGCTCCTTCGCACACGCAGAATGTGGTTCGGCAGATCGAGACCCAGCTCTGGACGAACACGCCCAGCGGCATCCCCGGCAACGACGATGGCGGCGAAATGTCATCGTGGTATGTCTTCGCAGCCATGGGGGTCTATCCGGAGATTACCGCCGTCGGCGGGTTTGTCATCGGTAGTCCGCTTTTCACCTCGGCGACACTGGACCTGTCAGGAGGGCACACTCTCCAGATCAACGCGCCTGCCGCCTCAGACGGCCAGCCATACGTACAAAGCCTCAAGCTCAATGGCAATCCTACCACCAGCTTGTGGCTGCCATGGAGCACCGTCCGAAACGGAGCCACGCTCGACTTCACCCTCGGCGGTAACCCTTCAAGTTGGGGAGGCAGCCCGCAGGACGCGCCGCCCTCTTATGCTGCCGCTGCGTGATGCCCGTTCAAGCGCGATGGGACGGGCTACTGTGACCTCGACGCTGACTCCAGCCCACACTGCCGGCCCTTCGACATTGAAGATTGAACGATCCGGATCTCTTCGGGGCCGCCAAGGTGCACAATGTCCCTTCTTTCTTTCGCAAACCCCGATCGTCGCCTTTTCGAGAAGCGACTGCTTTCACGAAATCCGAGACGCGCTTCTTTGGAGTGCCGCTATCGCCGGCGCGCTGGCCGAATCGATGGTCAGCAAGCCTTTGACCTGCAGAGACGGCAAACTCTTGCTGTGAGACTTTCTCGCACCGACGAACTCATACAACGCCGCGACTAGGGGCATGGTAGCCAGGAAGATGTAGATAGGGAAGAAGGGTATGAGCGCCAGCTCCTTCTTGTCCTTTATCTCGTTCCGGGAGACGTAGCACATCGCGGACGTCATAGCCAGCCCTAAGGAAAGGGACACGCCAAACATGAAGTGGTTCAAAAAAGCGTTCGCGATGAACAGCGGGCTGAAGAGGGCGGCGAACCAGCCGTAAAAGTCGAACAAGGTAAGGTGCCCCAGCCTGCTCCGGATGTTCCTGATCTGGCCTCGATAGAACCTCCTTTCCTTGTCGTACGTCTCTAGCGAGCCCAGCGCCCACCGTTTCCTCTGCTTGAAGAAGTCGCGGGCGTTCTGGGGGACCATAGTCTGGACCTGGATCGAGGGCTCGTAATCGATCCGGTAGCCCTTGCGCATAGCTATGGCCGTGGATTCCAAGTCGTCTCCGTTATGCCTGCCGCTGTGCTCGTCGAGGACCTCCTTGAGGATCTCGCGCCTCCAGATCCCTGCCGCGCCAGGGACGCACCTCAGCTTGCCCTGGGGGACCAGATATCCGCCGAAGACCTTCCTCCCTATTGCGTACTCTAGGTCCTGCAGCTTGCTGAAGATGGAGCTTCCCTCAGGGACCAGTCGGAGTGCCACGCTCGCCAGGCGCGGTTCCTTCTCGAACCTCCGCAATGCGTGCGTGAGCTTGTCAGGCGTCGTCACGATGGAATCGAAGTCGCTCAATAGCACGTAGTTCGATTTGCATCGCTGGAGGACCTGCTTGATCGCGAGGACTTTGTGCCCGTTCTCCTTCATCCTGATCAGATGAAGCTGCGGATTGGTCCCCGGCGAAAGCTCGACCATCCTTTCCCAGCTCCCATCGGTCGAGGCGTCGTCGACGAGGAACGTCTCGTGGGTTCCAGAGATGTGCGACAGGTAGGCGACCTGCTCGTCGAACCTCTCACCTTGCCGGGAGAGCTCGTTGAACTCCGGAACAATGATGTCTATGCTTCGCTTCCTCGCAATCTGCTTTAGGTCTAGCATCTTACAACGTCATTCGTCCGGCGGAAGAATGCGCCATCCGTCAATAGACTTCAGAGTCTTGTCGACGTATCGCTCTTACTTTGAAATCCACTAGAATCTTGTTATCCCTTTACTCCAGGAGGGGAGCCGGTTCGACCGATTGGGGTCTATCGTGCCTGTCCCAGGCACGCTCTAGCGCCCAATAGCCAGCAAGAACCCCTATCGCTAGGACGTAGCCGTTCAGGAGGCCATTACCGAACGTCTGCTGGTTCGTCCAGTACGCCAGCTGCGAGAGGCCTGGCACCTGGCCGAAGACTTGGTCTCTCCAGAGGAAGCCCTCCTTGGGGATTATCATGAAGTACGGCTTCAGCGTCCCGGCGTCTATCGAGACGTTGTCCGCTAGCATCGCGACCGGTAAGCCCAGAAGCAGGTTCGACAGGTTTCTCACCGGACTCCAGCTCTCTTTTCTCAGGACGAGATAAGCCGTGGCGCAGGCTGCGACCATGAAGCACGCTTGATAGAGGATTTCGACGCCGTCGCCGAACCTATCGAGCCCCAAATATCTCACCTGCAGGTCGTCCAGCAAACCGATGAGCAGGCAAGCGCCGAAGATCCCGGACGCCTTTCGCGCCCCTACCATCGAAATCGGTTGGAATCCGGAGAACCGGGTCAATGCGTTCCGTTTGAGACGTCTAAGGGCGACGTCAGCTGCAGCCAAATCCAGTCGATTACAAATCGATTTTGCATAAGAATCTTATGAAGGCATCCTTCTCATCGAAGTCGAATGCAGGAATCCTCGAAATTAGGGGTTCTCCGGGTCGTTTCAGCATACTGTTAATAGTTAATTTCCGCTACCTGGCGCTGGCTGCCTTGGAATCCAAGTCTACGCTGAATTGGAGGCCTCTGAGGCTCTCTGCCGTCGCGACCCTGATCTTGTTGAGCCTGCAGGCATGGTCAGGCGACTTTGTGAACGTTTTCATCACTACAGGTTCAAAGGCGGAGGTGAACCAATCAGTCGCCGGATTCTTCCAGGCAGTCACGGGCAACGGCGTGTTCGTCCTCTGGCACGGTATGGAAGGACTGCTAATCCTGGGGTCGGCCATCGGTGTCCTGGTCGTCTCACTGAGATACGACCGAAGGAGCGTGAAGATAGCGGCCGGTCTTGGCCTGCTGTTCATCCTGATCGCCGGCCTCGGCGGGTATTTTTTCGTCCTCTCAGGATTCAGTGCCGGCGGCAGTTCGATGCAGATGGGAGGGAGCTTCATCGGCTCATACGCGATGTATTTCATAACGCTCTACTACACCAAGTAGCGAGAGTTGCGTTTGTGCCATGGTAGATAACGGCGTCGTCAAAAGCGGGGTCCCGGGTCTCGATGCCCTGCTGGGAGGAGGCTTCGTCAAAGGCAACGTTGTCCTCGTTCTCGGAGAGCCGGGAACAGGGAAGACGATCCTCTCCTCGCAGTTTCTGCACAACGGGGCCATGGAAGGGGACAAGTCTGTCTTCGTGGGCATGAACGAGCCAGAGTCGAGGTTCGTGAGCGAGATGCTGAAGGTGGGCATGGACTTCGACAGCCTCGAGAAGGGAGGGAAGTTCGCCTACGTCGATGCCACCGACCTGAGGCGCATCCCAGAAAGGGCGCTCGTAGGGCGCATCCCTGTGGGTGGAAAGGAGCTGGGTCTTGTGAACCTCATCGATGTCATCCAGACTTCGGCAGAAAAGCACTCGCCGACGCGCATGGTGGTGGACTCAATATCAGACCTGATATTCCGCTTCCCGAAGGTGGAGGAAAGGAGACCGGTCGTCCTCGACCTAGTCGACTCTCTCCAAGCGACCGGAGCGACCTGCATCTTGACGAGCGAGCTCTTGTCGACAGGCGAACACCGAGAGCTCCAGCCGGAGGAGTACCTTGCGGAGGGGGTGGTCTTGTTGAGGACGCTTCCAAAAGGGGGGCGGTCTATCCAGATATTGAAGATGAGAGGCGCAGCAGTCGACGCCAAGCCTCGTCCATACCTCATAAGGGACCGCGGCGTCGAGGTGCTCGCTACCGAGGAAATCTACTGAACCCTGTGGTGCGATACTTTTGCTCGACAAACGACAGAACGACGTTCCGGAACAGGTCATGGACGTCTTGAAGACATCAAACATCGGATACCTGTCGGTCACGTCGCCGAAAGGGGAACTCTTCAGCTATCCCGTCGCCTTCTACTTCTCCCACTTCAAGCTCTACTTCGTGACGCCGATCGGCGCTGCGAAGCTCAGGTTCATCCGCGCGAACCCGAGCATCTCGTTCCTCGTAGACAATCACCTTCTCACAAAGGGGGCGACCGGCGTCATGATCCAAGGCAAGGCGAGGGTGTTCAGCGTCGCGAAGACGATATTGTCGATCCTCTCGGTCGGACCGAACATAGCCCGCTTCTCGAAAAAGTATCCCGGTATGTTCACCTTCTACGCCAAGGGTAAGGAGCTCCCGGACGAGAGGAAGCTACACAAGTATAGGCTCATCCGACTGGACCCAAAGAAGATGCTCTACTGGGTGGGCTACGAGTTCGGGAAGTACGTGCCCGACGGCTCTCCTTCCGAAGACCCGCTGGCAGAGTCGAGAGACGAGGAGAAGCTCGAGACCCTTGCTAAGCTGATGGCATCCCTCGACGAGGAGCTCCCGACGGGCAAGATCCCGCAGAGCGGCGAATGGCTCGAAGGCCTGGAGGAGGCCACGTCCAGGGGTGTGGTATCGCGCGACGAACGGTCGGCGATCGACTCCTACAGGCGCTTCGTCCAGGCTGCCGCGGATTCTAGCAAGGTCGGTACGTCGGTGACCAACGAGGAGAAGCAGCTCCTCAAAAAGTGGAGAGAATCAAGCGGAGGTCCCCGAGGCTGACTCGTCTCCCAGAGCAGGCAGGTGGGCCATGGGTGCAAGAGACTTTGCGCTCCTATAGAGGAAATATGCGGAAAGAGCGAAAACTATCAGGCTGAAGACCTGCAACAGTTCCGGGTCGCCCACCAGGTCGTGAGACGCGAGTTCTGACACCGTAGTGCTGGTCGCCCAGAGGAATATGGAGAACATCCCGAACCACTTGAGATGTCGCCGAAGGACGGCGTCGGCAGACCTCGAGGCGCTGCGGATCAGCGCTATTGCCCCCAACAGCAGGACGGCGCCGACAGGCCCGTAGAGGGGAGAGTCTCGGAAGAACGCGAGCGCAAAGCCGCCGTTGAAGATCACGGCGAATAGGGTCCCCACGATGGTCAGGAACCCGAGGAACCATCTCAGAGTGCTCCAGTGAAGGGTGTTGCGGAGGAGCGGGTCGGACCTCCGTGACACCCGCATTGTGGAGTCGATCCAGACGAAGAACATCACTACGCCCACGTAGATGAACGCGGCTCCGCCCGCCCCCACGGGGGTGTTCTCGTTGAGGCTTTTGACCCCCAGGGCCGTCAGCACCACGACCAACAGGAAGAAGACGCCGAAGTAGGCCCCGATCGCGCCTACCCAGGACGCCTGCCTCCGATAGATGGGAGCTGCAAAGGCCCGCCTGATGGCGAATGCCCAGTAGGCTCCATAGATGAAGAGCACCGCGTCGACCACGGCGAGCGCGATCGCAACGGCGGTGATGCTATCTGGCATACGCCCTTATCTCCAATTTACCGCCGACGAAGGAGAAGTGGAAGTAGCCGGGCTGCGGAGGGATCCCCCTCATCTTCCTCATCCTCATCAGCGGTATGACCCTCAACCCCTTCTCGTAGAGCCGCAGCTCCATCACGCCGTCG
>JAPCJN010000048.1:0-5508 GCA_027886925.1 Nitrososphaerota archaeon
AGGGTTCGGGTCGGGTACTTCGACATTTACGATGGATTAATCGTCAAAGCGGCGCCCATCCCGGGGCAATCCCCGGGTTCGGGCCCGGCAGGGCGAGCCCTCAAATGGGTTCGAAGAATGGATTTTGGAGGTCAGATACCGAGAAAAAGCCCGCTGGAAACCTCTTTCATGCCCGATCTGGAGATTATTGTCGTAGCGCACAAAGAATCCTTAATACGTGCCCCTTTTCTCCCACGACGTATGTTCTTATTGGATGAAGGTAGCGTATTCAACGGTCCTCTCGACAAGATTTGGGCGCTGAACTCCTCTGAGGGTAAACACAACCACGCTAGCCTGAGAAATATGACCTCGGAGATGGACGGTGAGCGCGTGGTCCTCACTTACGAAGCGAAGTCTCTGAAAGGTGATTGGGAGAGGCACAAAGTCCGGCTGACCTTCTTCCCTCCCGTTGGAACCGCGACCGAAGCTCTTGAGGGTCCCAGGGCCGGTTCGAAGTCTTTCCAATTCTACACGCCGCAGGGATCGAAGACCGCCATCACAGTCGTGGGGAATTTCGTGCGTCCGGGGATGTCAGATTCCGAACTCAAGGCTGAGATGCTGCTATTCTTGGAGAACCTCTTCCAAGAAGACCAGACCAACTTGGTGTCGATGTAGCGATTCCGCTTCGTAAGCAAAAGTGGTTTCGAAGATCTGATTCTAGTAAGCGTACAGCTGCGTCCGTGTATCTGTTCTCGCTCTAGGTCGTTGACTCGAATTCCGACCCCCTAACCGACACCCAGAAGGCATACCAGTTCTTACGATAGAGAGTCTCTTTCGAACTCAGATTAGCGCTTAGCCAATTCTAGGTAATTGGCGGGCCCAGCGGGATTCGACGCTGAGATGGTGCTTGAATGGTTCCGATTGGAGGGTGCCTTCAGCTACCAAGCTCTCGCTCCAGTAGCTCGGCTTGACTCTTATCGAAGGTCGCGAGTTCCGAAGTCAAATCCAATGCCAGAGCTACGAATATCGTGTCGTAGATTGAGCGCCTGTTGTTCGCAGCCAGCGAGTACCCCCTCTGCAATAGTTCTGCGCCCGGACGAATCACTCGAATTCTGCCAGATTTCATCAGGCCATGGAGTATCGATACGTAAGCCGGCCCGTCGTTCAGGTCTTTGAGCAAGAATTGATGCTTCCAGATGGCATTGACTACCTCATACACTGCCAAGTCCACGGTTATCAGGAGGTCCTGTTCAAGCAGTTCTTTCCTCTTGAGGAGGCCCTCCACTATGAAGCTGCTGTCCGCGACCTTCAACGTTTCCTATCCTCATTGATCATCCTGACTTCTTCGGCTGAGGTAGTCCTGATTGGGTTCATCCCCTGAAGTTCTTCCAGCTTTGCGATGAGATCCCGAGATTCAGCCGTGTTCAGGTAGAGTTCGAGAGCCTCTCTGACAGACTTTGAGAGTGAGCCGCGTTTGAGGAGTCTCCTCTTTTCTTCATCCGAAATCCTGACCGTTATTGTCGGCATGTCTTACGTGACGTAAGACATAGTGTCTTAAGCCTTTCTCACCCTGACGTAGACTATCCGGCCATGATTGTGGCCGGCAAGTGATTATGGTTGGCTGGCCGGGCAGGATCCGCACATGGACGGGTTCCAGAGAGGATTCCAAGGAGAGGGAGATTCATTCGACCCCCCGGAGTCTCGCCTGATTGCCCGGTGTGCATGCGCCCACAATGGATTTATGACATGACTGACGGGCCTCGATTTAGGAAAAATATCCTCTTGTCTCAGCGCCGGCGGAGGCTCGCTGCCATCATGTTCACAGACATGGTGGGATACACGGCCCTAGGGCAGAGGGATGAGTCACTCTCCCTGGATCTCGTAGACCAGCAGCGGAAGATCATAAGACCAATTCTCAAGAAACACAATGGGAGAGAGGTGAAGACGATGGGCGATGCGTTCCTCGTTGAATTCCAGAGCGCACTTGAAGCGGCGACATGCGGCTACGAAGTCCAAAGGACGATAAGGGAGCTCAACCTCACTCAGCCCGAAGAAAGGAGGGTTCACCTCCGCGTGGGTATTCACGTGGGCGACGTGGTGGTGTCCGAGCGAGACATCTCAGGAGACGCGGTGAATGTCGCATCGAGAATCGAATCCGTCGCGGACGACGGCGGCGTGTTTCTCTCTCGTCAGGTCTATGACAATATCCACGGCAAATTCGACCATCCACTCGTCAGTGAGGGAACAAAGACCTTGAAGGACGTGAGCCAACCAGTGGAAGTCTTCAAGATCGTGATGCCCTGGAATGAGAAGTCAAGGTCTCACCAAGCGTACTCAGGCAGAACTCGAATCGCCGTCCTGCCGTTTGCGAACATGAGTCCAGATCCGGCTGACGAGTACTTCGCGGATGGGATGACCGAGGAGTTGATCGCATCGCTCTCGGGAATACGCGAGCTGGCAGTAATTGCGAGGACCTCTGTCATGAGATACAAGATGACTCAGAAGAGTGCTTCGGAGATAGCGAGAGAGCTGGACGTTGGCAGCCTAGTCGAGGGCAGTGTCAGAAAGGCTGGCAACAGGATAAGGGTGACCACGCAGCTCATCGACGCGGCCACTGAAAGCCACATCTGGGCACAGAACTACGACAGGCAGTTGGATGATGTCTTCTCGATCCAGACCGAAATTGCTGAGAGGGTCGCGGCCGAACTGAAGGTCGAGCTGATCGGACCTGAGAAGACAAGGCTCGAGAGGAAGCCAACACATGATACGGAGGCCTACATGTTGTACCTGAAGGGAAGACACTACTGGAACGAGAGAACGAGCGAGGGCCTGAAGAAGGCTATCGCGTATTTCGAACAAGCCATCAACAAGGACAAGGGTTTTGGGCTCGGCTACTGCGGACTCGCAGACTGTTATGCTGTGATAGCCAGGAACGGCCACGCTGAGTTTGGACCAAGCTATCGGAAGGCGAAATCCCTGGCTGCGAAGGCGTTGAACCTCGACCAAAGTCTCGCCGAGGCCCACGCGACCGCTGCCAATGTGCTTCTCTACTACGACCATAGATGGACGGAGGCCGAATCAGAATTCAGAAGAGCGCTGGAGCTGAAGCCGAACTACTCAACGGCGCACCAGTGGTACTCCCATCTGTTGGTCCCGCAACGGCGTTTCGCTGAGGGCGCGAAGGAAATCGCCATCGCATATCGGCTAGACCCATTCTCGCCTATCATTAATCACAACGTCGCGGCGGCAAAGTACTACCAGGGAGAATTCACTGAAGCAATTGCACAGTTCAAGAGAGTGATCGATATGGATCCCTCCCATCTCCTGGCATCCGCGGGGCCCTGCAGCCTGATACAGGTCTATGTGCACGAGGGCCTGCATAAAGAGGCCATGAACGAAGTTGAGCTAATAGAGAAGGCTTCGAGAAGAGCAAGACAACGCTATCATAACGCGGGCATGCCAATGGCTTGGAGGGCTTACGTGCTCGCCGCCATTGGAAGGAGCGGTGAGGCGAGGAGCCTCCTTCGAGGAATTAGGCCTGGACATCTGATTGAAGGGATGAGCCCTTACCTCATGGCGCTTGTCCATTTCGTCCTTGGGGACTTGGATTCTGGGTTTCGCTGGCTGGAGAACTCCTACAAGGTCCACGACGGTAGCGTCAACTGGATTGCGGTGGACTACGAGCTGGAAAATGTGAGGGATGATCCCCGGTTCATCGAACTTCTCGACAGGGTCGGTCTCGGCACAGTCAGGGCAATGAGATGAGTCCCCATTTTGGAAGGAGAAAGATTTGCATGTTCTTCGCAGGGCCGCGCTAGCCAACACCGTCTAGCTATGGCCATATCAGCGGGCCCATGGCCCAGTCTCTGTTAGAGTTCAAATTTCGAATAGGACGAGAGCCTGAATTGATCCGTAAGGTGTTGGGCTGATTGTCGCTTGCAATTCCCAATGCCGCGAGGAAAATCGTGCCTGGAGAAATACGCCATACTAAAGGCGGGGTTTCGAGTCATGTCCACCCCAGAGACTCGCTTTCATCGTATCGTCTAAATGAATATTTAGCACCGCGACAAGAATGCGCACAAGGACGTCATAGCGGTGTCAACCCAAGCGCGGCGCTCGAAGGAGATTGTCATCGCCTCCCTCGCCGTGGTCGCCATTGCTGTTCTGGCAGTAGCGTTGCTTGGCAACTTTGGCCACCCGCCTCAACAGACTTTCTCGAAAGCTACGCTCAGCGGCAAGATAACCGGGAAGGTCTACACGCCAGGCAATGCCGTGGGGAACGTGACAGCGCTCTTGTTCAGGCCAGTAAACAACTCAACCCAATTGAAGGGGTTGCCTGCGAACCTAGATGCTAACGGAAGCTATTCAATCACTCTCACGAATGGGATAAACTACAAAGTATCGATGTACGTAGTTGACCCGACCAACGACGAGGACACAGGCTTCTGCCAAGGTCAGACGGTCGTGCTTAACGACCTCCACGTGGCTGCCTATTCTTTCGACATAACTCCATTCGGTTGCGGACAGACCTCGGATTTTGGCTTCTGAATCTCCTGATTTGTGAGCGGGGTAGCCGGCCTAACTTACATAGTCTCGGTTTTTGCCGAGATGATTAGCTTCTAACGCGAAAGAACGTGTGGACCGGGGGATTCGGCCTAAATAATTGGGCTGCGCGCATATCGCAGTCGTGTCCAATGACTCGAAAATGTTCGAAAAACATAGCGAACCTCGGGACGCATGTCGTGGTCCCTTTCACATCGACGTTGCTCCGTCTTCCTTTCACTTCGCCATTTATCTGAACACTCGACTCAGCGACACTAGGATCTCCGCCAAAGCACTTCGGTTGTTGACAAAACATCCCAACACCAGGAACAGGGGTTGCTGGTCCTCACGACGCAACATGAAAAACCGAAAACTAAGCCCTCGTCACACTAGTCACTTCAAAAGAGGTGTTTGAAGTGCTGGGGTCTTCTTGAAACAAATAGACTGCGAGCTTGAGATTCGCTCCCGTGACGGTTGCAATCTTAACCGTAAAGTTGCTGTATGCGGAGGATGGAGCGGTGAGGCCGTACGTTGTGACATCCATCTGAGTGGGTCCTATGCTTTTCACACCCTCAGCTGTTTTCTGCAGTGCCGGGAGCAGCGTGCTATTGTTACTTAGGCTTAGCACCTGCGAAAAAGAGGTCACGAATGTCTTTGCTAGCAGCGGAGCGGTCGGTCCGGTATAGTTCTTGTCACCAAGGACATCAAGTCTATCTATCGAACCCTGCTGATTGAACCAAGCTATTTCCGATGATTTCGCGTCCAAGTTAGTGAACTCAACCTTGTAATGGTTTGTAGAGTTGAGCGCTCCCTGACCCAAGACAGCGTAGGAGAGATGAGACACGCCGCTGTCCTGGACCTCCCCACTGTAAAAGTCAACATAGCTGGTCGTTAGTGTCATTTGTGAAAAGCTTCCGAACAAGTCAAGGATGCTGTTGAACTGCCCGCCCCCCGCCGTGGATGATCCTGTCCTCGTTGACAACGAGG
>JAPCJN010000048.1:5602-13377 GCA_027886925.1 Nitrososphaerota archaeon
CAATCCATTCCCGACGACGCTTGGTCGGCTTGATCCGAGCGCAGCGTAAGCGACCAGCGCGACGATCACGAGAAGGGGAACGGCAACAGCGATTTTTCTCGTGGTAGTCATTCCGTGCTTTGAGGACTTCATCGCCTATTCGTCAATCGCGCGACCAGAAATTAATTAAGGTTTTGTGAGGAACTCGAACGGGTCCTATGTCATCTCGACTGGGTCTTTTATGGTTGCTGGATGGCCTCTCTATTCGCTCTCAACGGATCACAGTGGCTTTCGCGATCGCCGCGGCCTACCCGCTAATCACGCTCTGAGGCGCAAGGACCAGACGGACTCAAGGTGCCTGACCAATCCCGACGCGGACGCGGAAGGGGAGCAGCCCCTGCGCCGCGCGCCCCAGTAGACCTGCACCTCCGAAAGCTCGCCTCGTGGCTGGTGCTCCTGGACCTTAACATCGACATGACCTTCTTGCAGCTCGGGGCCATGAACAAGGACGACAAGGAGCACTACGGCCTCAACCGCAAGTCGATGAGATACAAGATGCGGTACCTCGGGAGTCGCGGAATGGTGGGGACCCTCCCGTTCTCGAGCGTCGGCCTCTTGCTCGAGTCAGCGATCACACGGCGGCTGCGGCGAGCAGGTCGCGAAAACTAGCTGGCCTCGATAGACCGGCAGGGAGCGGTTTTCCGGACTCGTCGCGCGGTCGGTCAGCGCTAGCATATGCAGAGCCAGCCCATGTACCCTTGCCAATGTTATCGAGGCACTGGTCCAGAAGAAACAGGGAGAGCCCCTTCCCCGACGGGTCCGTGAAGGAAGGAGCGGGGCCTATGAGGCCTCCCCCAATTTGATTTAGAACCCTGCACAGTTCCCGCGTAGACCAATCCCCAGTCGCGATGGTTCCGTCTCGGAGCTTCACTTCTTGATACGAGGGTGCTTTGGCTCCCTCAGGCACGCTCGTAATCGTTTTGCGCAGATTTTGCAAGAACGACCACACTTTGTCATTGCCGTTGAAAATATAGATCGCCTTCCATCGCGCCATTCGCCCCAGCGTCAACTTGGCTTGAAGCCATGGAAACAGCCAGTACCCGAATGTGAACTCCAATAGGTACGGATATGGGTCGGTGGTCAAGACCAGGTCTATGCCGTCGGTGTTGATCATGTCGATTATGTACGAGGGTGCGGCCATTCCGGGGGGAGAGAGGTTACCCCAGCTGGAGGGTTGAGGCTGATAGGCGCCATACGGTGGGTATTCATCGACGACTCCGTAGACGCCGTTCCATTGAGTCCCTGCCGTTGGAAGGGTAGTATAGTCGGGGTTTACGCTGAATTGCGGCATCGATGCCGGGCCGATTTTCGAGTCATTGATGATGGGCTGTACCGCATCGCTGGCCGCGCCGAGTTTCCCTGCGTCGTGCCCGCGCTGAAAAATGTAGAACGTCAGGTACCCCAGAGTGTCGGCATTACTCGGCAGGTCGCTCTTCACGATTCCGTGGACGCTCTGGGTGTAGAGCGAGTAGAGGAAGTCCGCGTACCCGATAAGGTCGCGGTTGTATTGCGACAGGAATGTGCTGAACGTGGGTTGCTTCTTGTCGATGAAGTTGACCAGGCTCTGGAGCGTCAGGTAGGATTGAATCGCGAGCGACAGATATGGACGGAAGGTGCGTGGGTCCGCGACCATCGGGAGGCCTGTAGGGTTCGCAACGCTTTGAGCCTGCGGAAGTTTCCCATACCACATCTGCGTAAATCCCGGGGAGTTCTGGGGGGCATTTGGGGGGATGTTCGTGAGGCCTTCACCCCCGTATGGATAGAGCGTGGCATACCATATCTTGCTGTAGGGTGAGAATCTTAGCTCTTGGAGGTCCGGTCGCTGCCAGAAACGGCCCCAGTTCTCCGGGGGGATGAGGTTGTTTGCGCCGGCTGGCGCCGAGGGGACGAGGTTGTCCACGAATCCGTTCGCGTTGTCGTGATAGTTGCTCGCGTCCTTCTTGACGTAGTCTCCACCAGTTCCCTGGGCGGCAAGGTCGTCGAAATCGGTCTGCAAACCTCCACCGCTTGGAGGGTTCCAGTAGGAGTGGAAGCCGGAGTTCAACTGGTCGTTCCAATAGTAGGCCAATGAAGTGATGTTTATGTCGCTCACCTCTGTCTGGATCTGTTGTAGCGCTTTTGCGAGGCTCGAGTCCGGCGAAGACGATGACGCTATCGAACCCAGGAGGAAAGAGAGGAACAAGACTATTGCAGCTCCCACCCCAGCGGTGACTGCGCCTGATGCCGCAGCGCCAGCGTCGACAGTGAGTGACAGCGATAGCGCGCCGGCCTCGGCAGTCGCCGTGGTCGTAGCGGCTGCGGTAGACTCTATCAGTGGATCGACGGCCGCAGCGGCTATGGGCCCGGCCGTTGAGACTACCTGCGCGTAATTTGCCACGTTGCTCAAGAGATTGTCCGATTGCGACAAGAAGTCCGCAAAATTCTGTTGAGCGTTGTTTTGGTCCGCGGGAAGTAGATCGACGATTCGTTTGATCAGCCGGTCGACGGCGTCGTTGTCCATTTTTGACCCGCCCCGGCTAGCGGGGGCTGACCAGGATCTGGATGAGTCCCCGGCCGCTCTCGATGCCACCCAAAGCCTTGCCCAGTATGGCTCCGACCGCCCTGGTGCGATCCAGCACCTTCATGGCATGCCCGGCTGTCGGCGAAGTGGTCAACAGGTCGCCTGGTTTGATCGGCGCGAAAGTGGCGTCAACCTTGCAATACGTCCTGCCGATGAGCGCGATGGGTGCCCGAGATCGCTCTGAATCAATCCGGTTCAGCACGATTGCAGGTCGAAGGTTGCCTGCTCCAGAGACAACACCCGCGATTCGTGAATCGTACTCTTCCCTGCTGACGGCGAGCGCCCCGGTGTCGCTGATGACGAGAACGGTACCCGGAGTTGCTTTTTCTTCGTCAGCCCGCACATCGAAGTCTTCTGCACAGTCTGCGCCAGCGCTGTTCAACAGGATCACGTCCTTGCTCACAAGGACGTTTCCCGCGCTAACATCGCCCTTGGTTGTTAAGCTGGCCGCATTGACTGTGCCTGTCGATGTGATGGTGGCTGCTTTCATCTCTCCGGTGGCACTGACATCTCCTTCAAACTCTCCTGCTAGGTTCCCGTTGTATCCCGTGGCCACCAGGCTCGGTCCGTACTGGCTCGCTGCCGTGACGCCAGGTCCCTTCCCGTAATTGATCCCGTACACGCCACTGGCCTTGTCGTTCGAAGACTTTCCGTAGACGCCGTGGTTTCCACCGTCGGCCCAGACCCCATCTGCGTTCGTGCTCCTCCCAACGACTCCCGATTGTGAATTGCTAGTCCCTTTGACTCCGACCCCAGAATCGCTAGTTCCCAAGACCCCATCCCCACTATTGCTAGTTCCCCATACGCCCGGCTGTGAGACGCTCTGGCCGACAACCCCGACGGTGTTGCCCGAAGGAGACACACCCGAAACTGCTGCTTCTAGGACGACCAGGTTGGGCAGATTGCCTGGTAGTTTAGCTACCGGGAAGACTCCGCTCAATCTAACAGTCCTCCTTCTTGGATTTTAGTAGTTCGCGCTCTTTGCATATCCCGAAAGTACTAGCTTGGCTATTTATCCTTCGCCTCTTAAGCTCCATATCACTCGAGAGGAAATGAGCGCCGGCCTCATTTCCAGGCGCAAATGGAAAAGATTCTTAGTATTATTCGAAGCTCTGATTAGCGCATATAGCCGATTTTAGGTATTGTAGCGGGCCCGGCAGGACCCGCCCCGAATAGGTAATTGGTTCATTCATCTCGACAGAAGCGCCTTTCAAGCGCAGATATGCGCAAACAGCCAAATTCTAGGTATTGTGGCCGGGTAGCATCCAATGGTTGTCGCAAGCTATGGCACTGGAATCAGAGGTTGATAGCGGTCGCGAAAAATCTGATCTCCTCGCTCGCGCAGCGCAGCGTTTCGGATGGCGGGAGGCAGGACCCAGGCCTTTGCCACGGAGCGACTCTGCTCTTGTACCCAGTCGGCTCTAGGCCTTCGTCTTCGGACGTATGCATCTAGTGCGTGCTCGATTGTGTCCTCCGTGCGAAGGACCTCCGCCAACACCAGGGCGTCCTCCATGGCCATGCAGCCTCCCTCGCCCATGTGTGGCGGGCCCGCATGAGCCGCATCCCCAATCAGAACAACACGGCCACGATACCATTGCTCGAGGTCCACCCATTCAATTGGTCCAACATGGAGCTGCTCGTCATGTTGAAGGGCGGCGAGATAGGCTGGAACCGGCCCACCGAATCCATCAAAACGGCGTCGGAAGCGTTCGAGGCGTCCCGCGAGAGGGTCCTCGAAGCGTCTCTCGGTTATTACTCCAAAGCCGTACGTATGGCCCTCGCCCATCGGTACCACCCCGAACACGCGACCTTCGCCCATAAAAGTCATGAAGTCGACTGTGCCTGCAGGACGTGTAGGTATGACGCTGCGCCAGACCATTAGTTCAGCATAGAGTGGAGAGGAATGTTTCACCCCGAGGTCACGCACTGCCGAATAGATGCCGTCTGCTCCCACCACCAGATCGTACTCTCCGGACGTGCCATCACTGAAGCTGACAGAAACCCGGTGCCTATCTTGGGTCAAGGTTTTCAACGAGACCCCCAATCGATGGGGCACATCAACGGCACCAGACAACAACGCCTCTTGCAGTCTGACACGCGTGATGCCCACGCTAGGTCCCACGTCGCGCCAGAGCGCTTCGAGGTCAGTCTTGCAGAGCAGCTCTCCCTGCTGGTCAAAGAATCCCCAACTGTGGATCACCTCGGAGCTCCGATAGACGGCCTCCCCGAGGCCGAGCGCCCGCAGCACCCGCACGCCGTTCGCGGGTAGGTTGATTCCTGCCCCGACCGCAGGCCACAGGGGGCTACGTTCTACGAGCTCCGATGTGTAACCCTGACGGTAGAGGGCGGTCGCTAGGGAGAGGCCCGCTATGCCACCCCCGACGATCAGGATCCGATCAACGTCAGTCATGTGGTCTTGTGAGTGCCTCCGAATCGGAAGTCGAACGCATACCTAATGACTCGGCCTTCCGCTTGGCAGCTCCCTCTATCTCTATGGTTTCGATTATTTTGAACAATTGTCCGGCCGACGACGACGACCTTTCCTTTCGCTCTTCCAAAATCGATTCGCCCGAGTTATGTTAGAAGAACGAATTCTACTTATGTCTACCCTGAGGCTGTAGGAGAAAAGTGGACCGCGGAAAGGTAAAAAAGACCATTTCGCTTCTTTTGAATGGAGAAATTGGACAAACTCGATTTTGCCCTCCTCAGGGAGATCCTTGGTGCCGGAAAGTCCAATCTTCCTATCGAAGGCCCACGCAAATCGTGCGGAGTCTTGGCAAGAAAACTCGCCGTCGATGAGAACACCGTGCGCAGGAGGATGAGAAGGTTTCAGGATTCCGGGTTTGTGACGAGGTGGACGCTCAAAGTGAATCCTCAGTTGCTCGGCCTGAATGAGGCCCAGATGTGGGTAGACTTTGATGATAAGGCCGTATCGAAGAAGAGCGTCATGGAGAAGGTGGCGCTGGTACAGGGAGTCGTAAAACTCAAGGAATTTCTAGGACCGTCCTTTTCTGCGATCATGCTATACGAGCGCGCCGATGAATTGACGAGGACAATCGAACTAATTTCTAAGATTGCTGGATCGTCCAAAGATGTACTCCTGACCATCAGTTCCTATCCGAAATGCCCCATCGCTCTATCTCCCACCGATGTGAGAATCATTCAGGCCCTACAAGAAAACCCATGGATGCGATATAATGAACTCTCAAAGTCGCTGAAGATTTCAGCTCGGACCATCAGGAGACATTTCAGGAGGCTCGTAGAGAATCATGCTGTCTTTACCCAACCCATGATCGACGCAACTGTCCTGGAGGGGACTCTGATGGCGAACCTGCTTGTATTCTACGATGGATCAGACGAGCAGGCAAGAATCAATGAGAGAATAATCCTCAGGATCGGAGACGGGCTGCTGCTCCCCGAGTTGCACAGAGAGCACAGTTTCTTTTGCTTCGCGGCGAAAAGCGTAAGCGAAATCGAGGAAATGTCGGAGTTTCTGAGGTCGATGAGAGGAGTGAAGAGTCATCGAATCAAACTTGTCTGTAGCATAGTAAACACCGGACTCTACTCTCCAGCGACTCGAAGGCGAGATTCGTCGATATTCATTCCATTACAGACAAGCTCCGGCAGGGCAAGGTAGCTAAAGCCGCATAGGCTCAGCATCTCGGTGAGAGATTAGGCCGTCCGCGTCATGCAACCTTTGCATCGCTCTACAGTAACTCGAAGCTTGTGTCGCTGCTTGCATGGCCCTCTAGGGATGAAACCAGTTGGCTTTGGGTGCCAACATTATGAGCACGCATCTAGCATCTTTTGGCAAACGGCGCGAGAAATGCGCTTGGATTGAACGCGGGCCCGGCGCCTCTCTGCCGCTGTCTGCCAGACCGTGGAGCAGGGCTATAGGCATACGTGCAGATTGCTGGAGTCCCGTGATAGAACCCGGGTGGCTATGAAAAAAGTAAGGGTGGTAGCCAGCGTTCCTTGCTAGCTACCGTCTGCGTGACATGCGACGGTCGGGTTCGTTGGGTTCCCTTGCAGGTCGTTGTTTGTGGTGTGGTCGGTCCCGCACTGCCAGACTCCGTTGACATCCCGGAGGACCGTGTTGGAATCGAGCGTCGTGTGGGTCAGTATTGGGTCAATGGTGCCAGGCGATTCGGCGCCGCGATCAGGGTCTTCCTGCCGAGCGTAGGCTCCATCCTTATCACGGAGACCTTCATCGGGATATTTCTTGCCATCGTTGCCAGCAACGTCCTCTCGAACCTCGCGTTGACGCGATATGAGGGCCGATTGGGACCCAAGTTCTTCCTCCTTCTCTTCAGCGGCCTTATGGTCGCTTCAGGACTGCTTCTCGCCCTAACTGCGAGCACATTGCTCCTGCTCCTCGCATTCCTCATCGGAAACATCAGCACCACAGGGACCGAGGCAGGCCCCTTCCAGTCGATTGAGACTGGGGTTCTTCCGAGGGCGCACGCCATGGGAGGGATCAACAGAGTATTCGGATACTACAACGTCTTGGGCTATGGGGCGGCCTCACTCGGCGCGTTGGCCGCTTCGATTCCTGGCTACGCCAACGACGCCTTGACAATCTTCCGCCTCCTCTACCTTACGTATGCATTCGTGGGAGCGCTTCTCTTCGTGCTCTACCTTGGGCTGGGAGACCTCGAAGGAGCGAAGACCGGCCCCGCGAGGGAGGCCGACCAACCTTCACCGAAGGTCGACGAGGACATGGAGCGAATCTCCTTGTTCTATTCTGTGGATTCATTCGGAGGAAGCTTCGTTTCTAGTCACTCCTCACGTATTGGTTCCTTAGTCTACAAGGTATCTCTTGTGGACCTTGGGGTCATCTTCTTCGTCGTGAATTTGGTCACGACTCTCTCGATATTTGGAGCAGCTCTGATTGCCGAGCGAGTCGGCAACTTGAAGACTATGGTGGTCACTCATCTCGTCTCGAGCGTCTTCCTCAGCGTCATCCCTTTCGCCGGCTCTCTTACATTGGCGCTCTTGTTCCTATTCCTCAGGCAGAGCGTCTCCCAAATGGATGTACCGACGAGACAGGCATTCATGGCGGAGGTCTTCAACGCTCAAGATCTTGTAAGAGCGAATTCTACGACGAACACTTTCAGGAGCATAGGAGGCCTGTTTGGTGGGCCTATCAGTGGGGTTCTTTACGCAACAGGACTCT
>JAPCJN010000049.1 GCA_027886925.1 Nitrososphaerota archaeon
TCAAGGCCCCGTTGAGCTGAACTTCGCGGCGAACACCTCGCACCTCGTCGCAGGGGTGACGAACAACGTCACGGTTTCGATCTCCAACACGGGCGCTGCTCCTTCCGGTCCGATCTCGACCACGGTCACCGCTCCCAGCTCAGTCACGCTCCTAAACCAGCTCACGAGCATATCTTCCCTCGGTGCCGGCTCGAACGCCACGAGGCTGCTCGAGATGTTCGTTCCCTCGTCTCTGAGCGGGACGGCGATCACCCTGTCATTCACGGCGAAGTATGCCGACGCGTACGCGAACAGTCAGACCGTGACGCAGATGGTGGGCTTCATGGTATCCACACCGACGGTCCAGGCCGGGACATCTTTCGTCATCGAAAGCGCGCAGTGGGGCTCCTCATCCTCCCCTACCTCGCCTCTTCCCGGGACCCAGGACATCGAACTCGCGGTCAGCCTCCAGTATCTCGGCTCGACCCCCGTCACGAGCCTCCAAGGGACGCTGGCGCTGCCTTCAGGCATCACTGACCTGAACGGGATGAGCAGCGCTGTCTCGTACTCCGCCGCGACGACCAACCAGTATGGGTCCGTCCAGCTCACTTTCTATTTGGACATCGCCAGCAACGTAAAGCCGGGAAGTTTCAGCTATCCACTAACTCTCAACTGGATGACTTCCCAGTCCCTGGGCCTGAGCCAGACCGCGGCGGTGATACCGCCGCCCATCGCCCAGATGGTTTCTTCGTTCCAAGTGCAGAGCGCCTCTTGGACTACTAGTACTTCGACGACCACGACGTCAGCAGCAGCCGCCGCTTCGCCAGAGCCGGGCAGCCAGGGCGTGCCCCTCGTCGTCAACCTCCAATACCTGGGGACGACCTCGGTGACCAGCGTGAAGGGGACTCTCTCCATGCCCTCGGGCATCACCGACCTCAACGGTCACTCGAGCGCGACCGCCTTTGCCGCGACCGCGAACGCCAACCAGGTAATCTCGCTCACCTTCGACGTCGACGTAGCGAGCACGGTCAAGCCCGGGAGCTACAACTTCACGCTCGACCTTTCATGGACGACATCGGTGGGCATCTCCCTGACGCAGAGCGTCGTCGTCTCGCCTCCTCCCGTCGGCGCAATCTCGACCACAGCGAGCTTCCCACTCTCGGTGACACAGACCAATTCCACGGTGACAGCGGGCGTGCAGACCTCGGCTGGTTTCCAGCTCATGAACACGGGGACCACGCCATTGTACTCGCCCACCTTCTCGTTGAGCGTCACGTCGCCGCTAGTCCTCGTCTCGGTCTCATCACCGGTCACTACGTCGGAGCTCGACCCGGGCAAGAGCACGACGTTCATCGCGCGAGTGACGAGCGGCCCTAGCGCAGCGGCAGGCATCTACAGCGGGACGCTCACGGCGACCTTCAGCGACCAGAACGGCGCGACACACAGCCAGACATTCCCCGTAGGGTTCACACTTGAGGGGACGGTCACGCTCATCCTGCAGAACACCCAGATCACCCAGAGTGCGACGGGGTTCACCGTGACGGGCTCCATCCTGAACGAGGGGAGCGTGCCTGCTTACTATGCGTCAATCTCCGGATTGATCGGGTTAGGCATCGCCACGCCGGTCTACCTAGGGGAGATCGACCCCAACACACCGCTGCCATTCAGCGTCACGATCCCGTTCACAGCCCCGGCCGCTCTGACGACGACAACAACGACAAACTCTTCGACCACCTCAGGGGCTGCCAGTAGCTCAGGTAGCAGCTCGAGTTTCACCCGGACGTTCACGGGACCTGTGTCGGGCATCGGCAACATAACGCGGACGGGCTCGCGGATAGGCAACTTTAGCGCTGGCTTCCCAGGCCGCTTCAACACGACGGTCGGGGCGGGCGGCGCTTCTGCAGCGGCGAGCATCGTCCTCTCCTTGAGCTACAAAGATACCTTCGGCAAGGCACAGATGCAACCCTTCACCCTGGCGACGACGGTGAAGTCCGCCAGCCAGCTCCTTGGGGGTGTCACTACCACCGCGAACACAACCTCGTCCAGCCAGACCCTGCTAGTCGACATCGCATATGGCGTCGTCGCTGCGGTCGTAGCCACCCTCGTAGTCGGCTCTTTCCTCTTGAGGAGGCACCGTGCCAAGGAGTGGAGCAAGCTGCCCGACGAAATGAAAGGGGAGCAGTCCGTGATATGATTAAGGCGGCAAGAAATCCCGGACCCAGAAAGAGCTGAGAGCCGGTGCGCCCCCTTGGCCTCATCAGGTATGCGACGCGGGCACTCACCGAGCGCAAGCTGCGCGCCGTCCTCACCATACTAGGGATAGTGATAGGCCCCGCGACGATCGTCTCCCTCGTCAGCGCGACCCAAGGCTACAGCAACGCGAGCACCGCTCAGTTTTCGAGCCTCGGCGCCACGACGCTCTTCGTCGCCCCGGTCGGCAGGGGCACTACACTGACCTCAGCGGACGTCGCGACGATACAGGCGTTCTCTGGAGTGTCCTCGGTGCTTCCCTACCAGCAGATCAGCGGCCAGGTCTCGGACGGCGGCTACAGCATATTTGCGCAGGTCGTGGCTATCGACTTTTCGCAGCTGCCCTCCGCATTTCCGACGCTCGCCCTGGGTCAGGGGACTACGCCGGCCGACACGGACACGGTAGGCGCCGCGATTGGCTACTCTATCGCGAATCCGGGCCTGCAGGGCGCGGGCAACTTCACTGTAAATCAGGTGATGACGGTCTCAGGGTTGGGCAGAGCGGCGACCTTCACCTTCAATGGCAACAACGTCGGCTTCGGGAGCAACTCGCAGTCTGCAGCGACGAAGCGGTCTTTCGTGGTGCGCGGAGTCTACAACCAGTTCGGGCAGGGGTTCGGGGTAAGCCCTGACGACACGATCTTCATACCCCTCGCCTCCGGCGAGGTCATCCTCCACAGCGCGACATATACGGGGATAATGGTGGTCGCCTCTAGCCCGAGCACGGTCACAAACGTCACCAACGAGCTCACGGCTCAGTATGGCTCGAACATCAGGATAACCTCTGTCAGCTCCCTCCTCTCTTCGATACAGTCGGTGACTTCGGGCGCCACAACGCTCCTCGAGGCTGTCGGAGGCACCTCGGTCCTGGTCGCGTTCATAGGCATAATGACGACCATGCTCACCTCGGTGCTCGAGCGGACCAAGGAGATCGGGGTCCTAAAGGCCCTCGGCTCGAGCAGCCGGGACATAATGCTGATCTTCCTCGCCGAGGCCGTGGTTACAGGATTGCTGGGAGGGGTGATAGGGGTAGGCTCGGGATACGCCCTCTCGTTTCTGGTGATAGGCGCGCTGAGCGGGACCCTGCGCGTGCCTTCATTCGGAGGTGGAGCACCGGTGGTGCGAGCCGTGGGAGCGGCGGCGACGGCGGCCCGCGGGGCCGCGGGAGGGGCGGTCAACGGAGGGTTCAACGGCCCCGCGGCCTCGGCGGCGAGCTCCTCTACTCTGGCAATAACACCGTCGATCACTCCCGAGATAATGGTACTCGCGATACTGCTCGCGATAGCGGTAGGGACGTTCGGCGGGCTCATCCCAGCGTGGCGGGCATCGAGGCTCAACCCCGTGGAAGCACTGAGAAGGTCATAGGCTGCTAGAAGAGCCACGAACGACTACTCTGGTGCCCGTCGGATTGTGTTTGTGAGACGGAAGCGATATCGCGGCCGAGGCGAGCGTCTCACTTTGATGCGGCGTTGACACAGACGGTGCAAAGTTTGTAGAGTCAGGGCCGTCACAAACCCGTATTCGCGAGCACCAGGACCTGGGAAGAAAGTCATTCAGGCCATGGCCGTTCGCGCCTGTTGTCTTTGGAGGACGGCCCTCCTGTGAGTGAAGAACCGGTAGAGAAGGAGGATGTCGATGGTGATCACGGCGACCCACACATCGTAGCCAAAATACAGCAGTCCGAAAAGGCTGCCTAGGACGGTCGCGAGACCGTATCCGACTATCCAGGCGTCAAAGCTCATGCAGACCCTCCTGAATGTGTCCACGTTCACGCGTTTTACGATGAACATCCCCAATGGGATGCCGAGTAGGACTGGGGGGGCGACCCATGACAGCAGCGTGAAACTCGTTGCGGTGAAGAATCCTAAAAAGTAATAGGATATGCAAGTGAGGTAAGACTCTGCGATTCTGACCTGGGCGACGGCGGCCTTGAATTCGCCCTTCTCGAGTCCCTGGTTGTTCCAAAACAGGGCGATGGGAGGGCCCGATATCGTGGTGATCGAATAGAGCAGGCCGATCCCGAAGCCCAGTGGAGCTCCGGCTTTCCCCTCTGCCTTTATGGGCCTCCTCAATCCGGCTGCCTGCAGGAGGATCAACGGCAGGATTGATGCATAGACGATGAGCCTCACCCACAAAGGAGCCACAACGGACAGAACTAGGCTCCCCACGATAACGCCTGGGACGAGAGCAAGAATGATCGGGAGCGTTCTACGGAACATTGCCTTCACGTTTTCCTTGCCCGAGATACCGAGCATGAACGTGTTCATCCCTGCTTCTGTGACCACATAGACCGGGTTGATGATCCTGTTGATGATTACCAGGATGGCCAGGGGCGTGGACAATGAGGAATAACCGTATCCCAGCCCCCCGTTGACGAAAGACGCCGCCAGGGAGAGGAGGGCAAGGAAAACCAAAATGTCGAAGTTGAAGAGCGCAACCACGGCGAAAGGTTCCAATTACTTATAATTAAGGCTGTAATTACCTGTAATTAAAAATTCTTTGCTAATTTTGCATCCGGGGCCGTCTAGCCACTTTTTTTCCTTGTGCCAAAGTTCGAGACCCGCGACTAGTCGCTCTTCGAGCAACGGAATGAATAATCATATATAATTATGACCTACCAGGCTCTATTGTTGCCGACGAAATACACTACCGTCTCGATACCCCAGACATTGCACGAAAGGATTCAGAAGATGATCTCGGAGAAGACTGGCTTCAAGTCAGTCTCGGACTACGTCACTTATGTGCTTCGCGAGGTCGTGGCGATGCACGAGATGAAAGAGGTGCCGGAGCCGTTTACGAGCCGTGACATAGACGAGATCAAGGCGAGGCTCAAGGCGCTCGGATACCTTTAGCGTCCAAGAGGGATTCAAGATGACGAACACGCCGCACGGAGGCAATCTAGTCCAGATCAAGCAGATGTCCAAGGATTCTTCTGCCCTCGCAGGCTTCAGGGAGAACCAGAAGCTCCAGATAACCAAGGAGACGGCGACGGTCGTCTCTAACATAGCGAACGGAATCTTCAGCCCCATCGAGGGGTTCATGGGAGAGAACGACTACCTGAACGTCCTCGAGCACATGCGTCTCGAGAACGACGTGCCTTGGACTATTCCCATACTCCTGCTCGGCCCGCACAACCACCACTTCGGGTCAGGAGACGAGATCTTGCTAGTCGACGAGGCGAACCACCCGGTCGCCCTCGTGGAATACGAGGGGAATTTCGAGATATCCAGGGAAGAATATGCGAAGAAGGTCTTCGGCACCGAGGACAAGGCCCACCCCGGGGTCGCCAAGATCTTCGCAGGCAACGAGTGCGCGGTCGCGGGCAGGCTGAAGGCCGCAGTGAAGCCTGACCACGGCGACTACGCCGACTACACGCTGACGCCGAAAGAGACGCGGATTCTCTTCTCTGAGAAAGGTTGGAACAACATAGTGGCTTTTCAGACCCGAAACGCCCCCCACATCAACCACGAATATGTGCAGAAGAGCGCGCTGGCGCTGGTCGACGGGCTTTTCATCAACCCCGTGCTGGGGAAGAAGAAAGCCGGCGACTTCAAAGACGAGGTGATACTCGCATCCTACAAGGCGATGATAGAGAACTACTACCCGAAGACCTCGGTCGTCTTGAGCGTCCTGCACTATGAGATGCAGTATGCCGGGCCGAAGGAGGCCATAATGCACGCCATCATGAGGAAGAACTTCGGTTGCAGCCATATCACGATAGGCAGGGACCACGCAGGCGTCGGAAACTTCTATGGGCCCTACGCCGCTCAGGAGATCTTCAAGGAATTCCCCGACCTCGGAATCACGCCCTTCTTCTTCAAGGAGTTCTACTACTGCAAGAAGTGCGAAGGGATCGCCAGCGAGAAGACCTGCCCCCACGGCGAGGCTGAGAAACTGTCTTTCAGCGGGACAAAGCTAAGGAAGATGTTCGCCGAAGGCGAAGTGCCGCCGAAAGAGTTCATGAGGCCCGAGGTGGCGCAGGCGATAGCCAAGTTCAAGCACCCGTTCGTGGACTGAGGGTCCTGCTGGGTTTTTCCCTCCGGACGAACGATCTGAAAGGAAAAACTAGGCTGCGCTCGTGAATATGAACTTGGGTCATTAAATCTGGCGCGTC
This sequence comes from Nitrososphaerota archaeon, assembly GCA_027886925.1. The sequence continues at coordinate 6,344 of JAPCJN010000049.1, forward strand.
ACTACTAACATATGACTAATCGTTAAATATCGAATCCGGGCCGAGCGGCTTAGATTTGTCGCTGACACTGCAGCATCCTTCCTCGAAGGCCTGGTGAAGCGAGTGACGAACAAAGTCGCGGTCATAGGCTTGGACTCTGTCCCACCGGAACTCCTTTTCGACAAACTCCTGGACGACCTCCCCAACTTCAAGAAGATATACCAGAAGGGCCTGCACGGCAAGCTGAGGACTTGCGACCCTCCCATCACCGTGCCCGCCTGGATGGTCATGATGACGGGGAAGAACCCCGGCGAGCTCGGGATCTACGGGTTCAAGCACCGAAGGGGCTTTTCTTACAACGACGGATACATCGTCACATCGTCCAACGTGCACGAAAAGACGGTGTGGGAGGTGCTGTCGGACAAGGGGCGCAGATCTGTGATTTTGGGGGTCCCGCCTGGATACCCCGTCAAGCACGTGACGAACGCCGAGACGGTCTCCTGCTTTTTGACGCCGTCCACGGATAGGCCTTTCACAAACCCGGAGGAGCTGAGGGACGAGGTCATCAAGGCGGCCGGCGGGAATTACGTCTTCGACGTGACGTTCCGGACCGACAAGAGGTCCGATGTCAAGAAAGAGCTCTTCGAGATGACGGAGAAGAGGTTCGACGTCGCGGAGTACCTGGCCAAGAACAAGCGGTGGGACTTTTTCATGATGCACGAGATAGGGTTCGACAGGCTCCACCACGCATTCTGGAAGTTCTTCGATCCCAGGCACCCCAAATACGAGGAAGGCAACCAATATGAGAGAATCGACCTCGAATATTACTCGATGGTAGACAGGAGGATAGGAAGGCTGCTCCCGCTCTTCGGGGAAGATTGCGCCACGTTTATCGTATCTGACCACGGATCCAAGGCCATGCAGGGAGGGTTCTGCGTCAACCAGTGGCTGGAGAAGGAGGGTTACTTGACTTTCAAGACCAAGGCGACGAAGCCGACGGAGCTCGAAAAGGCTGAGATCGACTGGAGCAGGACAAAGGCCTGGGGATGGGGGGGTTACTACGCGAGGATATTCTTCAACGTCAAGGGGAGGGAGGCCCAAGGGATAGTCGACCCGGCCAAACTGGAGAGCGAGAGGAACGAGCTCAAGCGGAGATTTGCGATGATCAACGACCATAACGGCAAGCGGATGAAGAACACTGTCTTCGAGCCCGCCGAGCTCTATGGGGCCACGGTAGGGGATAAGCCCGACCTTATGGTCTATTTCGACGACCTCGACTGGCGCTCAATCGGGAGCGTCGGGCACCCTTCCTTGTATCTCTTCGAGAACGACACTGGACCTGACGATTCTGTCCACTCGATGGATGGGATATTCATGATGAACGTGCCTGGGCGCGACCTGAAAGGGCGCGAGCTTATGGGGATGAGAGCAGAGGAGATGGCGTTCGACGGAAGAGTGATCACGGGCGCGCTGGAGGCGACGAAATGAGCAAGGCCGACGGTGCAGGGTTCACTCTGTGGATGACCGGCCTTTCGGGATCCGGCAAGTCTACGCTCGCGGCCATCCTCAAAACAAAGCTCGAGGAGAGGGGAAAGCTGGTCGAGATACTCGACGGGGACGAGGTTAGAAAGGGCCTATCGAGAGACCTTGGTCTTTCAAGAGAGCACAGGGAAGAGCATGCCTGGCGCGTCTCCTTCGTCTCTAAGCTCCTGTCGAGGAACAACGTCGTGGCGATAGTCTCTCTGATCTCCCCATATCGCACCTCGAGGGAAGCAGCGAAACAAATGATAGGCCCCGAGAGGTTCGTCGAAGTCTACGTCAAGGCGTCGCTGCAGGCCTGCGAGAAGAGAGATCCCAAAGGGCTATACTTGAAGGCACGCAAGGGCGAGATTACGAACATGACCGGGATACAGGACCCATACGAAGAGCCGATCAACCCGGACATTGTGGTCGAGACCGAAAACGGAACTCCCGAGGAGAGCGCCGAAAAGGTGATGGGAGAGCTCCTGAAGCTGCACAGATTGGACTGAGGGATGAGTTCGTCCAATCCACTAAGAAACTAATTAGCCAAATCGAGCGCAGGTCATCCAATCGCGCCTCAAAGCTAAAATGCCGTAGAACCGGGCAGTCGCGACAGGTTTCCGATAAGATTACCATGGCGGCACAATCTAACACGGAGAACGAGACTGCACAACAACCACTCAAGGACTGGGTACTGTTTGTCACTAACCACTTCACGCACCTTGTAGTCGAGGCGCAGACGGCCTCACCGAGGCATCACCTCGCGAGGAAACTCGCGGAGAAAGGTCAGAGGCTATTGGTCTACTGCCCTTTGGGCACTCACAAAGGGAACCCTCTTCAGGACTTTGTCGCCAACCTCAAGCCTCGGAGGTACTCGCGTGGGAACACCACGTACCTCTTCCCTCCCTTGCTCGTGACGCCTAGCAGCGTCGGGACGGTATCCACGCTCGTCTTCGGAACGATCTTCATTCTCCTATATCTCACGCTCACGCGCTTGAAAGTGTCCGCGCAATACTGCACTACGACCCTAGTGGGATCGGTCAGCGCAGTGATCAGGATGCGACTGAAGATTCCGCTCGTCGCGAACTACGGTGACCCTGACTTTGCGAGGGAGTTCGGTCTGGCCCGGACAGGTTTCAGGTTTTGCGAGAATCTGGTCATGACGCGCCACAACGCGCACTCGATGGTTTACGTAGACGAGGTCGTGGGAAAATACATCGAGAACAACTTTCCAGTTGAGGACGCGTTCTTCCTGCCCAATGGCGGCTACGAGACTGGATTTCAGCCGCCGTCCGCAGACTCACCTGAAGTAGTCGAGCTCAAGAGGAAGCTCGGACTGGAAGGCAAGTCGGTCGTCCTCTACGCGGGTCAGCTCACGGCCGTGTATAGGCTTGACATATTGGTCGAATCCGCGCCTTACGTCATCTCCAAGGTCCCGAATGTCAGGTTTCTAATCATAGGTAATGGGCCGACAAAGTCGACGCTGCAAGCGTCAGTGAAGAACTCTCGCTTGGAAGACTACTTCATCTTCACAGGGTCAGTCCAGTACACGTCGTTGAGCCCATACCTCATGATGTCCGACCTCTGCGTGCAACTGCTCAACGATTGGTGCATGGGAACCAAGGTCGTGATGTACATGGTCCACCGGAAGGCGATCATCTCAAGCGGCAGCTGGTTCGACCAATACGGCGAATTCCTCAAGAATGAGGATAACGCCATTTTGATTCCTCCCGACGCGGAGACCTTCGGCAAGGAAGCGGTAAGGATCCTCCAGGATCCGGGTATGCGGTCCCGGCTCGGCGAATCTGCCTGGAGGACCATAAGCCCGTACACGTGGGACAAACATGCGGACGAAACGATCAGGCTGCTGAAGGCCTCGACCGGTCAGGCATGAGGTCTCGGACAGGTCCCAGTTCGAGCGATTTTCTATCCCGTCTTCTTGGCTATGCACCAAGTCATTATGTAGTTCATCTGGTCGCCATATTCGTAAATCCCGAGGCGTTTGGCTTCGTGCTTGGAGATCGGGTCGCTCCCTTCCGGTCCTCTGTCCGAATGGCCATAGGCCATCCTGAGGACTTTCGCGCTCCCCCATCCTTCCGATGACACGATCTTGAAGTTCTCGAAGATGATGCGAAGCCCTTCGGGAGAGAAGCGATAGTAGTCTTCGTAGACCCCGAATTTGTGCAAGGGGTAGACGAATACCGAGGTGCAGATCGAGAGCCCGTCCGGACGTAGCACGCGTTTGATCTCATCTGCGGCTCTCCATGGATGTTTCAGGTGTTCGAATACCTGGTCCAAGATGATGACGTCATACGACCCGTCGCGGTAGGGCAAGCCCTCGACGTCTACCGCCGGGTAATTTGGGGCGATCTCGACGGTTGCGCCGAGCGATTCCAGGGTCCTAGCGATCGTCCCCTCGCTCCCCCCTACTTCGATGGCTACCTTGCTTCTGAAGTAGTCAGTTCCGACGTCGTTCCTGAGCGAAGACGCAATCGCCTGATACATTGGCACTCTCAGCCAGTTTACCGAGGAGTCCAGCATGGTCTGGTCGACCTCGCCGGACACGGGCGTTATGGGTCGTTTTTTTGGAATGGGCATGACCTGGAGTTCGATGCCGAATCTCCTGCAAGCAGACTGCATGAGCCTGGTCAGTCTCAAGAGAGATTCTTTGCTCAAGTCTTACCCGATGGTTCTTCGGAACCATCGGGGAGCTAATAAGCTGACCGAGCTACTTTTTGATTATTTCTCGGTAGACCTCCTCCAACCGCAGACCAGCGTATTCCAGCGTGAAACCGGCCGAAAATGCGCGTCCTTCTCTGCCCTTCCTTTCGAGGAAATCGGAGTTTCGAGCGTATTCGAGAAGAGTCGTTCCTCCACTCTTTGGATCTGTCTCGACGAGGAATCCCCCATATTGTTCTGTCTCGTCGGTCGGGTTCCGCTTGAAGGCGACGACCGGTCTGGAACACGCAAAGGCCTCGATCGTGACAGACCCTTCGTTGAGCCGCTCCAGAGGATATGGGAGGAAGAACAGGTCGGTCGCCGAAAAGTAGCTCGGGAGTCGGGGATGCGGTATATGCCCATACACCTTCACCAGATCGGAGAGGCCGTTATCGACCACGTATTGTCTGAGGTCTTCTTCTCCAGGTCCCCACCCCACTATGTGTAGGAGAGAGTCGCCCATCCCTTGCCGCACCGCCTCGGCGAATATTTCGACCATGAGAAACGGGTCTTTTGCGAGGCCAATCGAATGACGGCGCGGTATGAACGTCACAGACAAGAGGTTCTTCTTTCCAGGGTCCATCCCGAGTTCTCTCTGCGACTTTGATTTGTCAAGCTCGTGAAAGACGTCTTGGTCGATTATCGGGGCGTCGAAATTCCGGAGCTTGTCTGGCCTCACACCGAGATAGTTCGTGAGGGCTCGGACTTCTGACTTGTAGTCGCCGACGAGGATCGCTCTCGTCGCTCCGAATCCAGGACCGAGCGCCAGTTTCCAGAGAGGCTTCGCGAAGCTACCGCTCGGCAGCGAGCCACCCGTGTACTGGGCAACAGTCGCGAAGCGATGCGCGGCGACGAAGGAAGGCACGAAGAATAGAGAGTAATAGCTCGAATAGTGCAACACGTCAATTCCGTCGATCGACGCCTCCTTGATCAAATTAAGGGTGAAGCTTGGACCGAGGAGCGGCCTGAGAGTCGTGGTGTAGCCTGCCTCGTACTTTTTCGGTCTCAAGAGAGTTCTAGGAGCAAGGACTCGTTTGTAGGCCGGGACCCTTTTCACAACGTGCCCGAACTTGTGAAGATAGCTTTTCGTCTTTGAGACGCCTATGGAGGGGACATACTTGACGCATTGGTGGCCTCTCCTTCGGAGAGCGAGGCAGTAAAGGTCGAGATACGATTCCCAGTCCAGGGACTTTTCCCAAGGTAAGAAGCGACCATCGAGAAGCTCGGTTACGACGAACCCGATGTTCAAGATTGAATTGAAGCAGTTTCGCTGAAATGTCTATTTAGAGTTGAGCCCTGAATAGATAGGCTTAAACTCGCTGCGATTGCCCATGCGCCCAGAAATGGCTGAAGGCCACGACGGATATGCTGCCACAGCAAGAAAGGAGAGCTGAGCCGATGCAGAGCCATAGTGCAGGCAAGACCCCAGGCAAACGGAACGCCTACGCCGGTGCGACCATCCTCATTACTGGCGGGACAGGGTCGATCGGTGGTGAGGTCCTTAGGACGCTTCTGAAATACTCACCAAAAAAGGTCATCGTGCTTTCAAACGACGAGAATGGTCTCTTCGAGACCAGAAGCGAGCTAGGGAACCGCGAGAATGTAGAGTTTAGGCTCAGTGACGTCAGGGACAGACGCAGCCTTGAGACCGCCATGAGAGATTGCGATTACGTGTTCCATGCGGCGGCGCTCAAACATGTGACCTTCTGCGAGAAGAACCCGTACGAGGCGGTCACGACGAACATCATTGGCACGCAGAACGTCATCGATTGTGCGATAAAGTCGCAGGTTAAGAAGTTCGTCTTCATTAGCACAGACAAGGCGGTAAACCCGATCAGCACTCTTGGCGCGACCAAACTTCTTGCGGAGAAACTGGTAATCAGCGCAAGCGGACAGACGGACAGCGTCGTCTTTTCGACCGTCAGGTTCGGCAACGTCGTCGGCAGCAGGGGGTCTGTGCTGATAATCTTCGAAAAACAAGTTCGTGAAGGCGGCCCTATCACGGTGACTGACCCTCAGATGACCAGATTCATAATGGCGCCGTCGGATGCCTCCGAACTCATACTCACAGCTGCCCAGCTTGCGAACTCAGGCGAGATATTCGTATTGAAAATGAAAGCGGTGCGCGTCGGCGAGCTTGCGGAGGCCGCGCGAACCTTCTTCTCAAAGCGCCTAGGCCGCGACCCTCATTCTGTGGAAATCAAGCAGATTGGGATACAACCTGGCGAGAAGATGCACGAAGAATTGATGAACGCGACTGAGACGAACAGTGCGATTGATTCTAATGATTTTTACATCGTCAATCCGAACCGCCCGGACGTAGGAAAAACGTCTCGCGGGAAGAGCGTCGTAAAGGGCTTCTCCTCAGCGAATGTAAGGCCTTTGAGAGCTTCGGAGATAGCCAAAGAGCTTTCACGCTTGTATGGCGACAAAGAATCGTGATACCAAATATCTGGATCTACGAGGTCGACCTCGCCGTGAACTAGATTTTTCCGTCCGAGCCCTATTGGAGCTTAGTGGCTACCACGCAGTATTGCCTTCCGTACTCTTCGGCTATTCCGATTCCGACTCTCTTCTGAACTTCCGCCGCGGCGAGGTTGACGCCTGACTTGGGATCGGGATCTTCAGGCTTGATCGAAGCAGGATACACGACCCGCGTCATCAGATAATACACCCCT
>JAPCJN010000050.1:0-2450 GCA_027886925.1 Nitrososphaerota archaeon
CTTGACTTTAGTAGACCTTGATTCCTGTCGACATCCGGGTCCCAGATAAAGAGGGTCTGGAAGCCGCGCAGGGGTTGCGCCTGATTAGGTGCGAATCCAATATCCTCCTCCCTTCGCAAATAGGAATCTGCCGCAAGTAGGAATTCATTTATGGTAGGATTCCGTCTGCGATGTCATGACTAAAGAGGTCGTTGTTACCAGGAGAGGCCAGACGACAACACCCAACTCCATAAGGAAGAAACTTGGAATACATGAAGGAACACGACTGATGGTCGTGGCAGAGGGAGAGAAGGTAGTCCTCAGAAAGATTCCATCGATCTTCGATTTCGCAGGACAAAGCAAGCTGACCACTGGAGAGGCCTTCAAACTTCTCGACAGAATGCGGGAAGCCGAGGCCTAACGAAACTTGCTCTTCGAAACAAGATACTTCTGGGCCGTGTTTACCTCGAAGGACACTGAGAGAACCAAGAAGCTAAAGGTATTGTTCGAAAAGGCAAGAGCCCCTTACGCCTCATCGATTAGCGTTTACGAAGTCTACAAGCTCACCATTGAGCACGATGACAAAGCAGTAGCTGAAATTCGTGCCCGGACTATCGCCAAGGAGTACACAATCGTCGACGTCACCGCCGAGATTGCAGAAGGGGGAGCGATCATAAGCCACCGGTTGAGGATTCCCCGATGGCGGACCCCCTCATGATCGCAACTGCAAAGAATCTCCGTCTCCCTTGCGTGACCGATGACCCCCATTTTCACGGAAGTGAAGCGAGTTTGGGTCGATTGAGAAAAGCACCTGAACAAGTTCGGACCGCAACCTGACAGCACCCAAACAGGTGCGAATCGAAATAGCCCGGCCAGGGTTCGAACCTGGGTCACCGGCTGTCTTCACGAGACGTCCCCGCCTCCTCCAAAGGCCAGTATGCTTGACCACTACACCACCGGGCTGCTGAGGTTCGCCGTCTTTGACATTGTTAAAAAGGATAGTCAGGTCTTCGTTCATTCACGCGCGAGCCGTTCCCTCTAGCGACAGGGTCACCAGGCGACCAGTTCCTCTGTTCTTGGTCATGAACTCCTCGAGCTTCGCGTGTCGCTTGGCGATTTCCTCTCTGATCAGGGAGCGGCTGCCGGTCAGCCTCGCTCTGCTTCGGAGGTATTCAATCTCCAGGTCGTGGTCGCGGATCGCACCCAGGTCGTCCTGAATCGAGCGAAGACGGGCGAGGAGCCGCTCGAGACCAGTCTTTTTGGAGAGCTCCAGTAGATGTCGGAGCCGTTTCGAATCCTTCCTCAACGCGTGCATCACGCCCACCTCCTGGCTCGACAGGAAATCATCGAACTCCTCGTCGATGCGTTTGACGACCCGCTTCTCGATTTTTTCGAGACGCCTTTCCACTTTCACTTTTCTGAGGCCTTTTGCATCCACGTAAGGGGCCTTCATCTCTTCCAGGTCTCGCGCCAGCGAAAGCGCCCTATGGACGCTCGAGGCCCTCAGCTTTGCAAGGTCGGTGGCTACCGCGCGCCAGTCTCTCCCCACTGTGGCCGAGCGCTTTGGCCTCAGCCGCCCAGGCGGTTATCGTGTCCAGATCCCTCACCTTTCCGGTGGCTTTTGAGAGCCTCCTTAGGGAGTTGACATAGCGTTTGAACCGCCTTTCATCTCTCAGGCTCTTGGGCATAAGCAAGTATGAGACCCTGACACGCCTTATCGCTTTCCTCAACGACTGGGTGCTCGCGGGGTCCGCGGACTTTACGAACTCACGAAGCGATACGCAAAGTGTCGTGACGTTCTCGTTGAAGGTCTTGCCGAGCCTGAGCGACGACGAATTAGGACGCTTCATCGTGCTCTGCTGAGAAACCAGTCGATCCTTTCTTGAAGTTCTGCGTCGACCTGCTCGATCGGGCGGTTCCCGTCGACGAACTCCAGTCCGAACGTCCTTTTCATCCTCTCGAATTCTTTTGCCATCCTTCCTTGGTAGATGATGAAGGACTTGTACATGTCGTCGGAGAGGCCCATGTCCATGCCGGACTCGTAAAAGTCGAGTATGGAGTTCTTCTGGAAGACGCGATGCACTAGCTCCTCCGGCTTGACGTCAAGATAGAAGATGAGATCTGGGATCATCGTGAAACCGAACAGGTTGCGCGACCATCGTCGTGCGATCCCACGGACCTTGTTTCTGGCCATGAGCGTGTAGATGTATCGGTCGGCGAGGACGATGTAACCCGCCTCCAAGGCAGGGATTATCTTGTTCTCGAGTTGGTCGGCGAAGTCGGCTGCGTAGAACAGGCTGAGGGTTCGCTTTCCAACCCCCAAGTTAGCCTTCGCCTCGATAATCCCTTCGCTTATGAGCTCCGAACGCTTCAGCCCCGTCCCTAGGACGGCGTGCCCGTCCGCCTCCAATTTCGCCTGTATCCTCTGGGTGTGGGTGCTTCTCCCCGACGCGTCAGGCCCCTCGATGACG
>JAPCJN010000050.1:2460-13182 GCA_027886925.1 Nitrososphaerota archaeon
AAAATCGAAGCTTTCGATGGCCGCCTTCCTTGATCCTGTGTGGATGGGGAAGAAACGAGGACCTTGAGAGGGGGCCTCCGCTCGCCTCCTGGTCGTCGTCCTCGAAGCTGCTCTCACTGCTTGCCAATGTCTTTTATCACGCTCGTAGTCGTCGTTATCGTGCCCATCGCCATCGATGCCACGAGCCTGGCAACACGCTCGCGCACTTCACGCTGCTGCTCCTCTATGCCGCGGTTCGCGTCGATAGCAACCAATCCTTCGCTCTCGACCATCGACTCGTACTGCTCCACGATCCTGCCTTGGAATATCCTGTAGCTCTCGTAAGGGTCGTTGCTCAGGTTCATGTCCATCCCCGCTTCGTAATACTTTAGCTTCGGCCTTCCTGCTAATATTCTTGAGACCGCGACATCGACCGGGACGCGGAAGTAGAACGTAAGGTCGGGCTTCACCGCATAGTCGTAGATCTTCCGGACCCAGCCCGGATGACAGCCTCGGACGATGTCCCTCGCAAACGCTGTGTAGATGTATCTGTCCGCCAGGACGAAGTATCCCGCTTCAAGCAACGGGAGTATGTTCCGCTCGTAGCGATCGGCAAAATCTGTCGCATGAAGCAGGCTGAAAGTGGTCGGCGTGAGCAACCCCTTCTTCTTCCCGCGCGAAGTGATCTCCTTGACGGTCTCTGACGAGTTCCATTCGGTCTTGAAGACCTTGAGGTTCTGGTGCCTCAGCCATTGCTCCATCAGGTGCAACTGGGTCGACTTGCCGGAGCCGTCGACTCCCTCCACCGCGATCAACCTGCCTGCCTTTGTATCGTCATCGTGGTTCTTCCTTTCCCTGGTCCGGATGCCGATTGCCCCGTTTTTTCTGCTGCGGTTGTTATCTCGAGTGCCAGCCGTCCCCTTCTGGATAGTCACCTGCGAATCATCTCTTCGACACCAAAGGGGCTGGTGTCCTGCTTCTCCTTCGTGACCGAGTAGTCGATGTCCATCTTAAACTCATCTCTTACTGTGGAGATGGCGCGGGCAAGAAGCTCTTCCGCATAGACGCCGGCGACGGCTATTTCCATCTTCACGGTACGCCCTCCTGAACTGGGGTCGCCCTCGCTCGACACAGACAGGTGTACCCGCATCCTCTCAAGAAGCTCGAGCAACTGGTACATGGCCGACAACCGCCGGATCACCTCCTTGTCCTTCCTAGTGAGCATAGAGCTGAACTCCTCGGCGAGGATTGTCGCGTAGCTGCTGCTGGCGGCAAAGATGATCGAGACGACGACCCTGAGCTGGTCCGCGTGGCTTAGAGTCGAGTCGACCCCCATCAGCCCGTGGAATCGGGCGGTGAGGTCCGTCGTTTGGGGCGAGTTCTTCACCATCTCCCTCGCCTCGAGGAGCAACGAATACTCGAGTTCCGAGATTATCCTCTCAGAGAACATCTCGCGGATATAGCGCTCCCAGGTCTGGGTCCGGGTTCGCCCTGTCGAACTCAGCTGTCGGTCTATGGTGCTCGGCTCGAAACTCTTGGAGTTGAACCAACGATGGTTATGAAGGAAGAGCGCGAGGGTGCCCTCGCGCAGGCCGTGGGTGCTTATGACGAGCTCAGAGAAGCCGAGCGACTTCATGAGCAGCCTCACTACAGAGGACCCCGCGGCCATCGTCTCAGCTCGGCTCAGGCCCATCGATGGCAGCGACTTTAGCTCGCGCTTCTTCATGCGGAAGAACTGCGCGTTCGTCCAGGCGACCTCGTCGTAGTCCATCACGTAGTTGTGTAGCTTTTCGAACGGATACCTTGACTTGTCGATATGATAGCGTGCGACAGCCCTTGCTGTCCCTCCCACCCCCACTAGCTTTGCATTCCTCGCGACGTGCAGTTCCTTCCCGGGAAGGAGCTCGAGGATGTGGTCCTTCATCCGCTCGAAATCCTTCCTGATGAAGAGCCCGCCCTTCGCGCTCCCGTAGAGGTAGGTCAGCCTTCTCGCGCCCAGAGGAAGACAGAAGACCTTCTTGACCTTGTAATCTTCGGCGTAGACCATCGCCAGCGTCCCCCCTCCAAGGTCGAAGAAAACCCCGGTGGGGATGCGGAGCGACAGCACCGCGCCAAAGTATGAGAGGAGAGCCTCCTCTTGTTCGGACAACACCCTGAACTTGAACTTCGAGGTCTCGTCCGCGAGGTGCAAGAACTCGTTCTTGTTGGCCGCTTCCCTGACTGCGCTCGTCGCGACAGGCAGGACATATCTCGGAGACTCAAAGTCTATCACCTCCCTGAACATCTTCAGGACTCGCAGCGTGCGCTCCATCGGGGAGACGCCCAGGAAGCCGGTCGCATCGAGGTCCTCTCCCAGCCTCACTTTAGCATCGTCCTGGGAGATTATCCTGTAGCTGGTCCTGTCGTTCACCTGGTAGGTGGAGAGCTTCGCGGAGTTGAACCCAAGGTCCAATACGGAGGCGACGAAGCCTGGCGAATGGCCGGGCCCTTCCTGGGAATAGCCTACGATATTCGCTTCAAGAGCCTTGGAGTCAACAACCACCTGAGTTCTCCCTCGACCTTCGGATTGAAAGACCTTATCGACAGACGGGCCAGGCCTCCCTTTTTGAGCACGATCTTGGGCGCGCCCTGATGGCTCATCACCTCATTGATCATGTGAGTGAGATAGGGTTCGTGGCCGACTATGACCGCGCTCGATTCTACTTTGAACGCGGAGAGTCGGGCATAGAGGGCCTGTCTGCTGCCCTCCGGTTTGAGCTCGTCCCAAATCTCCACCTTGTCCCTCTTCTTCAGTGCCCTCGCCACGATCGCAGCGGTTTCCCTCGAACGCTTCAGCGGGCTGGACACGATCTGGTCAGGTTTGATCTTTAGACGAGACATGGCCCTTCCGACTTCGTCGACTTCGTCCTTCCCCTCCGCGGTCAACGAGCGTTCCGTGTCTCTCGTCCGGACGGGAAGCCTCTTGCCTGCCTCGCCATGCCTGAGAACGAACAACTCCATGCTCCAGCAACACTCCTAGCTCTCAAATAGCCGCAGACTGTGATTCACAAAGATACCCGATGAGAAGGCGCGCCTGCTCGCGATATAAGCAGTGTGGCAGTATTTTGACCGAATCGGTCTGCCCGCAGCCTGTCTTGGGCCTTCCCGACAAGGAGCGCTTAGTGATGGAGGCGCGGACGGCGATGAGCCATCACTCTGGGAGCTCGTACATCGATCCTAGGGCGGTCAAGTACTCGCCCCAGCCGTTCAGAGTCAGGGCGAACGACCTATCGCTCTTGGTCCTGGAGCCTTCCCCCTTTCTTGCTTCGACCTCATTCTTTGCCATCATTTCGTCGAGGATCTCCTTCACCTGAGATTCGTTCGCGTCCACGCAGTCAAGCAAGGTCTCTTCGTCGCATTCGTGCAGGCGCGCTATCGCCCTCATCACTTGAAACTTCCTGCCCTTGGACTCCACCCGGTCTTCTGGGAGACCATGAGCGTCTCTCGGTCGACTGTCTTCTGCCAGTCTGCTGAATATTGTTTTTTCCATTGTTCTTTTCACTTGGCCAATCAACCGACCAGACTCGATTTATGGATTGCCGATATTGTCTATTGAGAAACCCGCGAAATATATAGACACATTAGATTGGACGCTCATTGGAGCTAGGAACGGAACTCAGGTAGCCCGAGACCACGGCAGCTGGGTCCTCCATCCAATCGAGAAGCGTTTTGGCCCTCACTCGACAACCAGTCCCGTATCTCGGTTCCAGCGCCTTGGCGACGAGCTTCGACAAGTCGTCGATGGTCTTGGCTTTTAGGAGAAGTCTCTTCGAAAGAAGGTATCTCTCGGTATGGAGCGAGCTGCCTTGAAAGGCGGAGATCGCCGGGACGCCCAACAGAGCCGCTTCTGTCGTCATCGTCCCACCCATGCCGACGAAGACGTCCGATTCTGCGATGATCCGTGCCCCGTCTATCGCCGTCTCTGGGATCTCGTAGGACGAGGCGAACTTCTCCCTTATCCGCGCAAGCTGGTCGTCATACCTGCAGAGCGCGACAAGGTGATGTCTGCCGAAGTCGCGTGCGACCCTGGTCAGGATCTTCTCCGACCACGACTCGTCGCTTCCAGCCAGGTACGGTGCGTAGGACTCTTCCAGCCTCACGACGATGGTCGTCCTGCCTTCATGCTCATTCGGTTGTTGCGGCATGTCGGTCCTGCGCTTTAGCCAGGCGGCAGGGTCCAACGCCCTGTATCTGCTGATTTGGGGACGTGAGACTCCGAAACCCGACCACTCGGAGTAGGGGATTATCCAGGGCGTGAGCAGGTGATAAGTAAGCGGTAACGATAGCTTCCCGGCGACCAACGAGTGCGGCGAGTCGTTGACGGCGATGTGCCTCACCCTCAAACCGAAAGATATCCTGGCGCAGTCGGCCGAAGCGACTGAGACCGACATGTCAGGAGAGAACCCTACCACCTCAGGCAGGAGCGTCCTCATCCTCTCGAGGCTCAGTTCAAACTGTTCGAGGGGCTCTTTTCCGCCACGGGCACCGAAGAACCTGAGTTCAAGCCCCACAAGTGAGGCGAGCTGCTCGACCTCTCTGTATCTCCGCGAAGTGACGAGGACTTCGTTGCTCTCTTTTCTGAGGCTTTCTATCACAGGCTGAAAGAACAGGACCTGTTTCGGAGTCAGGAGGTCGAACCAGTACCGCATCGTGAAATCCGCCTACATGAGACCATTAAAAGGCAACCGTCGAGAGAAGAATCGAAAGTCTATAATCTCATGATGCGGGATGAGGGCGCAGAGTTCTCTCATATTGCCAAAACCGAGGGTCGCGATCTATGGTCTGACGAGCGAGGGGTACTCAATCGCGTCACGCCTCGTCGAGAAGGCCTCTGTAACGATCGTCGACGAGACTCTCCAGATGGCGATGGACCTGGAGCAGGGGATGGTAAAGACGCATCGGACCCTCCAAGACTTGGTCGGGGACGAGATGCTCATGGGGCTGAAGCCCGTCTCACAGGTGCTCTCGGAGGCCGATGTCATTTTGTTTACTCCCAAACTCAGGAAGACGGGTGACGAATCCGTCATCGAGGCGAGCTCGAAGCTCAGGGACGTGGCCAAGTACGCCTCGGCGGCTTCCACAGTCGTGAACTTCCTTCCCACGGGCATAGGAGGGAATGAAGACAACGTCGCGCTGCTCGAAAAACAGACAGGGATGAAGGTCGGCGAGAGGCTGAACTATGCCTATTCCCCGATCTTTCCAGAGCTGAGGCTCGGCGGCGCGGCTGACACCCCGGAAGCCCCCCAGAGCAGGGCGGCCGTCTTCGGCACAAGAGAGGCGTCTAGCGAGTTCGCTTCGCTCGACGACCTGGGATTCAGATGCGAATTCGAAGGGATACCGAACCTCGAGCTTGAATACATCACGCGCGTCCTCTCCCTCTGCACGTCGATGGCCGCTGAGATCGAGCTGATGAGGAAATCGCGTGAACAAAAGGCGTCCTTAGTCGCCCAGCCTGAACGATACGTGGACCAGCTCGCCTCCTTGATCTACGACCTCACGGCGATCCAGTCGAGCGAGGACGTGGGAGAACCGATAACATATCTCGCTGGCGCCGCGGTGAAGAGCCTGGAAAACTACGGGAGGTACATGGTCGAGGAGACGCGCGACCTGCTGCGTGAGCTGCAGCTCAAGGCGAGCAGGACGAGGGTCATGGTCGCCTGGTCCGCGGACAAGTACGAGATGCGGGCTGACAGGCTCGCCACGGCTCATGGCCTCACGGAGAAGCTCAGAGACTACGTGACCGATGTCAGGCAGGTCGACTCGAGGTCGCGAACGGACGAGCTGATCGACAGTTACAAGCACAGCGTCGCGATAGTCTGCACGCACTCGGACTTTGAGTGGTTCAAGGGCCTCAAGAAGAGCTTCAGGAGCTCCGAGATAACGATTCTAAGGGCGACGACCGCGATGAGCAAGGCCTAATGCGGTAGAGTGGACAAAAGCCCGAAAAAAGTTAAAGCCGCGAGAAAGGCGCCTCCGTTAGATTCTCACTTGGTCAGGATAGCGGTAATCGGCACGGGAGGGTGGGGAAAGAACCACGTGAGGGTCCTCAGCGAGATGGGGTGCCTCGCCGCTGTTTGTGATGCCGACGTGAAGAGGTCGACCACCTACGCGGAGAAATTTCGCGTGAAGGGCTATGCGACGGTCGACGAACTCCTAGAGGCTGAAAGCCCCGACGGGGTGACAATCTGCACGCCTGCCTCGACCCATTTTGCTGTCGCGTCCAAGACGTTGAGAGCTGGCGTCCACACGTTCGTGGAGAAGCCGATGACGAGCACCGTAAAAGAGGCGGAGGACCTCATCAAAGAGGCCGACAAGGCAAAGAAGATACTCACGGTCGGGTTCATCGAGAGGTTCAACCCGGCGATCTCAGAGCTGAAGAAGATGGTCCTCCAGAAGACTCTCGGAAGGCCCATTCTCTTCGAATACCACAGGGAGAACCGGAGGGGCGAGAACATCGTTGACGTCGGTGTGGTCAAGGACGCCTCTGTCCACGACATCGACACCGCCAGATGGCTCTTCGGAGAGGAACCGAAGACCGTCTATGCGAGGGTGGGGAGCGTGATGGGGAAGAACGAAGACTTTGCTACGATAATGCTCGGATTCGGCGCCGAGAGGACCGCGTTCATCACCACGAACTGGGTCACACCCAGCCGGGTGAGGTCGCTGAGCGCCGTGTTCGAGAAGGCGGTGGTGACTTTGGACTTTGTCTCGCAGGAGATCCAGATACATGAAGAGACGGGGACAAGGGTCCCCCATCACACCGTGCAAGAGCCGCTGATGCTTGAGCTGAAGGAATACGTCGCGGCGATCACTGAGGGGAGACAGCCTCTCGTGAACGGCAAAGACGGCCTCATGGTGACCAAGATCGCCGAGGCGGTGCTGGCGTCCAGCAGGACCAGCAGCCCGATTTTCATCAACGCAGCCTAGAGAAGGAAAGAAGGAAAAAAGGAAAGCCGACAGGACCCAGGGTTACTTTTCTTCGCTCTGAGTCTCGTGCAAGAGGTCCGAGAGCTTGTTGATGGCTGTGTCGACCCTTCTCTTATAGTTGGGGAGCAGCTTCCGGAAGGTCTCCTCGTTCATCCTGTTCCCGTGATATTGAGAGTAGAGGTTCAACAGGTCTCTGAACGCCCTGTCCTCTTCCCGCTCGGCTTCTGCGACGCGCGTGAGGGAGTCGAACTGCTTTCCGGGGCCCAGGTCTTGCTTCATCTCGGTAAGCCTCTGGATGGCCCTGCCCCTGAGTTCGCTGACCTCGTTCTTCATCCGTTCGAAGGAAGCCCTGCTCACTGAGCCCTTGGGCTTCGAAGCGAGCTCTCCGATGTATTGTGTCTCAAGGCCGGTCTTCTCCTCGAATGCCTCCAAGACGTCGGAGATGTTTCGCTCCTTCCTCTCGACCTCCTCACCTTCAGACCGTGGCTTTTGGATCGCGAAAAGGGCGAAAGCCACCGCGAAGATGAGCGCGGCTGCAGGCACGGCCTGGTCAGCGGCCCACCCGATATTCACGGAGTAAGAGAACGAGGCACTGCCTTGCGTCAGGGGGGTGACGCTCTTGTCTTTTATCACAGTCCCGTTCGTAGGAGACACGCCCTTCGCGGGGGCGAGAACGATCGTGTAGTTGTTTACCGGCGCCGCGATCATGGGGGTGAATGGGACGACGATCTTGACGTTGCTACCGTCGACGGTCATCAGCGAGGATGGAAGGGGATAGGAGACGGTGAGCGAGACGTTGCTCTCGGCGAGGAGCGGGCTGGCGAGAGGAGTGTTCGCGAATACCAACTCACCTCCTCCCAAGGAAAGCAGGGTGGGATTCATGAGGGGAGGCACAGTATTGGGGACGACGGTGATAGTGGACGGCGACGTGTTGAGCAGGAACAGCTTGACTTGGTTGATGTTGTAGCTGGCGAGGTTCTGGATCGAGAACTCGTCCTGAACCTGCGGGGTCCCGTTTGCCGCCGGCACGATGGTCCTGATGAGACCGTTCACTGCGATGGGGGTGAAAGCCGCCTGGTTCGCGTCAGTGAAGTTCAGGTAGGGCGCCGAGGCCTGCGGTTGGATGTTGGTCTGGGTCAGAGTGTAGGTGGGCGACGTAGAGTTCGAGGCGGGCGCGATGAAGCCCGAAGGAGGCTGGGCGAACGAGCCGCTTCCCGGAAGGACGATCGACGACTTCATCTGGGTCACGTTCATGCTCAGAGATGGGCTGAGCAGCACCAGGGTCTGCCCGCTGGTGGCGAACGCGCCGTTCGAATAGTTCAGGATGTTCGTCAGGATCGTCTTCATGGCCACGGTGGCGCTCGCGCCAGATTGCAGGGTAGGCTGGTTCGGCGTGATCGTGAAGATGGTCGAGCCGTTACTTTGGGCTTGGGACAGTGAATATTGGCCGGCGGGGCTCAGGACGACTCCGGTCGCCCTAGAGGCGATCTGACTTGGCAGACCCACTTGGATCGGCGGGATCTGCGCGGCGGAGGTTCCGTTGTTCTTGAACGTGAAGGTATCGTTCAGAACCCCGTATCCGTAGGCAGTTATCGCATAATAATGGTTGACCGACACGCTGACAGGAGCCGAGGAGCTGGCTGAGAAGACGGGCACGAAAGCCAACGCCAAGCAAAGAGATACGACGAATGCTGCGAGGAGTCTCCGGTTCAAAGATTCGATTAGCCAGACGGGGAAGCGTATTTTAACCGTTCGCGGAGGTGGATGGTTCGTTCCAAGAATTGGTAGAAGCACACCCTTTCCTGCCCAACCTAGAACAGGAGACCATGGAGAAGATGCTGAAGCAGGTAAGGGCCAACTCGATAAGCGAACTGTTCGCGGACATCCCCGAGGGGCTCCAATTGAAGAGGAAATTGGCGATCCCCGAGGGAGAAGGAGAGGCGAAGGTCAGGAAGGACATCCTGGCCAGGCTGGCTCGGAACAAGACGTCGCCGGAGGCGCTCTGTTTCCTCGGAGGAGGGGTCTGGCCCCACTACGTCCCCGCGGCCGTCGACTCGATTCTCTCGAGACAAGAGTTCTACACTGCCTACACGCCCTATCAGCCTGAGATAAGCCAGGGCATGTTGCAGGTGCTCTTCGAGTACCAGAGCATGATGTGCGACCTGCTGGGGATGCAGGTGTGCAACAGCTCGATGTACGACTGGGCGTCCGCTGCGGGCGAGGCGGTGAGGATGGCGGCGAGGGTGAAGAAGAGGAAGACAATCCTCGTGGCCGAAAGCTCCGGGGACGGCAGGCTCGACGTCATCCGCACCTACTCGGAGCCTATGGGGCTGAAGCTACGGCCGGTCGGCTTCGACACCAAGACCGGGGAGCTGGATTTTGATTCGTTGAAGTCGGCTCTGGAGCAGAACGCAGGTGACGTCGCGGCCCTGTATTTGGAGAACCCTAACATCTTCGGCGTCATCGAGGAGGAGGTCGAACGGGCGATGGAGTTGGTCCACGGCGCGGGCGGCCTCGGGATAGCCGGCGTGAACCCCACGTCTCTCTCCGTGCTCAGGGACCCTGGCAGCTACGGCACAGACATAGTCGTCGGCGAGGGGCAGCCTCTCGGCGTGCCGATGAACTTCGGGGGGCCCCACATCGGGATCTTCGCCGTGAGGGACACCACGCTGGCGAGGAGCATGCCCGGGCGCCTCATCGGCATGACCACCACGAAGGGAGGCGAGCAGAAGGCGTTCTGCATGGTCCTGCAGACGAGGGAGCAGCACATCAGGCGGGAAGGGGCGATGTCGAACATCTGCACCAACGAATCGCTCCTCGCGCTTGCGACCGCTGTCTACCTGGCCCTGCTGGGAAAGAACGGGTTCAGAAAGCTGGGCGAGGTCAACGTCGCTAATTCGCACTATGCGGCCGAGAGGATAGGTGAGCTGAAGGAGGTGACCTCGCCCCTCTTCTCCGGGCCGTTTTTTGGAGATTTCGCGGTGGGATACAAGAGGCGCAGAGCCTCGGAGGTCTTCGCAGAGCTGGCGAAGCGAGGAGTCATGGCAGGCTACCCCATGTCGCGCCACTCCCAGCAGGTGGGCGAGGCGGGCGCCTACTGCGTCACCGAGGTTCACTCTGGTGAGGAGATAGGGCGTCTTGTGGAGGCGCTGGGAGAGGTGGCGTAGTTGTCAGAGCCCTCGCCGAAGAGATACCGCCAGGCCTACTGGGACGAGCCGCTCCTGTCGGAGATGGGAAGGAAGGGAAGGGTCGGGTTCTCGGTTCCCTCGGACTCCAAGATAGACGACTGGGCCAAGGGGAAGGAGCTGATTCCGGCCGCTCTACGGAGGAAACAGGAGCCTCCTCTGCCCGAGATCTCCGAGCTCCAGGTGCTGAGGCACTTCAACAGGCTTTCGCAGATGAACTTCTCCATCGAGACCGGGATGTACCCCCTCGGGAGCTGCACGATGAAATACAACCCGAAGGTCTCCGAGTACATCGCATCGTCGAACGGGATGAGGGAAGCGCATCCGCTCCAGCCGGACTCGACGGTGCAGGGCCTGCTTCAGATCTTCTACGAGCTCTCCGAGATGCTCTGCGAGATAGCCGGGATGCAGAGGTTCGCGCTCAGCACGGCGGCCGGCGCACAGGGAGAGTTCGCGGGCGTCCTCATGATAAGGAAGTACCTGCGCGAAAAGGGGAGAGGCGAGAGGAACGAGATACTCGTCGCCGACTCCGCCCATGGGACCAACCCGGCGAGCGCGGCGATGGCCGGCTACGAGGTCGTCAAGGTCCCGT
>JAPCJN010000051.1 GCA_027886925.1 Nitrososphaerota archaeon
CCAGTTGAAGACGGAGACGTGGCTCGCCCCTATCAAACGGGTCTGGTAGGTCATCGCCCGATAGGAGAGTCCAGACAAGTAGAGCAGGGAGGCAACGACCTTTGTCTCCGGAGGAATTTTATTCCGTTTGAAGATGTGTGCGTCCTGGACGGCCTTCAGCAGCGTATTGTATGGGTTCACATACGTGCGATATGCCCTGGAGGTCGTTCAACCATCGAAGCAAGCCAGATAGACAATCAGCTCAATCCATTATCTTAACGGTATCTGCCCGGCTTAGCCAACAACTCATTCCGGCTGATTCCCCACACTTATTCCTTGAAAATATTTCAAAATTGGGGCCGCCTTTGCTGACGGAGGCGTCCAAGGAAGCGCCGCCTGCCCGACGATTTGCTATCCATGGCCCTTGATTCGCGAGGAGATGGGAATTACTGGACTAAGCCCGGATGCCCTGCAGAATCTTCGGATCATGCTCCACTTTCATCTTCTCTCCGTTCTGCTCAAGGAAGAGTCTCGTCGCAACAAACGCTGTCCTCCTGTTTCCACTCGCAAAAGGGTGGCCTCGAACCAGGCCGACGATTAGCGCTTTCGCCTTGTCATACGTGTCTCCTTCGGTCTCACGTGCGTTGGTCGAGATTCGGTCTAACTTAGTCCTCGACAGGACCTGAGGACGGTCCGCTTTGCGAACCTTAATCTCGCTGAGGACCAGCTCATTTACCTTGATTATCTCCTCCGAACTGAGATAGCGAGGTTCGGCCAACTTTCAGCTGTCCTGTAAGACAGTTCTGACACTTAACCATGTATATCCCAAATATCCCAAGGCGAGGGGACGCGCCCATAAACAGCCTCTGAAAGTGGACTCTCGGGAGCGAACTACCTGTCCCAAATTTGAACACATTTTGGCCAAACCTTATACGATTCCCGGTGATGCTCTTCACGTATGCAAAAGGAAGAAGAGGCAAAGCTCAAGCTCCGCCTGACGCCTCAGCAATTCAACGTCTGCGTCAACAAGGGGACCGAGAGGCCGTTCACAGGGGAATATTGGGACAGCCACGAAAAGGGGGTATACCAGTGCGTGGTCTGCGGGAACCCCCTCTTCGACTCGGAGACCAAGTTCGATTCCGGGACCGGCTGGCCTAGCTTCTGGGAACCGATAGAGAAAGGAGGCATAAAGGAGGAGTCGGATCGCAGTTTCTTCTTCATGAAGAGGACCGAGGTCCAATGCGCGAAATGCGGTTCGCACCTTGGTCACGTATTCGGTGATGGTCCCGCGCCTACTGGCCTCAGATACTGCATAAACTCGGCCTCGCTGAGACGCGTCGATAAGTAGCCCCCCTTCGGACGGGACCCGGAGTGCGCTGTCATTCGAAAAGGGCAGAGATACGCCATAAACCTGAGAATTCTTCTAGGTGAGCCTACTGAGAGTTAGACCAGCATGAAAATGGAAAACAACACCATTCTGATCACAGGCGGGGCCACGGGCATAGGGTTCGCCCTTGCAGAGTCTTTTGTAGAGTTGGGGAATACAGTGGTAGTCTGTGGTCGAAGGGCAGACAAGCTGGATGCCGCCAAGAAAAGGCTCCCCGCCCTAACCGTGAGGCAATGCGACGTATCGAACGAGGGTGACCGCAAGGCCTTGCACGCGTGGGTCAGAGAGAATTTTGAGGAGCTTAACGTCCTGGTCAACAACGCCGGAATACAGAGGCGCGTGGACTTCAACAAAGGGGGAGGGGACCTGGCAAAGAAAGAGGACGAGATTGACATCAACTTCAAGGCGCAGGTCTATCTCGCAGCCATGTTCGTGCCGATGCTCTCGAAGCAGAAGCAGGCCGCCATAGTGAACGTGTCCTCAGGTCTGGGCTTCGTGCCCTTGACCATTTTTCCCATCTACTCCGCGACCAAGGCTGCCATCCATTCCTTCACAAAGTCGTTGAGACACCAGCTCAGAGGGACTTCGATAAAGGTGTTCGAGGTCATCCCTCCGACGGTTCACGACACGGAGCTGAAGGGCAAACCCATCGAGAAGGCCGAATGGTCTGTCTCTTCCTCAGAGGTGGCCGAAGGCGTCGTCAAGGGCATGGAAGCGGACGAGTACGAGATTGCCATAGGGCCATCGAAGAGGTGGATTTCCAGCTCGAAAGTCGAGCTCGACCAGGCGTTCGACAACATAAACCAAAGGGACTGAGCTCCTTAAAGGCAGACCAACACGAATGGCATGAAACTTAGGTTCCTGTTGATGGGGTCCATAATCTCATTCATCGCCACAGCCATCCTCGCTAGGAGAGGATTCGCGGCGGAGTTCGTCGGAGTGCTGGCGGTGGGACTAGTTTGAGGTTCGTTTTCTACTTACAGTTGAAGCAAATAGAGTAGTCGCCGCCCTGACTTGTCGCCACTACAATGCTGCCCGGAATCGGGAGATTACACCCCGAGAAGTCGCAGCTCTTGATGCTCACCTGGTAAGTCCCAGCTGGGACGACGGCGGTGAACGATCCGTCAGCGTTCAGCGCTATCATCGCGGGGCTGCCCTGACCAGAGGTAAGAACTAACATTCTTGAGGAATAGAGGTCGGGAGATCCGTTGCACTGGCTGGCGTTGACTATGGCAGGTTCCGGGCAAAGGACGATCGTCACCTTTCCGGTTATGGTCAATCCCTCGCCCGGACCATTTGAAGTACTCGATGAGATGCTCGACGAGACGCTCGTTGACACAATCGATGATTGACTAGATGAATCATTCGACAAAGTACTAGTTGAGCCTCCTGTCCCATTGGACCCCGGTGCTTGAACATAGAAGAAGGCTGCCGTAACCGCTAGAGTCAAGGCGACCACCAAGACAGCAAAGAGTCTGACCGGCGTCATAGCCGGCTTTGACGAAGTTCTCATGGCCATGCTTTTGTGTCGGCGGTCGCTATTAATCTAAACATTAGAACGGCGTCAAACGCGTCCCAAACCTAAGGATTTCTCACTTGATCCGACCTTCAATATGTTGTTCTGGGGAAGAAGAAAAGCCCCAAAACCAAATACAACTAAACTATGCGGCCTAAGCTTATATAGAAAGTAAAAATTACCTATGAAACACAGCATGAGTGAATGGTATTCGTCGAAAAAACCGCTTGTCTTAGCCATTTTTGCAATCTTCCTGTTGCTAATCGGGGTTCCCTTTAGCAAGACGCCGCTGGTCTCGACCGCGAGCGCTTTTACCGATGGCGCCGGATTGGACTGCAACTCTTGGCTAGGCACACCCTCAGATGCCTCTCTCTTGACGAATCACATTTGCACCGACCCGATTAATGGGATAACGGGGCAGCATCTCACTGATAATGGATGGTACGTGGGACATGATGAACCGTCTCTCCAGTTCTTCTCGAACGCAGCTGGCTCCGCAAACAATGTCCAATATTCACTCACACTCCCCACTGCCGACCCTACTCCTACCCAGAGCGGTAGCCAGACGGCTAACTTTGAGAACTACATCGCTTACTGGTTCAGCCTCGCGCTCTGCGACCCGACATCATTCCCGCAGGGACCGTGCACCGCCGACAGCGACACCAACAGCCCGAGCATGCTCACAGGCTCCGGGTCCGCTCTTCTTGAGCTCCAATTCTATCCTCCAGGGTGGCAGCCATTCATCAACCAAATCAGCTGTGATCACACTCATTGGTGTGCAGCACTCAACATCGATAGTCTGGAATGCACCGCAGGCTTCACCAATTGCAACAATGGTTGCGAGGAACCGGTCAATTTCGCCTTTGTCCAGACAAACGGGATACCCACGGGCCCTCCCGGACCCGGAGCACAAACGGGCGCAACTTTCACTCCTAACGCCAATACGATGTTAATGAACCCCGGCGACAACTTGGCCGTTTCGATTGTGGATACCCCAAGTGGCCTGCAAACCACCGTCAACGATGTGACCACCGCACAGTCCGGATTCATGATCGCGAGCGCGGGCAACGGCTTCATGGATGCTGTCCCAGGGACCGCCAGTGGTTCCACGTGTACATCTTCTAACTTCCACACCTTTACCTTCCACCCCGAGTACAGCTCAGCGAAGCCAGGAAACATCGTGCCATGGGCTGCGTTGTTCCCTAACGTGAACTTCGCCATGGAAATTGGTCACTTTGAGCTAAACGCGCCCACAGGCGCTAACGGAGACGGCGACAGCGGCTTTAACACCGACGACACTACTTGCTTTGCTGGGCCAAACAACACTCCCAGCGCCACTTCTGTGGGAGGGTGCATATCTTCTCAAAGTGGTGGAGAGTTGGACTACGACGGAACATCCTACGCTGCCGACTGGGCAGACGGGAGTCCGGCGCACCCTGGCTCTTTTGTTCTTGGCGAACCGCACAGCGCGGGCTCTCCTTATGCCTCGTTCCTCTTCGCGACCGACGGGCCGGCCTCGGAGCTGACCTCTTTTGGTTCGGGCACAACTTGCAACGCTTCCACCGGTACGGGATGCGTCCTCCCCCCGAAGAACCACGCGGGTCAATCAGTCTACTATCCGTTCTTCAGCACTAATGCGGCGTGCAACTGGCTCTTCGGGAACGACATCTCCGGCCAGACGACCAACGATTTCGGCAAGGTGGCCCAGTACGGCAGCGCGAACCCGAGCTTCAAGGGCACATTCACAAGCGCGATACTTAGCATTCCTACCTGCGGATCCTTGCCTGGGGTGCCGCAGTTCCCCACCACGTCCTTGATGGCGGCGGCCCTTGCCCTGTTGGGTGTCGCGTTCCTTACGCGAGGCAGACGCGGTCCGCTGCTTCGCGCGCCGTGATAGACTCGGCCTCCCGTCACTCAAGCGTCCAGAGGTTGCGTTAACCGAGATTGAGTGAAAACCAATGCCGGGCCCCTTTCACAGTCTCTCATAGATGACTCAGCGCCTTGGAAAAAGATTATTCAAACCGCATCTTGTCTCAGTTTGGTCAAGAAATCAGGTCGGCTGCTCATCTTCCGGAGCACATTTGCTCCTTTCTCTCCTTTTTCTCTTCGTTTTGACGGCTGGGCTTTAGTAGGGGCGCTCCACTAGAACACTTCTAAAAAGAAGACAACAGAAACCATACACCAGAGCCAGGGAGTCGGCCGTCTCGTCGATTTCATTCGGAAAACTCGTTGGTTCGAGAGATTGAGTGCGGACTCGTCATTACGACCAAGGGTGGAGAGTTCTTGAATGAGTTGCCGGAGTCAGAGACAGAGCAGAATTCGGTCCTGCGGGGTGCCTTCTAAGTTGAAATACAGAAGCAGGTATGCGATCGCATCAGACATCCTGCAGGTTGCTCGAGCGGGGAACGCTACAAAGACAAAACTGATGTACGGCTCATTCTTGTCTTTCGCTCAGATAAACGACTATCTGGAGTTCCTGTTGGCCAACGCGCTCATCGTGAGAGACAAATACGAGAGCACGTCACGGAGAAGGGCACGCGCCTCCCTCGCATCAATGAAGAGCTGGCTACGCTAATCTCGCTCGACGAAGCACCGATCCCGGCTTTTTGATGCCGGAAATTGAGAACGGTAAGCGCCGGTCACCCTGAAGGGTCTGTTCTTCTTTTCAGGTCGCATCAGATGATGGCATTCGCGCTATCAATAAATGGCGCAATCTAAGACTCGCTATCCTCGCGACGCTCAGCTATTCCGTGCCACTTGCTCCATGGGGAACAGCCCGGCGAGTACGCCGGAGTAGGGAGCGATCCCGCACTTGTCACACTGCGGCTGCAATGCGCCTTCGTTCGCGCTTCCCATGCAGCAGGGCGTCTTTATGTTTCCCCTATAGTCGAGAGGTAGGATCATCCAGTTGGGGCACCTTGAACCCCAGTCGCCTCGCATGAGCTCGAACTGCTCTCTCGAGTTTATGACAAAGTGTCTGTTCTCGTTGCTGCTATACTCCAGGATGCTGTCGATGGTCCTGTCCCTCTCCTCTCCGAAAGGGAGCCAGAGCGGGTCGTCATCGATGAACGGCGTGTGGAACTGGATGCTTATCCTCCCCGCGATGTCATCCCACTCGCGAAGGACGTCGATCACGGTCTTGTAATTCAGTGTGTTCAAAGTCATGTTGGCGTCGACCCTTCCTCCGGTATCGACGAAGTTCTTCACGTTCGTCTTCATTTTCGCGTAGGTGTTTGGGCCCCGGATGCGGTTGTGGGTCTCCTCGGTCCCGTCGACGGACACGAAGTAGAGCCCGTTGATGGGTATCATCGGGTGCGTGCCGTTCGTGACCACGCTCATCCTGTTCCTCATCTCCTCCGAGAACACCTGGACGACGTCCTTCCTCAGCATAGGCTCGCCGCCGACGACCGTGACGTTCGCTATCCTCATCTTCTTGAAGGAGTTCTGGATGACCGCCCTCCACTGTTCTGGGGTCAGCTCGCCTGCCGTCGGCTCTCTGGTCGTCCACCAGTAACAGTGCACGCACTTCAGGTTGCACACGTTGATGATGTCGGCGGAGCCGAAGAGCGGCGTCTTGGTCCCTTCCCTCATCTTCCTCCACCAATGAAAGAGGTCGCCGCCCCTGTTGTCCTTCAGGAAGCTGTTGACCGACCTGAGATAATCCGAAGGCGTCGGGTTGGAAGCGAGCCCGGGGAGCAGCTTCACGAGGCTAGGAAGGCTGACCGCGTCCTTATAGGCCGCTTTCACCTTCTGCCGCGAGGACTTTTTCTCCAGCTTCAGGTCGATGTATGTCTCCTTCTGCCTGAGCCTACCGGCGGAGATCTTGTCGACAAACCTCTGCGCGAACTCCTCCTCAGACCAATCAAAATACTCCCGCGAAAATACGACGGGAGACTGCAATGCCATACTCTGCTGTAACCTTCTGGCTGATTCAGCACAGACCCGAGGTTATTCAGCTTTTACCTGATTTTCTTTGTGATTTTCCCAGTTTTTCTCTGGCTTTTCCTGCCACCCGTTCCATCTTACCCTTGGCTTCCTCCTTCTTATTGTTCCTCAGCCTGCCTACTTCCTCTCGGACCTTCCCTTTGACCTGCTTGCCCTTGCCTTCCAGCTCGTTCCTGTTCATGTTGACAAGCCTTGGTCTGGCGCTGACAAGAAGAACGGATGCATCCTCTAGAGAGTTTCTCCAGACTCATGGACTATGTATCGCTCGCTCGTCTGCGAGACTTTGGACGTCACGGCCTGGAGCCTTTCCAGCATATCCCCACGTTCCTTTTAGCGACCGACGGGCCGGCTTCGGAGCTGACCTCTTTTGGTTCGGGCACAACTTGCAACGCTTCCACCGGAACGTGATGTGTCATCCCTCCAGAGTTTGCGTGAACCGAGATTGAGTGAAAACCAATGCCATGCCCCTTTCTCAGTCTCTAGGTGACTCAATACTTTCATGCACTTGCATCCCAAGCTATCGCTGAGACAGTTTCACCCGCTTTTGACCCGTGATTTGAGACCAGGCTGGATTTTTGGCAGACGATTTCTTTCTTTGAATCCGGGTCGAAAAACAAGCCTTCAATGAATAGGCACCTTCGCAAGTTAAATATCTCTAAAAGCGGGGCTATCAAGTCAAACATATGCCATTGGAAATCCGGTCTAAGGAGCTCCTAGAGACCTTGATGCCCCAGGCGACTGAAATCAGAGTCGCAAGAGGCAAAGGCGACGAGGTCAAACTGAAGTTGAGGACCGCCAAGGCGCTTTACACTTACAAAACGACTGCCGACGAAGCCACAGCCCTGACCAAGGGCCTGAAGACGCCGATATACGACTTCTAAGCCACGAAGAAGAAGAGCAGCACGGCGAGCCCCAGGAACATGGGGATAGGGAGCCCGGGCAAAAGCCTCACCCTCGCCAATAGATACAGCGTCAGGAAGACTCCCACGTCAACAGCGATTAGAGTGACGAAGGCCGAGCTTAGGGTGAACTGAAAGTAGGCCAATGCCGGTAGCATCGCGTAAAAGACGGTGTCGCCGGTGCCGAGGGAGAAGTCGCCGATGTGGGACGATATGGCGCTCAGCGACTCCTCTGGGATGGTCGTTATGAGAGACTTTAGCGGGCCTCTGAAAACCGTGTAGATGTCATACAGTGAAAAAGCCACCGGCAGGATCAAGGCGGTTAGGATGGGGATGGTCGACGCGAAGTAGCTGCCCACCTCTGCCGAGAGCAGTCCGGTCAAGATGAGGGACGACCAGGAAGGGATTTTCCTCAACGTCACCAATGCCAACACGACTACGGTCGCGCACGCGCATCCTATTGAAAGATAGAGAGACGAAAACGCGTCCAGGAATCCAGAAGTCACATCGATGGCGCTGAGCAGCGTCAGAAGGAAGAGGGCTACCGCCGTGCCTACGAAGACGACCGCCAAGAAAACCTTGAGCTTTCTCTTCCTCGCCAGCCAGAGCGCCGCAAGGGTGGAGGCGATGACGACCACCACCAGTATCAGGACGTTGTAGATGGAGCCCGACGAAGACGTCCCGGCAGGCTGGTAGCTTATTCCGCTTGTCACGATCGTCGGCGCATTAACTCGAGTGATGTAGAGGGCGAAGAGCTGTATGGCCAACACGAACGCTACGGTCTTCAGCGCACCTATCCAGGGCGGGCTCTGATCTTTTGCCTCTCCGTTCTGCGGTGGTGGCAGCGGCGAAGGTGCCACGTCGGGTTGCGACGGAATCCCGCTGGTCCCTGCTTCGGACATTCGTTACCACGCATCAGACTTCGTAGGTTTCCCCTACGCGGGGTGCCAGGGCCTCGACGCCCAACGACGTGTGCAGCTCCTGCGCGAGCTGGATGCAGCTCTCCTCCTCGCCGTGGACCGTCATGAACTTCGGAGACCCCTTGATGGCCTTTAGGTCGGCGTGCAGCTCGCCCTTTCCGCTGTGCGAGGAGAAGTCGAAACGGCGAACGTCTGCCTTCACTTTGACGGCTTTTCCGTTGATGAGCGTCATCCCCTTATCGATGAGGGTCCTGCCCGGGGTGCCTGGCACTTGGAAGCTGACGATGGAGATGGCGTTCTTCTCGTGCTGGGACAGCTGCTGGTTGTAGAATATCGAGGCGCCGCCGACGAGCATCCCTGCGGGCGAGATGATCACCCCAGGCTTCTTGATGAAGTTGCGCCTCTGGTTCCATCCGACGATGCGCTCGATGTACTCCATCGTCCGCCTGAACGCGTCTGGGTCGCGCATGTACTCTTGGTTCCTGAACAAGATCTCGTTCACCTTTAGGGCCATCCCATCCATCCCCACGGGGTGCTTGAAGCCGTTCTTGTGGAGCGTCATCGCTAGCTCCTGCGCTCTTCCCACCGAGAACGCCGGGGCCAAGAGCACTCCGCCCCCCTCCACGACGTGGTTAGCGTACTCGACGAACTCCCTCTCCACCTTCGCCCTACCGGGGTGGTCGGCGGTGGCGTACGTGCTCTCGGTTATGACCATGTCAGCTTCTCCTAGGTCCCTTGAGGCAGGGGCCAGCAGGTTGGTCTCCTGGCCGTTGATGTCTCCTGTGTAGAGCAGCCGCTTGTTGCCTGCTTCGACGGAGATTATGCACGACCCGGGTATGTGGCCCGCGTCGTGAAACGTGATCGTAAAGTCCTTGATCTGGAAGGGCTCGTTATACCCGTGGTTGGCGGTGCTCCTCGTCATCGCCATCAGGTCGATGAACTCGAACGGAAGGTAAGGGCCGGAGATCTTGATGAAGTCCTCCACGAGCATGTTCGTCAGCTCCGCGGTCGCCGGCGTGCAGTGGAGCTTGACGTCGCCGCCAAGGAAGAAGATTGGGGCAGCACCAGAGTGGTCGAGGTGAGCGTGGCTCAGTATCAGGCCGTCCACCAGTTTTGGCTGGACGTGCATGGGAAAACCAGGTTCCCTGGTCGTCATCGCCCCATAGTCAAGGATGATGTTCGAGTCGCCGTGCGAGACTAAAAACGCTGAACGGCCTACCTGCCTGGCCGCACCTAGAACCTTTACTTGCATTAGCTTAATCCGTCTAAACTCCGCCCTTTCGCTCTATCTTTAAGGATTGGGGTTATGCTTCGACCGCCGCAACCCGGTGCGGAGCCAAACTTTAAGGAGCCCATCTCGAGGAGGCGGATGAATCCAGACTTGTCGTCGCCCCCTGTCCTGCCGCCCTACTCGTCGATCAAGATATTGCCGGCAGCAGGCGCGCGCCCCGAGCTCAACGCCAGGGCCTTGATAGCAGGATTCCACGGAATAGGGGCCACGGGTTATTGGACCGTGAAGTTCCTGATCCAGGAACTCAAAGCGACGAGGATATGCTACATCGATTCAGAGTTCGCTCCGGCTGTCTCGTCGACGGTCAAGAACGAGATCTCCACCCCGTACGAGATATATGGGATCGGCGACCTGGTTTTCCTAAAGGCCGAGGTGCCTCCCCTGAGGGAGAACGAGAACCGATTCTTCAGGGAGCTGAGCCAGCTCGTCATAGGCTCCGGGATCCAAGAGGTCACTCTGATCGGAGGCCTCGACGAGTCGCTGCGCGCCGACGATTCGGCGAAGTACCGGCTCGTGCTAACGGACGCGATGAAGGAGGGCGAGCACGGGCGCGGCCTCGAGGCGGAGCCGATCCTGGAGGAAGGGCGAATGATAGTAGGCCCAGTGGCGACGTTGCTGAACGCTTTCCAGATGCGCGGGTTCCCCGCAGTCGCGGTCCTTTCCTACTCCAACACCGAACGTATCGACCCCAGAGCAGCGGCCTCGGCCGTCGAATTCATCGCAAAGAGGTACTCGCTCCAGGTGAACACCGATCCGCTCATCAAGGGCGCCGAAGAGCTCGAAAGGGAGCTTACTGGTCTGGCGCAACGAGAGAAGGAAAAGGGCGGCGGAACAGGCGCCATCTACTCCTGAGCGCTCTCTCGCCCTTTTCTCCCTAGGCCTGCCACCCGCACTTTCGAGTAGCCCATCCGCTTGAGCCTCTTCACCGAGGCCTTGACCGATGCTTCCGGCGCCTCCCGGTCAGAGATGGTCTGCGTGAAGGGGAAAACGAATTCGAGCTCGGCTGGATAGGGTCCCAGCGCCGGGTTGATCCTGAAGATGTCGGCGCTCTCGATGTCCTTTATGCGGCGAAGCCTGCCCGAGGTCTTCGTCAGGGGGGGAGACGCCGAGCTTGGGACAAGGATTGCAATCCGTCCTCTCTTGTTCCCACTCTTCATGACACCACCCAGGTGCTCTCGGACAAGTTCGAGCTCAGGCCTCCTGGAATCCTCGTCGCTTCGGATGCGCAACCCTCCTCGCTTGAGCAGGGGCGTGGCTTTGCTCAACCACTTCCCGTGCTTCTCCCCCAGCAGCCGAAAGGCCATGGCGGCGCTTGGGTGCACAGTCGCGCGCTCCTCGACGAGGTCCCAAAGCCTCCCTTCGGTTATCGCCTCCCTGCACCGCAGGACGTCCGCGCGCAGCACGTGCAGGTTATGAAGCGCTATCTTGCGAACGCGGTCTTCCCTCGGCATTTCAACCAGGTCGGTCTTTGATGTCCCGTTGCAAACCTCGCAGCTGCACGGGAGGTACGCCATCCTTCCAAGTTGAAGCGTCCCGGACTCTGTCATGTATCTCTCCTTCTTCGCGTAGAGCATGTAGCTCGCGGAGTCGAAGGTGTCACAACCCAATGCGACGGAAAGCGGGAGCGTGATCGGATGTCCAGCGCCGAACAGGTGCAGAGGCAACGAATAGGGCATGCTCTTCTTCGCGTTGACAATCATCTCCACAAGTTGGGTGAAGAGGTAGCCTTCCATCAGCTCGACTGGGCTTCCCAGCGCTAGCAGCTGGAACCCCGCGCTAACGAGACCGCGGGTCGATGTTTTGACCAGATCTCCATACGTTCCGCCTTGGATCGGACCCACCCAGACGGTGTCCGATTCGCCAAAATCACCGATGGTCTCCTTCGCGGCCTCCAGGCTGACGGTCATGGTCTCCCTGGCGTTCCTCCTCGAGCTCGAATACCCTGTGGGCCTGTCGAGCGTGACCGCGAGGTCGGAGCCTATTTTCGATTGAAACTCTCCGATTTCATGGGGGGTGAACTCGGTGTCGCCATACTCAAGCACCTGGTATCCGCCAGAGTCCGTCATCAGAACTCCGTCGAATCCTATCAGTTCGTGCAGGCCCTTCTGGAGCGCCTCCTCCCTCTTTCTCTTGTAGAGAATGTAGGAGTTCGTCATCAGGACGTCAAAACCCATCTGCCTGAACTTGGAGAGGGGGATGTCCCTCCAGACAGGGTGAATCACGGGAGTTAGGCAGGGGGTCTCGAAGCTCTTTTGCCCCACCTTCATCACCCCTATCCTGCCCATCAGGTCGGTGTCTTTCACCTCGAAGGAGAAGGAGTTCGTCATCACAAAAGCCTGGGAGTCGGAGGGGATGAACTCGCTTCACATATCAGGGTTCTGCGACGCGATGCGACGCGATGCGACGCGATGCGACGCGACGGTCACGCGGTGCCGAACGCCCTGCGGGCGTAGTGCTTTCCTCCCGCAGAGCCCTTGAACCGCTCCTCCTCATATACGTCGCCCCTCTCATGGTATCCGTATCTCTCCCAGTAGCCGTCGACGTACTCGGGGATGAACTCGATCTCCCCGAGCCACTTTGCGCTCTTCCAAGCGTAGAGGTGGGGCATGAACGGCCTCGCCGGAAAGCCCTGCTCGGGAGACAGAGGCTTGCCGTTCATCTTGAGCGCGACTATCGAGTCGTCCCTAAGGGCGTCCTCGACTGGGATGGGCGCCGTGTATCCGTCGTAGCAATGGAACATGACCCATTTCGCTTCCGGCTTCACCTGGGCCCTGTCAGCCAGGTACTTGATCGAGACTCCCTCCCACTGAGGCTTCTCGATCGACCACGACGTGACGCAGTTGAACGTCTTCGCGTATCCAATCATGGGGAGCTGCAGAAACTCTTCGTAGCTGAACGTGAGCGGGGTGTTCACCAAGCCGGTGACCTCTATCTTCCATTTCGAGGGGTCGATCCTCTGCACCCCCATTGCCGCATAGATGACGAACTTCTTGCCCCAAACCTGACCAGGCGGTAGCGGCTCTCTAGCTGCGGCTTGAGATTCCAACTTCGCAACAAGGGCGGCGGCAGGGAATAAAACACTTTTGGCGATTTGGTCGAAAGGCCTGCAGAATCTCAATTGGCCACAGTTTTATACGGCTCACTGACAACCTCGTCGAACCGGGGGTCATGCAACG
>JAPCJN010000052.1 GCA_027886925.1 Nitrososphaerota archaeon
TGATGAATCCGACCTTGCTCCTGCGGTTCTCGCGCGGAAGCTTGAGAATCGAAGTGACCTTTTCCTTCTCGGCCGGGGTGCAGAGCGCGAGCAGCCTGATGAGCATCAGGGTCCTCTTGCCCTCTAGGAGGTCATCGCCGATCTCCTTCCCATACTTCGACTGGTCCCCGGAGAGGTTCAGGACGTCGTCGTGAATCTGGAAGCCGACGCCGAGCTTCTTTCCCGCCTCCACTATCAAGTCCAGCGACCCTTCGTCCGCGCCTCCGACCACGCCCCCCAGCCGCATCGGGCCTATCACTGTGTACCAGGACGTCTTCTTGATGCACATCGTGAAGTAGTCGTCCTCGGTCAGGTCCCACCGGTCGTTCACGACCCAGGCGAGCTCGATGTGCTGGCCCTCGGTGGTATTGGTCACCATGTTGGAGAACTCCTTCATCACCCTCAGGGTGGTCTCGTCGCCGAGCAGTTCCCTGTTCGTGAGGAGGACGCCCCACATCAGGGCGTGGAGAGCGTCCCCTGCGTTGAGCGCAAGCGTCCAGTCGTATTTCCGGTGGAGCGCGGGCGCGCCCCTCCTCATTTCGGACCTGTCCTCGATGTCGTCATGGATGAGGATCCAGTTCTGGAAGATCTCGATGCAGGCGGCCGTGGTCATCACGTCTTCCTCCCTCCCTCCGAAGCCTTTGCAGGCGCTCACGCACATCAGGGCCCTCATCCCTTTCGCGGGCCGTTGTGGATAGTCCCGAAGCATCTTGTAGAGGAGGTCGACCTCGGGTATAGGGCTGCTCTTTGGGAGGAAGTCGTCGAGGATCAACTTGTCGACCGCTGACTTCACCCTGGCCATCTCAGAGAGCATCTTCTCGGTCTGCATGGTCATGGCGCGGTCATCTCCCCCTGCTCACAAGAGAGAAATCTTGTGTCGTGACGTTGAAGACAGCGATCATCCGCTCCAGACACCCGGGGGTACCTTTACGGTTGTTCCACGGAACTCCACGCCCTTTAAGGCTTTAGAGAACTCGGCCGGCTTCAGGCCAGAGACGAATCGCACTTCGGTCCCGCTGGAAGCCATCCGGAGCGCCTCCTGCACCTTGAGCACAATCCCGCCTGTGGCATCCTCGGTCCGTGCTCTCTTCTTCTTCATCCTGCCGAGGGTAGACTCGCCCAGGGACTCGATCAGGTTCCCGTCAGCGTCGAGGAGACCATCGACGTCCATCGCCATCACGCAGCGCTGCGCCCCGAGCATCTTAGACAGCTCGACGCTCATCGTGTCGCCCGAGAGGATCCTGAAACCCTTCCCGTCGTGGATGACATCGCCAAAGGTCACAGGGGTCGCCCCCCCGCCTAAGAGGTTCTCGATGAAAGACACGCCTCCTTCGTCCTCAAGGTCCAAAAGCGAGAAGGGCGAGAAGCAGTAGGGGTGCAGGCCCGCTTGCGTCAGCGAGGCGCAGACCTTTGCGTCGAGCCGGAACATGGCCTCCCTGGTCTCGCTCACCCCGTCCGGAGAGGCTGAAGACCTGCGGGAGGAGAGGCCGTATCTCTTCGCTACGGTGTGACCGAACGAGCCGCCTCCGTGGACGACCACCAGGCGAAGGTCCGAGGCCTTCATCGCCCTCCCGAGAGCCCTCACGACCTCGTCCCTGTAAGAGAACGCGACTCCCTTGTCCGTGATCGCGGAACCTCCCAGCTTGACAACCACCACCGCAGTCTTGGCCGGGTCTGTCGGCGCTACTCTTCGGTCCATATCCTCAAACCTTCGGTCGGTATGACCGTGAAGAACGAACTGTACCCCTTCCTTGCGAGTTTCCCGATCGCCGCTTGAGCTTCGACCTCGTCGACAGGCGGCACCGCCAAGACGCTTCCGCCGCCCCCGGCTCCGGTAAGCTTGGCCCCGAGGCATCCAGAAGCCAGGCAAAGGTCGACGAGCGCGTCCAGCCTCCTGTTGGAGGCTCCTGCGCTTCCAAGGACGGCGTGGTTGTAGGTCATCAGTCGCGCCAACCCCAGGGAGTCCCCCTCGAGAAGCCTCTCGGAGCAGAGTTTCGATATCATCGTCGCGCTCTCGCAGAGGTGCGCGAACATGGCCGGGTAGCTCTTCTTCATGCCGGCCACCTTCTTGATGAGCTTCCCGGTGCTTCTCCTCCGTCCGGAATATGCGACCAGGAGCCTGACCGGACCGTTGACGTCGACCCGTCGCGGCGGTTCCCCCATCCTGTAGAGGATTACGCCGCCCATCGCTGAGACCGTCGCGTCGACGCCAGACGGGCGCCCGTGGATGACCCTCTCTCCCGCGGAGGCTCTCTCGATGAGGGAGGGGACGTCGCGGTCCCAGCCCTCGAGGGCACTCACGGCCCCGGTGATCGCGAGCATGGTGGCGGCAGAAGAGCCCAGTCCCGCCCCATCCGCGAGCGCAGATGTGATTGAAATCTTGACCCGCGGGAGGTGTCCGTGCAGCTTGTAGAGCGAGTCGACCAGCTTCCTAGATGGAAGCAGCACTCTGGCCCCGCGGAGTTGGGAGGAGATCTGGACCTCGTTGCTCCTCGTGGCCTCGACCCTCACCTTCCTCTCGATGGCCGATGCGACGGCCGTCGCGCCGTGGACGACGAAGTGTTCCCCCGAGATTATTACCTTCCCTGGCGCTTCAGCGATGGCCTTTACTGACGATCACCAAAGGCACCGGTCTGGATTAGTAGTAGTAGTATCACTTTCTCCCTCTAGGCTCCCAAGAACAAGGGTGCCGCACGAGAAGTAATAGTATTTGCTCTAGCGGTATCTGTCGCGATGCGGCCGCTCGTCTTCCTCTTCCTCTATGTCTGATTCGACCATCTTCGTCTCAAAGTCGTCGATGCCGTACTTGAGCTGCTGGTCGCCAGTCAGAAGCGAAGAATGGGTGAGGACCGACCTCGTGAGCAGATAGAATATCGTCGCAAGCGACCTCCTTCCTCTGTTGTTCCCGGGGATCACAAGGTCGACGTCGTCCGTGATGTTGTCCGTGTCGCACACGGCGATTACCGGCGTGCCCATCTTTCCCGCCTCGACGATGGCTTGTGTGTCGGACGCTGGGTCGGCGACGACGATGAGCTCGACGTCGAGGTGCCCTGGGAAGAGGGGGTTCGTGAGCGTCCCGGGCATGAACCTCCCGGTGACGCCGATGGCCTTCGTCAGCTCGCAGAACTTCTCGACGGGGGTCTTGCCATAGTCGCGGCTGGTGTAGACCACGACGTTCGGCGGGCCGACAAAAGCGATGAACTTGCCCGCCACGTCTATCCTGTGGAGGGTCTTCGCATAATCGATCAGGTGCAATCCGTCAGGCCTAGGCCGGGTCGTGAACTGTTCCATCGACTTGGTCCTTACCTGGGTGCCGATCCTTATCCCCGTGGCCAGCAGGGCTTTCTCCGACAACTCGGGGACGACCATCTTCTCCTCCGAACCGGCGTCGTCTCCCTCTTCTGCCATCATAGGTGTCCCTTTCTTGTCGTCAAGCCTTCCGCCTGCTTCGAGAACCTCATTTAAGTCTTGGGCTCACTCGGCGACCGATTCAGGCCGGGACGGATGCCATCTTGGCGCTCGTCCCGAGCTCTTCTCCTATCCTGAGCAGCT
Source organism: Nitrososphaerota archaeon (assembly GCA_027886925.1). The sequence goes on from JAPCJN010000052.1 coordinate 3,592, forward strand.
CGTTCAGCTTCGCGGTCCTCTCGCCTCCGACCACGCCCGCCTTCATCAGGCCGTCTCCGAACCCTACCGCGATCTGGGCCAGGTGCCCGCCCTCGTTGTCTCCGGAGCGGTGCGAGGCGATGACGACGTGCCCCGACCTCTTAGCGAGGTCCGAGAACTGATGCGCTTCCCACAGCGTCCCGATCTGGTTTACCTTCATTATCACCCCGTTCGTGCTCTTCTTCGAGATGCCTATGTTCAGCCTCTCCGAGTCCGTCGTGTAGAGGTCGTCCCCCGTGACTAGCGTCCCCTTCAGCTCCGAGTGGAGCTTCGCGTATCCTTCGAAGTCGTCCTCGTAAAGGGGGTCCTCGACGTAGAACAAGTCGTACTTGTCGCAGAGCTCGACGATGAAGGCCATCTGCTGCTCGCGAGACAGCGTCTTCTTTGTAGTCCTGTAGTAGTAACCACCCTTCCTAGGGTCGTAGAGGCTGTCAGCCGCGACGTCGACGCCGAACCTCACCTTCACGCCGGTCTCGTCCTGGACCCGGGCGACCGTTCCTGACACGACCTCCAGAGCCTCGGCGTCGGTCAGCCCCGGAGACCATCCGCCTTCGTCTCCCTTGCCAACCGGGTAGCTCAGCCTCCTTGAGAGTTCCTTGCCGACGTCCTTGTGTATCCTGAGGTTTACTTCGATCGCTTCCATTATGTTGCTTGCGCCGAGAGGGGCGACGAGTATCTCCTGGAAGGCTGGAGAGAGCTCGCTCGCGTGCTTCCCTCCGCCTATGGTGTTGCCGAGGGGGAAGGGAAGGGCGCCCGACTCCGGGCTGATGACACGGCACATGGGGACGCCCCGGGCCTTCGCCTCCGCCTCTATTGCAGCGACGCTGACCGCGTAGGCCAGGGAGCCTCCGATCTTGGAGTAGTTGCGAGTCCCGTCGATGCGCTTCAACGCCTCGGTCATGCCCTTCGAGTCAGAGGCGTCGAGGCCGACTATCTCTTTGGCGAGCTTGTCGTTGAATTGTGAGGCCGTCTTCTCCGGGTCACCGTCGACGAACGGGATTGCCTCGTTGGTGCCCCGGCTCGCGCCTGACGGCGAGAGAGCCCTTCCCAGACCACCACCCTCCACGATGACGTCGGCCTCGATGCCTGGGTCTCCGCGCCCGTTGAAGCAGACCCTGACCTTTACTTGGTTGATGCGCAAGGAGACTAGTGCACGCTCAGGTTTCTGATGACATTCACTTGAATGCTCTCCTTCTCTTGGCCCCTGCTGGCTGGTCTGATTATGTGAGCGGGTTCTTCTGGGCGTAGTAGGGGAGGACTTGGTCGATAAGGTCGACTGACGATATGAGCATCCTCCTGCAACAATACCTGTTAATCTTGAGCTCGTCCAGTACCTTGCCAGGATCTTCTCCCGCCTTCACCTTGGACTCGAAGTCGGCAAACTTGTCGCCGATCAACTTGCCACAGGTAAAGCACCTTATTGGGATCATCATTGTTAATCGGTCACCTGTATGATTTCTGGCGTCTTCTTCTTGCTCCTGGTCCGCCGAACTTCTTTGGCTCGGTCTGTCTAGGATCGCCGGCGAGGAGGTATTTATTGTAAGCGGCCATCTTCTCCCTCAGGCTGGCGCCCTTTTGCTGGTCTAGGAACGCCCGTGCTATCGCCATCGCCGCAGCGTCTGCCTGGCTCATGAAACCGCCTCCAGCCACGCTCACCTCGACGTCGAACTTCTCTCTGAGCTCGCCTACTATCACGACCGGGGCCATCATGTGGAGGCGGGCGACCTCGGGCTCCCACACCTCGAGGGGGACGCCGTTCACCCGGATCCTTCCCTTGCCGAGCGTCACCGCTGCGGTGGCCCTGGACGTCTTCCTCGAACCAGGATACAGCTTGGGTTTTGCAGCCTGCTTTGTTTGTGTTACCAAAGTTAACTCAACCGTTCCATCCGATGTTCTTGGCAAGCTCCGCGATTGTCGTGTACATGGGGAGGGGCCTTGTCGCCATCGCCTCGTCCAGCTTCTCGAGCGAGGCGCCCGAGTACTTTTGGGGCACGCCCATGTAGACGCGAAGCCTCTTCAAGGCCAGAGCGCCCTTGGGCTTTTCTTTCGGGACCATCCCCCTCACCATCCTCCAGATGATGTTGTCAGGCCGCCTGGGATGCAAGGGCCCGTAGATCGGGTTCACTTTGCTGCCAAGCTCTAGCTTCTGTTTCCACGCCTCGATTATCGTGTCTCTCTTTCCCGAGAGGACGGCCTTTTCCGCGTTCAGCACGACTATCCTCTTACCTGTGAGGATCTGGGCCGCGACCAAGGAGCAGAGCCTCCCGGCGATGTGCCCGGTAGCATCGATGTAAACGACCCCGTTACTCTGGGGGGCAGGCCCCTTGACCTCGGCGACGGGCTCGACCATGGGCTCGACGACCACTACGGCTGTTTCCTTCTTGGCGCCAGTGCGCTTGGCCTCAGTCTTGCTACTTGACAAGGGCGACTCCGCTGCCTTTGGGGTACTTTTTCACAAATTCCTCGACCGAGAAAGCCTTGCCGCCCGCTCCCTCTATCTTGTTCTTTGCGGAGGCCGAGAAAGAGAACGCGCCTACCACGAGCTTCTTCTCGATGGTGCCTCCTCCGAGGACCTTCCCTGGGACGAAAGCCGCCGCGACCTCCCCCAGGTTCGAGAGGCGACCGACGTTGACCTCAGGCCATGTCACGGTACCTGATGCGAGGTACTTCGCCGCCTCGCGCCAGATGCCGGCGTCCTCGCTCTTTCCCTTCCTCTCCAGAAAGACGATGGCACTCCTGAGGAGCTTGTTTGCCTTTGTTATCTTAAGGGCCGTCATTGCGCTGCTCTCTCCTCGACTTCCTTGTGGAGCTCCTTCAGCTTCTCCTCGAGCTTCTCGATCGAGCGCGTTATGATTTCCTTGGCTGGGAGGGTCCCGCTGCTCTCCACCTTGAGCACGTAGACGCCTTCGCCCTTTCCCTCCGTCAGGACTGAGGCCGTGGCCGGCTGCCACTTGGCGTGCTCCTTCCCCCGCCCGAGCCGGGCGTAGGCTTCCAGCTTCACCGATTGGCCGACGGCGAGCTTCACTATCGGGATGTTCGCGGCGACTGGACGGATCTCTCTGTCTTCCGACACTAGGTCACCCGAGACGACAGTGCGGGGTTTGTCCTTCGCGGTCGCATCCAAGACGAGGAGGACCCTGCACTTTTGGCAACCGAGGGGGCTCCCGCAGTCGCACCTCTCCGGGAGCACGTATCTCTCCAGGTCGGTCTTCAAAGGGATCATGCCGAGCCTGTGCGCCAAAATCTCGTCGTAAAGGACGGAGGAGTTCTCCAGAATCACGATGTCATCAATCGCCATCGAAGGGACTTCGGAGATGCAGAAGCGCCTCACGGCATTCGCGTAGCTGCGGTCGACTCCCTCCAGCTGCAGGGATATCGAGTCGTCGGTCTCTTGAAGCACCTTTATTTTTGGAATTGCCAATCTCAGCTATCACTCAAGGAAACAGAGAATTTACGAGGCAACTCGTGGGGTTTAAAAGCATTAGTTTGGTTTTTGGCGTGTCAGGTACCAGAACCACGCCTTCGGTGCGGGTTACGCTCTCCGTCCTCGTCTACCGCCCTTCTTCCTCGTCGTGTCGTGGGGGATCGGGGTCGCATCCTCGATGCGGCCTATCCTGAAACCTGAACGGGCTATCGCCCTGATCGCCGCCTGCGCGCCTGGACCCGGAGTCCTGGGACCTGTCCCACCCACCGCCCTCACTTTGATGTGGACAGCGGTGATTCCCTTGCCCTTTGCAACGTCCGAGGCGGCTGACGCCGACCGCATCGCGGCATATGGCGAAGCTTCGAACCTGTCCGCCTTCACGTGCCTGCCTCCCGATGAGAACGATATCGTCTCCGCGCCCGTGAGGTCAGTGATGTGGACGATGGTGTTGTTGTAGCTGCTGTAGATGTGGACCACCGCCCATTTCTCCTTTAGGGATTCGTCCTCCTCCGTTGATTCCTGGATCTGGCCGGTCGTTACCTGTTGTTGTTGTTGTTCCGTTTCCTCTGCTCCCTCCACCACCTCGTCTGCCTCTGCACCCTCCGTCTCAACCTCCTGCGCCTCTTCCTTCTCTTCTAATTTTTCTGTCGCGGCCATCTAGATCACTATGCTGGGGTCGGGGCCGCCGCCACAGGTTGCTCAACGGGCGCCGGCTTCGCGCTAGGTGCCGCGGGGGCGGGTGTCGCTGGCGCCGCTGGCTTTGGCGTCCCTATCCCTCCCATCATTTGTATCCGGTCTTCCTCATCCGCCGTGACGCAATAACCTGGAATATCGATGATCCTCTGACCGATCTTCACGTGGCCGTGCACGATCAGCTGCCTCGCCTGGAGCGGAGACACAGCCGCCCCCTTCTTGTAGATCATCGTCTGCAACCTCCTCGCCAACAAGTCCTCGACGCTCAGGTTCAAAACGTCGTCGAGTGTCACGCCCTCCCCTAGAAGGCCCCTCCTCTTGAGGCTGTCCAGCAGCTTCCTCTCCTCCCTGGTCCGAACTTCCGTAGGCGCCGCGAGCAACCTTCTGGCTTGCTTCCTTATCTCGCTGAGTTGACCTTGGGTCTTCCAGAGCTCTCTCTTGTTCCTCAGGCCATAGGTCCCCACGAGGTAAAGCTCGCCCGCCAGCTGTTCGCTGCGCCAGGGGTTCTTCGGCCTTGAGAAGGTCTTCCTTGGTCTCTTCGGGTCGCCCATGATACCACTAGTCTACTTCTTGTCGTCGGAGGCCTTCGCTGCCTTTGCCGCCGCCTGGAGCGTCGCCTTGCGAACCCCCACCGTCTTTCCCTTCCTGCCGGTGGTCCTCGTGCGCTGTCCTCTCACCTTGAGCCCTAGCCCGTGTCTCACGCCCCTCCAGCTCTGGACGTTCCTCTCCCTCTCGACGTCGCTCTTCACCGCCATATCCAAATCTGAACCGATCAACTGTTTCGTCTCCCCCGATTCCGGGTCTCGCTTTCTGTTGAAAGCCCACTGAGGGACTTTAAGGGACGAAGTGTCAAGAAGGACCCTCTCGATGTCCTTGACCTGGGACTCGGTCAGGGTCCCGAACCTGACCTTCGGATCGATGCCGATGCCGTTTACTATCGCCTGCGCAAAGTTGTAACCTATCCCCCTGAGGTCGGCCAGGGCCGAGACGACCTTCTTCCGCCCATCCAGGTCCTTTCCCTTTATCCTTACGAGGTACCTGAACTCGGAAGCCTGCGAGGACGACAAATTTACGTTTCAGCCCCCTAGCATCGCATTATAAAGAATTTGTCTCTGGAAGGGGCTTTGCTCCCGGCATCCCTAGAGCATCTCGACGCTGTCCACCTTTCCGTCCCCGTCCATGTCGGTCCCGTGAAGGACCACCGCGAAGGGTTCTCCGCCTCCGGTGTACCCCGCGAGCACCTGCTCGGCCATGTTCGTCATCCCGATTACCGCCGCCTTTGTGGCAGCCCCCGACAGTCCGGCGACGATCACGCAGACCTTCGTCTCGTCCCAAGGGTTCCGTATCTTGGTCAGGACGGAGTCGAACTCCGAGACGTGCTTCCTACCCTTGTCATCGACTATCGCCCTCCAGAAACTCTCCTCTGAGAATCGAATCGGCATGTATCGGTTCAGGTCGGCAGAGACGACGTTGGTGCGCGGGCCGCCCACAACGAGCAGGTTCGACCTCTCCCGGTTCTCGGCCTTCAGGTCGACGTCGAGCTTGACGGGGAATGCCCGTGGGACCCTGACGAACTGCCCCAAGGCGAACCCGACCTGGATCGCGTAGTGTCCGTCCCTGCCTTGCGTGCGGTTCGGCCCGTGCGCCTCCGGAGAGCCCACGACGATCCAGCCGTCGAACTCCCCGTCATCGGAGATGAACTCCTTGAGGAAGCGCCCCAGCCTCTCCGACCTCCCGAGGCCAGGGGGGCCGAACTCCGCCCCCTTAACGTCGAACTCGATTGCGTAGCCGTCGGACGCGAGCGCGTACAGCTGCGCCTTGCCCCCTCTGACCGTCTTCTGGGAGACCCGCTTGACCAGGCCTGCCTGCTCGAGCCCCTTCATGTGATAGTAAACGACCTGGTGATAGAGCTTGAGCTCTTTCGCGATCATCGATGGGTAGTTGGGGCCTCTCGCCAAGAGGTGCAGGATTCGATTGCCCAGGCCCGAGGCGGCCGGGAAAAAGTGAGACGGGTCGGCCTCGGCGAGGACCCTCTTCGCGTGTCCGTCCCGCTGGTCGGGGTCGAGCAGGATCTTCTCCTTTCTCACGGACGGCTTCCGGACCGACCACTATTAAAGAAATATGCACGGTAGGCCGTGAAAGACCGTGGTTCGAAAGCAGAGCATGCATGGTGGGTTTTGCATACCAACGTCGATAGACAGGTGCTACTTATTACGACTCCGCAATCTGCCCCCCTAGAAACAATATGTGTGGAATAATCGCAGCGATCTCTGACGAGGAAGGAGTCGCCTCAATCTTGCTCGACGGCCTAAAACGCGAGGAGTATAGGGGATACGACTCCGCCGGCGTGGCCATGCTGAACGGAAAGGGGACGATCACCGTCAAGAAGGACATCGGAAGGGTCGGGCACCTCGAGGAGAGGTATGACCTCAGGCGAATGCACGGGAAGGTCGGCATAGCCCACACCAGGTGGGCAACCCACGGAGGCGTCACCCAGAGGAACGCGCACCCGCACCTCTCATGTCACGGGACAGTCGCGATAGTCCACAACGGGATAATCGACAACTACCTAGAGCTCAAGAAACAGCTCCGTTCGAGGGGGCACGCCTTCGCGAGCGAGACGGACAGCGAGGTCATCGCGCACCTCGTCGAGGAGATCTACGAGAAAGAGAACGACCCCGTAAAGGCCACGATTCGCGCGGCGAACCTGATGAAAGGGCAATACGCTTTCGTGGCCCTTTTCAGGGACAGGCGGGACGTTCTCATCGGCGCCAGGAATGACGCGCCTCTCGTGGTCGGGATAGCGGAGAGGACCAAGTTCCTCTCCAGCGATGTCCTCGGGTTCCTCGCCCACACAGACAGGGCGATCTTCCTCGACAACAAGGAAGTGGTCGAGCTCACCCCGCGAGGGGTTCGGGTCTTCAGCCTCCGGGGGAAGGAGGAGATGCCGGAAGACAGGAACGAGACGCACCTCGCATGGGAGCTGGGGAGCCTCTCCAAGCAGAACTACGCTCACTACACGCTGAAAGAGATCCATGAGCAGCCGACCACGGTCCAGAGCGCGGCCTTCCAGGACCCAGCGAAGGTCGCGGCGTTCGCTGACAGGCTCAGAGACGCAAAGTCCATAATCTTCACGGGCTCCGGCTCGAGCTTCCACGCAGCCCTGCTGCTTCGGAGCAGGCTGGCCCTGGAGACGAGGACGAGGACAGAGACGATAATTTCCGGGGAGTTCGAGAGAGAGCTGCCTTTCCTCGACGAGGAGACGGTCGTCGTAGCAGTGAGCCAGAGCGGCGAGACCGCTGACGTGCTTTCGGCGATCAAGCTCGCGAGGAGGAAGCGAGTGGGGGCGGTGCTCTCGCTTGTCAACGCCGCCGGTTCTTCGCTCTCGAGGCAGAGCGACCAGACGCTGCTCTTGAACTGCGGACCGGAGGTCGGGGTCGCCGCCACGAAGAGCTTCACCGCGCAGGTGATGCTCGGGAACGTCGTGATCGACGCCCTGACTGGGAAGAACACGGTAGGGGAGCCGGAGAAGGTCGGTGCCCTAGTGGCCAAGATCCTTGAGACCGAGCCGATGATGAAGAAGCTGGCCCGCGCCTACCGGAACAGGCCCGACTTTTACTTCATCGCGAGGGGCAACAACTATCCCATCGCGCTGGAGGGCGCGTTGAAGCTCAAGGAGCTCTCCTACATCCACGCCGAGGGGATGCCTGCGAGCGAGCTGAAGCACGGCACGCTCGCCCTGATAGAGAAGGGGACGCCCGTGGTGGTAATCGCCCCGAGCGGCCCTGGATACAACGAGATAGTGTCCAACGCCCAGGAGCTCACCGCTCGGGGAGCCGAGATAATCGGGGTCGCCCAGAAGCCCCATCCGACGTTCAAGCACGTCATCAAGGTGCCCCCGGCGAACCAGAGCGTCGCCCCGCTGCTGGAGGTCGTCCCCCTGCAGCTTCTCGCATACTTCATGGCGACGGAGAGGAAAAACGACCCCGACTATCCGCGGAACCTGGCGAAATCGGTCACAGTGAAGTGATATGGAGTGAAAAAGAATGCGGCGAGGCGCGTCGAAGTGACCGGCGCCGTCGCGCAGAACGCTGAAGGATTTTATACAATCCCCTTCGAAGCAGCCATGTGAAGGACAGGAAGAGGTTCCTAAAACATCCTGAAAAGTCGATAGAGGTCGGACCAAAGAGCGTCTCGGAACTCCTCGATGCCATGAGCCAGACGGGTTTCCAGGGCAAGAGGCTCGGGGAGGCCGCGAGGATCTGGTCGGAGATGGTCCGACAGGACGGCCTCACGATATTCATGGGATATGCCGGCTCCATGAGCACCACGGGACAGTGGAAGATAGTGAGGTGGCTGATCGAGAACAGGTACATCGACGTGCTTGTCAGCACCGGCGCGAACGTCTCGGAGGACATCTTCGAGGCGATGGGGAACAAATACTACCAGGGCACCTGGATGGCCGACGACGAGGAGCTACTCGACGCGAAGATAGACAGGTTCTACGACATCTACGCAGATGAATATGACTATAGGGAGTTGGAGGGGTTGATCAAGAAGTTCGCGGGCACGCTCGACACGAAGCGCGTCTACTCGACCCGGGAGTTCCTCAACATGTTCGGCAAATACCAATGGGACAGGGGGATCAAGAGCATAACCGCGACCGCGTGGAAGCACAACGTTCCGGTATACTCGCCAGGACTAATCGACAGCGGATATGGAGTCGCCCTCAGCCTCCTCAAGCGGGAAGGCAAGCTAGTAAGGCTCGACCAGACGCAGGACATGGAGGAGCTGGGCCAGATCGCCGAGAGGACCAAGAAGACGGGGGTCGTCTACATCGGAGGAGGCGTCCCGAAGGATACGATCCAGCTCGCCACCATAATAAAGTCGCTCGCGGAAGGAGGCGAAGACGCGACCCCTCACGATTATGCCATCCAGATAACGACCGACTCGCCGCAGTGGGGAGGTCTCTCCGGTTGCACCCTGGAGGAGGCAATAAGTTGGGGGAAGATAGCCGCGGACTCGAAGAGGAGCGTCGTCTACTGCGACGCCACACTGGCTCTCCCGCTGATTGCCCACGCCATGAACGAAAAGGTAAAGTCGAGGAAGGACCCGCCCGGCCTCAGCTGGGTCTTCAAGAACTAGCCGACAGAAGCTCTCAAGGAGAGTAGGTCCCTAGAACCATGCTACCGTATCCCGTGGAGTTCCTGAGCAGGGCGACGTAGCTGGTCGAGTTCAGCACCAGGAACGACGGCGCGACCATCTGCGGCTCCAGGGGCTTTGAGGTCGAGAGAGAATAGAGCGTCTGCGGTGAGAAGTCGATGGTCTTCTTCAGGTTCATTGATGAGTC
>JAPCJN010000053.1 GCA_027886925.1 Nitrososphaerota archaeon
CCGCTGAACTCGACCATCTTTTCTAGCTTGCCTATGGCATTCCCGCTCCTTATCGAGGATTTTGCGAGCTCGATGCCCTCGGAGAAGCTGCCGGCCTTTTGGCCCAGGATCAGGCACGCAGCGCTGTTCACGAGTACCATTTGGGTGCACCCGTCGTCCTCCTTCGAATCGCCGCGGAGGACCTCGAGGGCGACCATGGCCCCGTCGTCCGCGTCGTTGACACTTCGCCGTCTGAGGAGCCCGGCCTGACCAAGTCCGAAGTCGCCAGGGAGGTATTCGTGGGTCTCGATGAGGCCGTCCTTCAGATGAGAGACAAGAGTCCGCCCGGTCACCGAGATTTCGTCGACGCCCTCGAGCCCGTGGACGACCATCGCCTCTTCGAGCCCGAGTTTCGCCAGGACGGCCGCTATCTGGGGGACCAGTTCGGGGGAATAGAGGCCGACGAGCTGAGCCTCGACAAGGGCTGGGTTGATGAGGGGCCCCATCAGGTTGAAGACCGTCCTGATACCGAGCTCGCGCCTCACCGGAGCGACGTTCTTCATCGCCGGGTGGAAGGCCGGCGCGAACATGAAGCCGATTCCGATCTGCTCTATCGACTCTTTCACCCTCGAGGGTTCCATGTTCAGGTTGAACCCGAGCTTCTCAAGGACGTCCGCGCTTCCCGACTTGCTGGTTATCGAGCGGCCGCCGTGCTTCGCCACGACAACGCCGGCGCCCGCGACTACAAAGGAGCACATAGTGCCGATGTTTGGCGTCTTGACGGAGTCGCCTCCCGTTCCGCACATGTCGACCATCCTTCCCTTGACCGACGGGCGGACCGGCTTGCTGTAGTCCCGGAGCGCGGATGCCAAAGCGGCGATCTCGTCGACGGTTTCGCCCTTCTTCCTGAGCGCTACCAGGAACCCGCCTATCTGAGACGGCGTCGCGTCTCCCTCGACGATCTCTTTGAGGCAGCCCGAGATGGTCTCCGAATCAAGGTCGCTCCCGTCGATGAGGCTCTGGATAGCGCCTTGGATTGTGCTGGTCGTCAAGGTCCTCGCAGGAAGTTCCTGATTATTTTCTTCCCGTCCTCCGTGGTGATCGACTCCGGGTGGAACTGAAGCCCCTCGATTGGATACTTCCTGTGCCTGACGCCCATGACTTCGGCGTCGTCCAGGGAAAGCGCGGTTACCTTCAGGCTTCGCGGGATGTCATCCTTCTGGATCGAAAGCGAGTGGTATCGCGTGCCCTGCAACGGGTTCCTCACGCCCTTTAGCACTCCCTGCCCGTCGTGGACTATCCTGCTGGTCTTCCCGTGCATCAACCTGGACGCCCCACCGACCTTCCCTCCGAAGGCTACCCCTATCCCCTGGTGACCCAGACAGACCCCCAGCGTCGGCACCTGGGGGCTGACCTCCTTGAGGACGTCCTCGCACACCCCGAAGTAATGCTTGTCGGCCGGATGGCCCGGCCCTGGAGAGATGATTATCCGGTCTGGATCCATCTCTCGCACCTGGGCGAGGGAGATCTCGTCGTTCCTGAAGACGTAGGGCTCTCCTCCGAGCTCCCCGACGTATTGGGCCAGGTTGTAGACGAAGGAATCGTAGTTGTCGATCACGAGGACTTTCACCCTCATCACCCTCGAACCAGCTTCTCCCCCGTGGCGCCCTCCACCGCCTTCATCAACCCGGCGGCCTTTGACTCGGTCTCTAGCCATTCCTTCTCGGGGTCGGAATCGGCGACTATCCCCGCCCCCGACTGGATGCTGCACTTCGCGCCGTCGGCCACCAGCGTCCTGATCGTGATCGCGAAATCCGCGTTGCCGTTGAAGGAGAAATAGCCGAGCGCCCCAGCATACGGGCCCCTCCTCACCGGCTCGAGCTCATCGATTATCTCCATCGCCCTTGGTTTTGGAGCGCCCGACACCGTCCCGGCCGGGAAGATCGCGCGCATCGCGTCGAACGAATCGAGCCCCTCCCGGAGGGAGCCGACCACTCTGGAGACGATGTGTTGCACGTGGCTGAAGTGCTGGACTGTCAGGAGCTCCGGGACCTTGACGCTCCCGTACTCAGCCACTCGACCCACGTCGTTCCTCGCCAGGTCCACGAGCATGACGTGTTCGGCCCTTTCTTTCGGGTCGGCGAGCATCTCTTTCGTCAGCCGGGCGTTCTCTCTCTTGTCCTGAGTGTGCGGTCGAGTGCCGGCGATCGGGAACGTCTCCACCTGACGGTTCTCCACGCGGACGAGCATCTCAGGGCTCGAGCCGATTATCCTCCTCTTGCCGAACTTCAGGAAATACATGTAGGGAGAAGGGTTGATCACGCTGAGGGCTGCGTAGAATTTCGTGAGGTCTCCCTCGAGCTCAAAGTCATAGCGCTTTGAGAGGACGACTTGGAAGATGTCGCCGGCGGTGATGTAGTCCTTGGCCCTCCTCACCATGTCTTCGAACCTATCCTTCGTCACCGTCGATCTTGCGCCCGTCTTGGCGTCCAAGGGCCCGGGTTCCGGCGCCTTCCGCCGGAGGAGAGACTCCACCTGCTTCAGCCTGTCCTCATGGCCGAGGGAGTAGTAGTGGATGCCCTTCTTGATGTGGTCGAAGACGATCCCGTCGGTATAGATGCCGAACTCCATCTCCGGAAGCGGAAGGTCGTCACGCGCCTTCGTGGGCAGCCTCTCCCAATAACGGACCGAGTCGTAGGAGATGTAGCCGACCGCGCCTCCGATGAACCTGAAAGGGCTCCTTGTCGCCAGGTCGCCTGTGCGGGGGGCGGCTAGCGCCTTCCTTAGTTGGCGAAGCGGGTCTTTGGTTCTTACGACTTCCTTCCCACCGTGGGACGAAACGAATTCGAGGGCGCCGTCCATCACTTTGACGGTCTCCCCCGGACCGAATCCTATGAAGGAGTACTCAGCCAGCCTCTTCGGCCCGATGGCGGACTCGAGGAGGAAGGCTGTCTCGAATTCCTCTTGAGCTTTGACGAAAAGGGAGTGCGGAGTGTCCCTCGTCTCGAGGCGTTCAGCCTTTAACGAAAGCTGAGCGAGTCTAAGCTGATTCAAGTGCTACGCGTTCAAGGCGAACTATGCACACTAATAATCATTTATGTACACATATGTACACATACGTACACTCTCCAGTGATCGAGGTGTCTAAAGCGGGTGGCGGAAACGCGTGGCACTCCCTGATCCAAGTCCAGAGTAAGCTCCTGATTCAAGTCGCTTGAGCCCAAGGCCTACCAAGAGAGACAAGAATGGAGGGACGCAGAAGAAGAACAAGCTTAGAAACTGGGGATAGCCAGTGAGCATTGCAGAAGGCACGACTAAAGTGACGGTGTACAGAACGATTTCAATTAATATTAACGCAATTTTGTTGCGGGTTTTCCTAATTCTGTTGGTCTGGATGAAATAGAGGTAGATTGACGCAGGACTTAGGGTCACGGAAAGGGCCAGTGATGCATCAATTATCTCCAACGATGTGTAGGCCATGGATGCCAGGAACCCCAACCAACCTAACAGGAGTATTACAACTACGGTCGCAAGCCGCATAAACAGACCTACCCCCAAAAAAATCGTGTAAAAACGGGTTCCCATTTTTTGGAGTCAGACGCGGTCTCTCGCGTCCAAAGCTCTTAAGGAGTTCCACTAATTCAGATTATGCTGATAAGCAGGCACACCCGCATTCGGGACAGGTGTCGTTTCCTACTTTTTGGCAAGCGCAGGCAGAGTCCGGACTCCCTCCGATGAAATGGCCACACGGTGGACTGGTTCCCGTATTACAGTTGCCGCACATAGCCTTGCTGGCCACACATCGACTAATTAATGTGTTGTCTGATGAGGCATGGCTAGTTTGGCCCGACTACCTTTTCGCACTGATGAGTCTTAGAGTCAACCCACGAGCTTGCCATGGGGGAAGGCCGACCACTGGTGGCAACTTGGTAATTTCGGATATGAGAGCGCCCTCGCTTTATGATGTGAATGAGGATGTCGGAATCCACTTGTAATCGAACTCGGTTCCGCATTTCGGGCACTTCAAGTGCGACATTTGGACCCCTGGATGTTGACCCCTCTCCTGCTGAGCATCCTCAAGCTGAAAATGACCACCAAGACGACAACTCCGACTCCTAGACCTACCAGAGGTGATGTTGTGACCGATTTTTCCAGCTTGTTATTTCTCAGTTCGCATCTGTGCCTATTACGCGGTTGACATAGGCAGGTGCTCAGTCTCGTCTGCTTTCGACTCGGCGAAGAGCTGCTTCGCGACTCCAGCGAGGACGACGACCCCGATGACCGCGAGGCTGATTCCTGACCATTCCATAGGGATGTTCCTTCCGGCCCCAAAAGTGTGCACTATCATGAGGAATACCCCCACAATAGAGAGAATCCCGTGATAGAACATGGAGTTCCTCATACCCTGGAAGTATATGCCACCCGTTACCCATACAAACAATGCCGCTCCAGTACCCCCATATCCTAAGAGGACAGGGACCGAAAGTGGGAACGCGAGAAAAAGGACGATGTGCAGGCCGAGGAAGAGACCTCCCGCGCCGGCGATGATGATATGGAGCCGCCAGAGCCTCTCCTTGCTCCCCAGGGCGCCCGAAAGCGAATTCTTGAAGAACATCATAACGCCGGTGGCGATGATAAAGGCTAGCGCGAAGAATCCGAAAAGGTCGGCAAGTTCGCCAATCCGAAAGAAGTAGGTCGGCGGCGCTGCCGTAGCCAGCGAGAGGATCGCCAATGAGACCACGACCAAAAGGATCAAAGTCAGAGTGGAAAACCGACCGACGTTCATCACCAGCTCACGACCTTCGCTTCGCCCGGCTAGATGGATTTAGGTTTAGGCGTCATTTTTTCTTGGTTTTCTGTCGAAAAAGGGGCGTTGCCTTGACTTTACGCATTTTTGTATGCTTTTGCCGACGGAATTGCCAGATTCCATAATATATAGGATATTGTGATACTAGGAATCCACACAAGATTATATACCGATATGTCATGTATTGTGGCCGTATCATGACGTCAGAGCCTGTGCTAGAACGCGTTCAAAAGCCAAAAGACATCAATCGTAAGGTCGCACAGTTCGTGAAGATGGTCACCGAGGTCGGCCCTGACATCCCAGTCATTTCCAAGAGGATGGGCGAGCACAAAGAGTCCGTTCGCTACTGGTTCAAGAAACTACTCAAGCAGGGCATCGTGATCCAGCCTTCGATAAACTTCGAGAGGCTGGGTCTAGAGAGGGTGGTGGCAGTCGCTGATTTTGGGAAAGAATACGAAGGCCATGCCGAGCCGATATTGATCGCGATGAGCCAATTGTGCTATGTCCAGAGCTTCGTCAAGACCCTCCCTGATGGCCATTATGTGATTCACGGGGCGGTGCCATTTGAGTTCGTCAACTCCTGGATCGAGTTGATGCACCGGCTCAAGGATTTGGGCTTGTTCTCAAGCCTGGAACTCTCCAGCTATGACTGGGCCAGGAACGCGACGATGAAGTCCGAGCTCTACAACTTCGAGGCCGGGCGATGGGAGTTCGAGTGGTCAGCACCTGCGAAGGTGTACCCTACTGCCGTGGAGTCATCTTCTTCCAAAGCGCAGTTCGACAGCATCGACCTGGAGATAATCAAGCGGCTCCAGCGCGACGAGACCAAGCCACTGGCGGAGATACAGAAGGAGACCGGGATCAACTACAAGACGCTGAATTTCCATCACAGGAAGCACGTCATGGAGAGGCAGATGCTAAAGGGCCACAAAGTGAACTGGTTGGGTACGGCCTACAACCCGGAGAACGACAGGGGGAAGCACAGGAGGCATACTTACCAGCCCATCGACATCATCGTCCGCGACATTATGCCTATCGAGAAGACGACGATAATGGGGATGACTAACGCGCTTCCGTTCCTCTGGTGGGAGGCCTCAGGGAAGAGCACCTACTACGCCCAGCTAGTCTTTCCTACAGAGACGATATCAGAGGCGATGCAGTTTCTTGCAAAAGTCTTGTTCCCGTTGAGGGACAGGGCTCACTGGTTTATGGTCGACCAGAAGCACTCGCTTGCGTTCAGCCTTGAGCCTAGGCTCTATGATAGCGAGTCAAGGGCCTGGAGATTCAATCAGGGCGAGATACTGGGAAAGTTCGAACAACTGCTGCTGCAGATAAAGAGCGGCCACTAGAGGCTAACTCTAGTTCCCGTAACCCCCGACTACCTCGAGCGGAGAGATGTGCACCCCAAGAGACGCAAAAACCAGGGCCGCACCGCTCAGTGCCATAGCGCCGTATCTTACCTTATCTTCTAGAGTCATGGCCCTCCTTTGGGTTATCAAAGATTAAAGCATTCGTATTTACCATGAACAAAATTTGATTCTTTCATGTGAATTCTCTGGGCATCAATGCTGTGAAATGAACCACCGTCACGAGACGTTTCTCTATAATGATGGCATGGTAGCGTGTTCTAGTGGAAAAACACAGTAGAATGTTGCACAATCCAGGCAGACTCTGTCCGAATTAGGAATCCATATCCAAATAATAGATTCGAGTCGGAGTAGACGATTGCGGATTGGGAGGAGACACGGTTTCTGGTCTTTGCGGGCGAGTCGAGTGAATGTCGAGACCCATACCGTTCACGCAAGGTGATAGGATTCTGGGACCATTTCCAATCGTCGCCTGCGTCAGACCAGCGCGGTGGGGCGCGTTCAGCCCTTGGTTTCTTGCGTTCTGGACCTCGACGATGACCCTTGGAGCACGTCCCTCTCGAACTCGATGACCTTTGGCTCTTGCAATCGCTCCACGGAGCCCGGCCGCCTCGACCTGAGCTCCTCAATGGCCTGATGCGCCGTCTTCCCCTCGTAAGCGATCATGTATGCCGCGAGGACGCTCCCTGTCCTTCCTTTCCCCGCGAGACAGTGGACGAGGACCGCCTTTCCGTCGGAGATAGAGGAGGCGATGAAATCTGCGGCCTCCCGCATCTTAGACAGGTCGATTGGCTCGTGGTCCTTCAGCGCGATGTGACGATATTCGATACCGGTTGTCCAATCACGAGGTAAGGGGTCCTCCGTCAGGGAGAGTATCGCGGTGACGCCGTGGTCTTTGAGCCAGTCGACTTGGCTCTTGGAATAGGGTCGTCCCGACGCAGAGATCTTCCCGCCCCTCACCCAAGTGAAGAAAGTTGGCTTGTCTGTTAGCTGGGCTCTGACCTTACGATAGACCCTGCCCACTCGTCCCATGACGAGCGACTCAAGAAACAGGGTCCTTGAAAAGGCTCACTGACACTACAGGATGTCGAGCTTCCCATATCGACCGACGTTGAGCTGCTTTTCGCCTCTAAAGGTGTTGATGTAGCCGTTGCTCACCTTCACCCGAGCACCCTTTGAGACCTGGGTGATCTGGTCGTCCCAAAGAGAGAGCTTGATGGTCCCCGTCGTGTCCTTCAAGATTGCATCGGCAACCTTCGCCTGTCCGCCTGTTCTAAGGGAGACTTCCCTCGGAGATGAGACATCGATAATCTCGCCCTCGACCTCGACAGTCCTCATTCCGTCGCGCAGATCTTTGATTTCCATGTTCAGCTAGTCACGCCTACCCATCTTCAAGAGATATTTATCCTTGATTACGAGAACTTAAGATTCGCTCAAACAGGCCCGTGACCTGATTGCTTCCGAACGCGGGAGACGCGCTGCCCCTGGCCCTTGCACTTTCGGCCCCGGCGGCCGTGCTCTTTCTGATGATGCCCAGATATGTCAATTGGCTTCGGGCCAGGGGCAGGACCACCAATGACGCGCACAAGGTAGGGGACGTCAGGGTGCCTACCCCTGCCGGCCCGCTGCTAATCGTCTCGATGGTGATAGGCGAAGTCGTGGCGTGGGTCTTCTACGGGTCGGTCCTTCCTCTCGTCCTAATTCTAGTCGTGCTCTCCGCCGGGCTGATAGGCCTTTACGACGACCTCCGAGGTCTTGGCGGGGCGGTGAAACCCGCCCTCCTCGCGATGGTAGGACTCTTCGTCGTGGTGGCCGAGCACTACTATCCCAGCATCTACGACCCGACGGTCTACTTTCCGCTCCTTACGAGAACAGGCACGCACTTCATAATCTTCGGAATAATCGTAATCGCCTCGATTCCCGTGGCCTCGAACGCGTTTAACATGCTCGATGCGTTCAACGGTGAGATCTCGGGGTTCACCGCGATAGTCTCGGGAGCCCTCGTCGTCGCCATATTGCTGAGGTCTTATGCGCTGCAGAACACATCCGCCGTCACGCTCGCGATCGCTCTCCCTCTGCTGGGCGTCTCGGCCTCATTCTATTACTTCAACAGATACCCGTCCAGGGTATTTGACGGCGACAGCGGAAGCCTATCGTTTGGCGCGATGTATGTCATACTCTCGATACTCGGCGGCGTAGAGATCGCGGCTTTGGTCGCCCTCATACCTGCTGTGCTCAACTCCTACTACATACTCTCGAGCGTGAGAGGACTCGTCGAGAGGAAGCAGATGAAGGCGAGGCCCACTTTCCTAGGCGAGGACTACCGGCTCCACGCCTCCGCGGAACCGCACGCGCCCACCACCCTCGCGAGAATGATTCTTCTCGCAGGCTCCTTGGACGAGAGGACGCTCGTAGGGAGGATATTGATCATCACGGGCTATGCAGCCGCGCTCTCTGTGGTGACTTCGATAATCACGTGGTTGCTATGACCCGAAGGATTTTTTCAGGATGGAAGGGAGGACCGTCTATTTTTAGGAGATGACGATGGCGGTCACGACTTCATGGGTTCTCATACTGGCCACGACAGAGTGCGCTTCGCCGCCTTGAGGCACTGCGGCTCAGTGAAACCCAAAACCACCCTCATTAATGGTCTTGCTTTTCTGTGGTCGCGGTGACGTTCGCGATATCTATCGCGGCTGCCTCAGGGCTTGCCGGATTCCCAGTGGAGCTTCTTAGCATCGTATTCCTTTCTCGTGTAGACGATTCTAGCAGGGAAGCCGAGCACGACGACGCCGGGCGGTACGTCTTTGGTGACGACCGCGCCCATCGCCACTACGCTGTCCTTGCCAATCGTCACCCCCGGCCTGATCACCGACCCGCCTCCAATCACTGCGCCGTCTTCGATCGTTACCCCGACCATCTTCTTGCTCATCGGATAGGGGTCATTTGTGATGACAGCGGCTGGTCCGATGAACACGTTCTTCCCGATTCTGGTCATAGGGGGAATGTAGACCGATCCCTCTATCCTGGTGTTCGCACCAATCGTCACGTTGTAGTCGATATGGGCAAGCGAACCTATCGACACGTTGTCACCGACAAGAGTCCCCGACCCTACATATGAGAAATGCCAAATTTTCACGTCCTTCCCGAGCTTTGCATCGGGGGCGACGAAGTTCGTCGGTTTGGGCTTGCTCAAGCGACATAACCGTCCGGCAGGACCCCTGGAATAACCCATGCCATGCCTATTGTCGCCGAGGGTCTGAATATAACACTATTCGGCGAAGACGTTCCTGGGGATGACCCACAAGCCTGGAACTGAAAAAAAGCGTAGGCCGGAATCATTCGGCTTATATCTAGGTCGGACACCCGAAGCAGGAGACTTGCAAGAACCAGCCAAGACAGGCGAGGGAGACGTCGACATGGAGCTGCTCAAAGCCTTCGAGAAGCAAATACTGAGCAAGACTTCCCACGTGGAAGAGGGGAGGGTGGTCAACCCGACACCGCTCGTCGACATGACCCAGGCTCTAAAGGACTGTGCGAGGGAGGAATACGGCCTCGACTTTTCGTCGAGAGATCTCAAGGTGTTGGGCAAGCTCGAGGCGCCGCAGCTAGGCGGGTCGGTCAAGAGCAGGGCCGCGGTGCAGATAGCCCATGAGGCGATTGAGGCTGGGAAGCTAAGGAAGGGGATGGTCGTCTTCGAAGCCACATCCGGGAACTTCGGGATAGCGCTGGGGCAACTCGGAGCACTTGGCATCGAGGTCGTCGTCCTGGTCTCCAGGAGGCTCCAAGAAGGCGTTCTGGAGGAGCTGGCGAAGAGCCGCGTCAAGACGGTGGATTTGGACGTAGACATCTGTCCAGCTCCGGGGATGAAGGCGGACCCTAACGTGCTTCTGGCGAAGGTGGTGGCGAGCACCATTCGCGAAAGGTTCCTAGAAATCGGGCTGGATCCGGGTGTCTTTGATGAGTCGCGCAGCAGGATAGAGGACCTGCTTGCCACACAAGACGTGATAAAGCTCGCCAAGCTGTTCGCCGAGGCATACGGCGGCTACTGCCCGGAACAATATGATAACGAAATGAACGTGGACGCCCACGAGAGAATCACGGGCCCCGAGTTGGACCAGCAACTGTCAGGGCTCGGACTCTCATTGAGCGATTTTCAGATCGTTTGCGCGTTCGGGACCGGGGGAACGTCGGGAGGCCTCAGCAGATACGTGCAGAAGAAGTACCAGGGCCAGAGAGTCGTGCACGTCGTCTTCCCCCGAGAAGGTCAGGACGTGGCGGGGATCAGGACCAAGGGCAACGCGCAGGGGCTGAAGTTCTACGAGCCCGAGAAATACGCGGGCGAGCACGAGGTCGATTTCGATCAAGCGAAGAAGCTGTTCGGCTTTCTCGTAAGACGTGGCTTCGACATCGGCGAGAGCAGCGCCCTTGCCCTCTACGCCGTCGTCCAGATGGTCAACTTCGGACTCGAGGGGAAGTTCGTGGTCATCCTCGCGGACGGAGCGGGTAAATATAGGCGGACGCTGGAGGGCGCGCAATTGGAAGAGGAACAGGAGGAGGGCTTGGAGGTCAGCCTTGAGGGAGCCAAACTAAACCCTGAGAAGTTTGGAAGCGTGATCTGGACCCACACCGCATACGCTCCCACGGACGAAGGCAGGGCTCTCATCGCCGTCTCTCTGGGTCGTCCGGGCGTCCCGGTCAGTGTCGCGAAGGCAGGAGACGTGGTCCAGCTCGTGACGGGCGGGCAGATCCCATCAGGCCTGAAGGCGATACTCGACGCCTCCTCCGACCCGGACGGTCAGGGGGGCAAGAAGGTCCTGTTCGTCTGCATGGCAGGGAACACTTCCCTCAGGGTGGCACAACTTCTGGCCGAGAAGGGGATCAGGGGCCAGAGCCTGTCGGGCGGCATGACGAAGTTAGCCCAGACGAGCGGAAAGCCCCTGTCGGCGCTGGTAAAGCCTGCCAGATAATCAATCGGCTTATTTTGTGGCTAGGCTGGAAAGTAGGTGGCGAAGATGTACTCGCCGGCCCCAAACAAGACAATGAAGAAGAGGACCCCGGTGGCGACAGCGATCCTGGCAGCTTTCGTGTCCTTGTTTCTCAGGTATAGGAAGATGCCCAACCCGCAGGCAAGAGAGATGAAGCTGAAGAGACCGGCGACCGCATAGCTCAGCCCGAAGACACCCTGGCTCGCGAACGACGCCATCTGGGTGACGGCGAGGATCAGGACCAGGGTCGGAACGTATTCGAGCCTTAGGAACCTCATCGTCTAGGCGCGGACAGAGTTTCCTTTCAATCTTTTCTTTCCACGTATTCGCGGATGGTATTCAAGACCGCGGGGTTTCTCCCGAGGAAATCGACGAGCCGCTCTATCCTGTGGAACGTCACAGGCTGGATGTGGTGCTCTATGCCCTCCGTGTCCTGAAAAGCGACGTCCGCCTCTACCCCGATCATCGAGAGAAATTCCGAGATCACCTCGTGCCTCGAGATGACCGAGCGGGCGATGGCCCCGCCCTTGTTGGTTAGGCGCATCCCCCTGTATGGTTCATGGATGAGGTATCCTCTTTCCGCGAGCTTCTTCACCATGCTCGTCACAGTGGGGGGCTTTACTTCGAGTCTGTCGGAGATGTCCACGCTGCTTGCGTATCCCTTCTCGTCGATCAGGTGGTAGATCGCCTCAAGATAGTCCTCCAGCCTAGGAGTCTCTTTTTTCAGCGGAATCGCCCTCTCCACAACCAGGAACTCATTCTGGCCAAGGTTTGCCTCGAGATAAAAAGCTTGGGAGGTTCGCCGAACCTAAGGATATTAGGGCAATCTGAATTATTTAGAACAGACGAATAATCTTAGATGCATCTAACTTAAGTACTCACCGGTTGCGGTGGTCACAGTGCCATGAGCGGTCGTTTGAAAAGGACCTTGGAGCCTCCGGAGGACATCCTGAAGGCGGATGTCCCGCGCCGGGGGAGCACCCGCCTCGCCTTGCGAGACTTCCTCGTCTACATGGGCCCGGCGCTCATGGTCTCGATAGCTTACATGGACCCCGGCAACTACGCGACCGACCTGGCCGCCGGCGCGGGTTTCAAGTACGACCTCATCTGGGCGGTCTGGCTCGCCTCTGCGATCGCGATGATACTGCAGTACCTCTCCGGAAAACTCGGCATCGCTTCCGGCCGATCTCTGCCCGAGCTGGTGAGAGGCTCTCTAGTGCGGAGGGCGTTCGTGATCCCATACTGGTTGGCGGCGGAGACGGCTGCAGCCGCCACCGACCTTGCGGAATATCTGGGGACGGTGATAGCCCTCAACCTGCTCTTTGGCATCCCGCTTCTGTATGCATCGGTGTTTGGAGCGTTCGACGTCCTCGTGATAATGACCCTGATGACGAGGAGATACAAGGTCATCGAGCGGATGTTCCTGCTTCTGGTCAGCGTCCTCGTGTTCGGCTTCCTCTATCAGTTGTTGGCCGTCAAGCCAAACTTTGACCAGATCGCGGTCCATTCCGTGACGCTCGTCCCGATGGGAAGCGACGCTCTCCTGCTGGTAGTGGGGATCATCGGAGCGACCGTCATGCCTCACGCGCTGTTTGTCCACTCTTGGCTCGCGAAAAACAAGATGGACCTCACAGGACGGAGGATCCCGGGCGTGAAGGATGGAGAGGAGGTCTTCTCACGTGAGGAGAAGCATCGCACCCTGAACTTGCACAAGTGGGAGACCCTCCTGATGCTGACGGTCGCGGGAATCGTCAACGTGGGGATACTGCTGGTCGCGATTCCTCTCTATCCGAACGTGAACATGACCATCGGGCAGGCCGTGACGCAGCTCGGCCGGATATTTGGCCCCCTCGTCGGCGTGGTATTCGTAGTGACGTTGCTTGCTTCGGGTCTGTCGGCGTCCACCCTCGGGACGATCGCCGGGCAGGTGATCATG
>JAPCJN010000054.1:0-312 GCA_027886925.1 Nitrososphaerota archaeon
GAGGCAGGAAGCCCGCGTCCTAATTTTTTCTGCGCGCTACTTTCTCAGCGGTTTTCGCGTAACCTCAGTCTGCACAGGGAGCAGAAGCCTTCGAAAAATCCCGCGGCCTCTTACAATTGCTTTCTTGCGCCTGATAATTCATCAACTTACGGCAATTGATCGCGTTCAAAAGCCAAAAAAATAGGTCAGCGTTTAGACCTAGGAGCCCTCCTTTCTGAGAAATATGAAGAAGATGCAAGCTCAAGACAATGAAGAGAAGGGCAATGAACAAGCATTTCTCTGATTGTTGTTCGCGAAACAGATAAAGAAAAC
>JAPCJN010000054.1:322-13023 GCA_027886925.1 Nitrososphaerota archaeon
TGTCCTTCATCTGCGCGTATTGTCAATTGAGTCTCCTCACGCCCATACTCTTCCGTTAGAATCTCGCCATTCGTCTTCGAGGCACCTCACAAGGGGATTCGGGCTCGGCCGCGAAGACCTTGGCGCGAAGGACTTCAACAATCCTAGTCTAGAGTGGCGCAGGTTGTTCGGTGAGCTTTTCGGGACGTTCTTCCTGGTCGTTGTAGCTTCGGGGGCGAACGTAGTAAATGCTGTGAGCGTGGGGGGAGTCGGTCGCGTCGCGGCCGTCGTGGCGCCCGGCGTAATGGTGATGGCCATCATCCTGTTCATGGGTGCCGTGTCCGGGGCTCACCTCAACCCGGCCGTGAGCATCGGCTTCGCGGCGCGGGGGGACTTTCCTTGGAAGCGGGTACCGGGCTACATCGCCGCCCAACTGCTCGGCGCGACCGTCGCTTGCACTTTCCTCTGGCTGATGTTTGGCAACGCCGGGATGCTGGGAGCGACAGCGCCGGGACAAGGAATCTCGGATCCTCAGGCGATGGTGATGGAGCTAGTTTTGACGCTGGGCCTGGTAAGCACCATTCTTGGGACGGCGTCCAAAGCGCAGAACGTAGGATCTTTGGCGGCGCTCGCGGTGGGGGGATACATCGCGCTCGCAGGCCTTTGGGGGAGCCCGATTAGCGGCGCGTCAATGAACCCGGCTCGATCGTTCGGACCAGACCTCTTGCTCCTGAACTTCACTCATTACTGGGTCTACGTTGTGGGTCCGGTCGCAGGAGCTTTGCTGGCGGTCGGAGCTGCTCATTTGCTTCGAGGTCCTGGAGGGGACGAACCTGCGATTCAGGCGGCGCAGGGAGGCCCCCGGATGCGTTTCGTCTTCAGAAGCACGTGGCCCCGTGCGACACTGCATTTCTTGTTCAAGACAATGGCCTGCAATTCAAACAGACATCTGCAAATTGTGGGAAGGTGTTTGGCGGCCCTCCCACGGCAGCTGGTTCCGGCGTTACTCGTTGTCGATGAATTCGGATGGGTTCGGCGGGTCCGGCGGCAGTCCTTTTCGCTTCCTGATTTCGGTCACAAGCCCAAGGAGCATGTTTGTCGGCACCGGCTGCCAGAGCTTAAAGTGAGTGTTCCATACGGCCTTGCCCGCGGTCGCCCCCCTCATCGTCTCGCTCAGGTCGAACGTCTGCGCGGCGGGGATCTCGCCCTCCACGATCGTGAGGACCTCTCTCTGCTCGATGTTGATGAGCTTGCCGCGCTTCCCGCTGATGACGCCAGTTATCGCCCCGATGAGGTCGGCGGGGCCCTTGACCTCGATGCCCAGCACCGGCTCCAAGAGCGTAGGGTTCGCGCTGAGCATCGCTCCCAATATGGCCCTCCTCGTCGCGGGCATGAGCTGCGCGTAAGTGCGGTGCGCCGCATCCTCGTGGGGAACGTAGTTGGTAAGCGTGATCTTGATCCCCCTACACAGCTCGTACGCCTGGGGGCCGCTCGTCATCACGTCCTCAAAGCCCGACTTTATCGAGTCCATCGATTCCTGCAGGTATTGGACTCCCTTCGTCTCCTCGCATAGGAGGTTGCCCTTGGGGTCCACCGACACCACGGTGCGCGAGGTGTCCGAGTCCCATCCGTGGTCGCGGAGCATCTTGACGATGGTCTTCTTGTCGGTGTATTCGGTCATCTGGCCCGAGCGGATGAGCTCGACGATGTCGGCGGGAAGCGGCTCGGCCTTGATGAATATCTTGTTGTGGCGGTTCGGGGAACGGGCCATGATAGGGCCGAAGCCTGCTCTGATGGCCTCCCTGTAGTTGATTATCGGGGGCGAGGTGATTATCTCGAGGCCCTGCTGCTGCAGCATCGTCGTTGCGATCTCGAGGTGCAGGACGCCCATTCCCGCCATGAGGGTCTCGCCCGACTCCTGGTTGATGGTGATGATGAGGTTCGGGTCCTCGATGTTCAAGCGGCGCATCGCCTCGACCAGTTTCGGGAGGTCTCGCGGGTGCTTTGCCTCCACCGCCGTCGTGACCACCGGCTCCGACACGTAGTGGATGCTCTCGAAGGGGACGACGTCCTTTAGGGCTGAGATGGTCTCGCCCGAGCGTATGTCGAGGCCGAGGAGTGCGGGGATGTTGCCCGCCGGGAGGCTATCCACTATCTCGCGCTGGAAGCCCATGAAGAGCTGTACCGACTGGACCTTCCCCTCGCGCTTCGAGTTGAGTAGGTAGACGGGGTCGCCGTTCGATATCTGGCCCGAGAAGATGCGGCCCGTGCCCACGAGGCCGGCCGCGGGGTCGACGACGACGTTCGTGACCATCATGACCATAGGCCCGTTCTCGTCGCAGGAGAGCAGGGCCTTTCCCACGTCGCTGTCGAGGTTTCCCCCCGACCATATCTTCGGGATGCGGTATGCCTGGGCCACATGGGGCGGCGGGTGATGTTTGACGACCATGCCGAGGAGTGCCTCGTGCAGCGGGAGCTTTTCGCCTAGGGTCTTGGGGGTCTCGGTGGTGTAAGCCGCGATGATGTCCTTGAAACCCATGTTCGCCGTCTTGAACATGTCGAAGTTGAAGCCCCACTTGTCCTTCGAGGAGCCGAAGGCCACCTGGCCGTTCTGGATTGAGACTTTCCATATCTCCTTGTACTGGGGCTCCGCGTAGGTCTCGATCAGGCGGTTAAAGTCGCTCACGATGCCGAAGAGCCACTTTTGCATCGCGTCGGGGCCGAGGCGGAGTTCCTTGATCAGGCGGTCGATCTTGTTGATGTACAGGACGGGACGGACCCGTTCATCGAGCGCTTGCCTGGTGACTGTATCTGTTTGCGTCATGATCCCCTCGACTGAGTCTACCACGACGATTGCGCCGTCCACCGCCCTGAGCGAGCGCGTCACCTTTCCGGTGAAGTCGATGTGCCCCGGCGTGTCAATCAGGTTGATGACGTAGGGCCTTCCGTCTTTTTCGTAGTAAAGCGTGACATTTGCCGCCTTGATGGTCATCTGGCGCTGCTGCTCGAGCTCCATGTAGTCGAGCGCGAGGGCCTGGCCTGCCACAGAGGGCGAGAGCATCCCGCAGGCCGCGAGGAGGGAGTCGGAGGTGGTAGTCTTGCCGTGATCTACGTGGGCTATGATCCCTAAGTTCCGTATCTGGTCCTTATTGTGGACGAGTTTGAGCGCTTCAGATGTTGACTTGAACTTCGGCATGGCCTATTCTGCTTTCAAAAAGCTCCCTCCGCCGTATAGTTATAACGTTTTACGTGCGTGGAAGGCTTCCTGATTCTCGCTAGCTATGGAATGATGCCCGCTGGCGTTGTGCCAAGGGCAGGACTTTGCCCCGGTAATTCCGTGCCAAGGTGGTTGGCGCTTGAATTCCGAGGCTACACACAAAAGGCGATGACCGCCTTATGGGTGATTGGGAGGGCGAGGCGCCTACTTCCACTTGGTGAGTATCTCTTCTCTGCGGAAGGTCGCCCTCGAAACGAAGAAGAGGAGTGCGTCTACCACGACCAAGGCTCCCGCGATTATCACCAGGTTGGTGGTGTCTCCCAGGTTGATCAAGTTCAGCTCTCCGGCGACGTACACCCCAATGAATGGAACGACTGTCAGCGCCCCGAGTTGTTGTCCAGACCTGACGTCGGTCACCCTCGAGGAGACGATCACGTTCATTTGTACGCTCATCAACAACGCGAGCGGAAGAAGCAAGAGTACAACGACGGCTGAATTCCAGTCTGGGAAGTAGTAGTAACCAAGCTTTTCCTTGGTGGTCAGATCCATGAGAAGCATGAAGAGCGCGGACCCTCCCAGCGTGGCGGCCAGCGGCGGAAGGAAGGCAGCTATGCCCTTTCCAAGTAGAATCTCGCTGTCCGTCGTTGGCGTCGCAAGCAGCGGCTCGAGGCTCTTCTCGACTTTTTCGCCGGCGATGGTGTACGACGCTATCGGAGTAGAGAGATATGAGCCCAGGATGACGTAGAAGAAGAGGAACGCAGGTAGCAGGACCATCAGCTCGGCAGGGGAAGTGCGGCTAGTGTTCTTCTGGCTGGTGTAGCCTATAACTGCGGGGATGAGAATAGCGACGAGAAGCGGAACGACGACCAACGAATAGATGATGTTCTTCTTCTTGCGAAAAGTCTTGAAGTCCTTCGCCGCTATGATCCAGGACTGGGAGAACCGCACGGTCCCTAACTTCCCCCTTCCCTCACCAGCTTCAGGTAGACGTCTTCAAGCGAGGCGCTGACTATCGCCACGGACTGGATGTGCCCTCCGGCCTTGACGATAGCCTCGATTACAGCGGCGTTCTGCTTGTCAGGGTCGCTCAATGCGACCTCTAGCTCGTTCCCTTCAGCCGTGACGCTTACCACAGCGGGGAGCTTTCTCACTCCCGCCAGAATCGCGTCGGTCGCTTGCTCCTGGAGCAGCACGACTGTCTTTCTGGTGCCTCCCCCGCTGCTGAGCGCCCTCTCGAGCTCCTGCGGAGTGCCCGTCGCGATGAGCTTGGTGCTCAAGATCCCGATCCTGTCGCATATCCTCTGGGCTTCATCCAGATTGTGTGTGTTGAGGAAGATGGTCCTCTTCTCTTTCTTCAGCTCAAGGATGAAGTCCCTGACCGTCTTGGCGGACTCCGGGTCCAGGTTGGCCGTGGGTTCGTCCATGAAGAGGAGCTTTGGCTCGTGTATGAGGGCGCGCGCGATAGCGAGCTTCTGCTTCATCCCCTTTGAGAACGTTCCGGCCATGAGGTCCCTCTTCTCCCACAGCCCGAGCATCGTCACGAATCGCTGGATGTTCTCCTTCCTCTGGGCCTCTGTGCAGCCGTACAGCTTGCCGTAAAAGTCCAGGTTATCATAGGCGCTCAGGTCGTCGTAGAGGCCTACGTTGTCTGGTACGAACCCGATGAGCTTCCTTATCTTTAGGGCGTCCTCGGACCTCCCTATGTCGTAGTCGCCAATCCTTGCTTCGCCGCTCGTCTTCGAGATAAGACAGCAGAGCATCCTTACGGTCGTCGTCTTCCCCGCCCCGTTGGGCCCGAGGAATCCGAAGACCTCCCCAGCGTTGACTTTGAGGGTCAGGCTGTCAACGGCTGTGAGGCCACCGAACCTCTTCGTGAGATTCTCAGTTTCAATCATCCGCCGGCGTCACCGATGACAAGTGCCCTGCTCTATTTACCCGCGACAGAGGTCTGTGCAGGCCTGCCATCCACGAGCACGCTGACCTTTCTCCCAAAGGCCCAGCGCGTCATCCCGAGGTTGACTTCGACTTTGTGGACCTCTGAACTCCCGACATCGAACGCGAACTTCTTCGCGCTAGGCGAGAAGAGGGATTCGTCGACGATCTTCTGGTCATCCACTCCGATGGAGATTCTCTTCATGAGCGTGTCGCAATCGATTGTGAGCGAGTGCTTCTCCCGCTCTCCCACCTCGAACCTAAACTTTCCCACGGGTTTCGAAGTGGCCAAAGCGGATATAAGAAGTCCGAAAGGTACAAATTTTGTACCTATGGCCGCATTTTATAATGTGGAAACAGTAAGACAAAGAATGCAGATGCCAGAGCCGAAATGATGGATAACCGAGGGGTCGATTTCACTCCCGGTGAAGTGAGGCGCGCCGTCAAGCGAGCCATTCTCCTGAACGAACACCTGCTCCGCCGAGCTTGGGGAGTACTGTACCTTACACTCTCACTTTCGATGTTCCTTTCGACCTTTGGAACGCCCATCATTGATTCACTGGGATCAATCGGAGTCGCAAGCACTCTACCCATTGACGTGACCGCGAGCGGCTCCGGCCTAATTGCCATCCTTTGGGCGTTCAGACGAGTGCGAAACTCCGCTGAGATTACTCACCCCGAAGGCGACCGGGCTTGGTCAAGGCTACTTGGATATCGCTTGCTTGTACCTCTGTGGATTGCGGTCGAAGCGGTCGCGATCTTGACGATTGCGCTTGCAAGCAGCCGCATTTCGCTTGTTCTCTTTTTGATACACCTTGGACTGGCTGTCTACCTGTATTACGCCCTAAGACTCTCTTTTTCAAAGAGGATTCCCGGGGAGGCTGTTATCGCAATAGCCTCACTCTCGCTGGGGAGCATCGCGTCCATCGCTTTGTTGTCAATCACCACGAGCCCTGGGCCGTACGTGCTCCTCGCGGGGGGTACGATTCTCGCCTGGGTCTTCTCCGGAATCTACGCGCGTACTAGACCCATCCCAGAATTCGAGGAGGAGCGTACCGGGCTTGAGTGACGACGACGCAGTCAACAAACGAGATTTTGACAAGATCGTCAAGGATGAGACGATCAGATCGCTAAATGAGCAGCTTGGGGATTCGGCCCTCAAATCGTCCACTCGAATCCTGATACTGGTGTTGCTCGCACAGGCTCGAAGGATGAGCTCAGTAGAACTCAGGACGCTCACAGGACTGGGAAAGGGGAGCTTGGAGAATCATCTGAATAAACTCGAAGGCTTCGGCTATGTCAGGATAAGCAATGCAAAGTCCCTCGGAGCGAGGGGTTCCCCAAGGCAGATGGTCGAGATTACAGAGAAGGGGCTTGGTGCTTGTCGCACGCTTGTGAAAAGTATCTCAAGTTTGGCTCTTTGATAATCGTCATCGTCAGTAATTGTGGCAGCATTCCTTCGCCGAATGTTCATCCATCATGTCTTCCATAGTTTTGCGCATAGACATCAAGGAAAATACAATGTTCACAATGCCTAGCACCCAACTCAAGTTGAATGCTCGTGAAAACCTTGGCACACTAATAGGATGTCAAGGTAGTGCCAAGGGCAGGACTTTGCCCCGGTAATAGCAGGTCAAGGTCGTTTGGGCTAGGTACGCATGAAGGGATGCCAGACCCGCCATCCGTGGGGAAGGTCGATAAACCTGATCTGCCAGGGTTGCACGTTAACTCAAAGCGACCGCGACGAAATAGCCCGTCCAGGCTGGCATTTCCTGATGAGCGCTTCCCGATTTAGTTGTCCGACAGCATCCTCCATTCCAGCCGGCGCCCCTCAGAATCGTCAAAAGAAACGAAGTGCCAACGCCCTTGAGGGGCCAAGTAGCACTCCGTTCTTCTTTCGCCCGTCCCGTCGGCGAGTTTTTTGTGCTTGCGCAGAATGCCATCCTTGGCTGCGGGATGATGACAGTTCATGCAGTTCTGCGTGATTGACGCACCTGCGCTCGAAATAATAAGCGCTAAGATCTGCAGACGAGTGAAAGTTACTTTCTCTTCTCGAGTTCCTGGACTCTCATCTCAAGGCGCGTGACCGTCTTGATGATGTCGATCTTCTCGGCGAGGCCGTCCATCTTCTCCCCGAGACTACGGGAGTTGGAATCGACCTTCTGTTCGAGGCGCTGCAGGTCAGAATCGATCTTCTGCTCTATCCTCAGGGAGCTAGCATCGATCTTTTCATTGAGGCGCTTGTCTATCTCCTCCACTTTCGTGCCTATGACCCTGACTTCCGTCTTGAGATCGTTTAGGCCCGGTACTACGATTGCCTGAACGGCCTTCTTGACCGTCTCGACGCCCGCGACCAGTTTTTCCGCCATGAGTTACACCTGTAATTATTGAGGGGTTAATATTAAGAATGTTTGCTATTGCTTGAACGTTGACTGCAGAGGGATAGAGACAATGTCTCTATGTAGCATATTGGACGCGATTTCTTTGCTTACGCAGCGGGTTTGAGATTGAAAGCCAAATCCTTTTTCAGTGCCGGCTCGACCACCGCCCTAGTATGAAGAGCTTCACCGTTCCTATTCTCCTCACATTGATCTGTCTGGGAGCTCTCTCAGACTTGTCCATCGTCTACGGCGCCACGGCGACCACAACCGTCGCCGGGATAACGATGACAATCTCCACAGACAAGCCGAGTTACACTGGTGCCGCCACAATATTCATTTCGGGTACTGTCTCTAGTGGGAGTAGCGCTGTCACGCTGACCGTGACAGACCCGAATGGCAACGCAGTCGGGGGCGGTCCTCTTGGGATAGCCTCTAATGGGACGTTTTCCACATCAATCCAAGCGGGCGGTCGGGGATGGTCGACAAACGGGACTTACACCGCGACTGCGATATTGCAGCAGCCAGACAATGTAGCTGCTGCCCCAACAGTCTCTACCAAATTCACTTATTTGGCGGTGCCGGGGATAACTTCGACGATCAGCGGCAGCAATGGCGCCTCGCAGAGCGCTTCTCAGTCGGCTTCTGGAAATGGTACTGCCAACGCGAACAACTTGATAATCGGAGCAGGTTTTGTCGTCCTCGTGGTCATCCTGGGCGTGGTTGCCCTGGGCCTCATGCTGCGCAGGAGGAGTCGGCGAACACTGCCAAGCCGCTAAGAACTCGAGCCTCGATCGTGCATGCGCCAGTGAGGCGACGCGTCATTGGCTTTCATCGAGTTCTCTTCCCGAACTGCGACTAGATTCTCATAAATCCATCCTGAGGCCTCGCTTTTGTCTCGAAGATGCCCCGGATATCTTTAGGGGTCTTGTCTCACGCCGGCCGGCATAGTTGTCGGGGCAAGGCAACCGACGTCCTCATCCACAATTACTCGACCTTTCTCCATTTGTCGCCGACAATTCGATGAGGGTGGTGGCATCGGCGGTAGCCTTTGCTCTAATGTTGTTGGAACTGAGAGTGCTAAGATGCCTCGAAGCTATCAAAGATGCCCTGATGGGCGCTTTTATCGCCTTTCCAACTGATATTCTATGTCAGCAGTTATTGCGGCGGCGTCTACCACAACGACCGCGGTGGCGGCAGGGGCAGTGCAGCCGGTCTCAAACTCGACCTCGCTCTCGGGCATCATTCCGGCAATCCAGAACTTCGCGACCGGTTTCGCTGCGAACGCCAGCGTCGTGACGCTCACCATGGACAACGCGGCCATCGATATCGGAAAGGCAGCCGTGGTCTTCTTGGTGATTGCCGGTGTCCTCCTCTGGTTCACAAGGGTCAACAAGCACCTCGGCAAGGAACTGGTAGAGGGAGGAATATTCATCGGCATATTCATAGAGTTCGTTGTTCCCTTCTTGATGAGCATCCATTTCTGACCGGTCGCGACAGAGACGGTCGGCGTTCCTTCGACCTTTGGAAGGAAAACGACGCGTTCAACGATTCAAGTGCGCAGCTCATGCCGTGAGGTAGCGCCACGTCATTTTGACGACTGTCGCAGTGACCAAAAATGTTACTCCAGGATGACAAAGCTCTACGCCCATCCCGCCCGTCGCGTCACGACGACTCAAGGGAGCGGCTTCAAAAAACGACCTCTCGGCAGGTTGAATGGAGTGATCAGGCAAGCGCAATAATATCTCTGCTCCCTAGAGACGGCGTTCGGGACGGCCATGACCTCGCATCCTGGATAGCCTTGCATCCCTGCAATCAAAAACGATATGCCGAAGAAGCCTGCGACGATCGCGCCGGAGAGGCCGAGCCCGATGAAGTAGGAGGGCCCCGACAACCCAAGCGTCGAATTGCCCGTCGTGAAGGAAGAGTCGATGAAGGCGATTGTGATGGCCAGCAGGACGCCTGCAATGGAGAGTCTCAGAGCAGTCCCTGCCCTTCCTACCCTTCTGGCCCTGGAGGCTTCCGTCGCAACCGGCAAGCAGCAGATGGATTCGAGCGAACTTCCTGACCTTTCGCTCAGGTAATAGACCTCGAGCGCGCGCCGACCCATGTCGGTCAGGACATAGCTTCCACTTTGGTTCTCCAGTTCTATGAAGCCGGAGAGCTTCTGGAGATGGTGCTGAAGCTGGCCGCTGCTTTCTAGTCCCAGCTCGCGCTTCAGCGCAGAGAAGGCCAGCTCCTTTTCAGCGACGAGTTTCAGGATTCTAGCTCGAGTGGGATGAGAAAGTGCTTCGAAGAGACGGTATCTGGTGTCGACTGAGAGATCTTGGACGTTGATTGACATTCTGGCTCACGGACACGGTCAACAGGGTCAATACAGTATATAATACCTGATTCCACGACATTATAAGGAGAGAAGCCCGCCGCTCAAACTCGAGCCTTACTGGGAATTCAAATGACCGGGTAGGCTAACAAGCAACATCAGCGGGAATCGCAATCTTGACTGATCAAGGGCCAGCGGTCTATCTCGGCAGCGCCAACCGCGGCCGCTGCCGCCATTTCCTCAGCAGGAGCAGCAATGGTGCTAGGACGAGGATGACGCTCAACCCCAGCGGAAACTGAGGGACCGTTCTTGGGACGCCTGACATCGAGAATCCAGTGACTGCGAACCAGCTCCCGCTCGTGGCAGAGCGTATCAGGACGATGGGGGCAGGGCAGGGGGTCGGGAGGGTAATCGCTTGGTTGATCACGGCGTTCCCACTCGAGGGCAACGGTACCGGGCTGGTGGTCGTGTAACTCCAGGTCGAGGTTCCCGTCTGGCATGCCAAGGTGGCCTCGATGTTGAGTCCTGCCGGCACCGTTCCCGTGCTGACGAGGACGAGACCCTGGAGGCTGATATTGATTTGGCCGCTTCCAAGTAGGTCTGCCTCAGCGGCAGCAACCATCCATGCCCCGCCCGCGGGATTTATCCCGGCCACAACAGGCGACCCGGGCCCGGCGAGGTTGCCGACCATGCTGTGAAAGTCAAAGATGTCGCCCGAGGGGGGGTCGTATCCGGTGACTGCGAACCAGCTCCCGCTCGTGGCAGAGCGGATCAGGACGATTGGAGCGTCGCACGGAGTTGGCAGGGTTAACGTTTGGCTGATGGCAGCGTTTCCAGTCGAGCTCACCGCGGTCGGACTGGTCATCGAGTAGGTCCATGAGTTGGTCCCCGTCTGACAGGCCAAGGTCGCTTCGACCATCAGCCCCGGAGGGACTGTCCCGGTACTCTGTAACACCAATCCCTGGACGTTTATCGAGAGCTGACCATTTCCGGCGAGGTCCGCTTCGGCTGTGCTGACCACCCATGCGGCACCCGCGGGATTTATCCCGGCCACAACAGGCGACCCGGGCCCGGCGAGGTTGCCGACCATGCTGTGAAAGTCAAAGATGTCTCCGGGGGCCGCCTGCACCAAGGTCGCTCCTGAAGCGAGGCTGACCATAAGAACGACCGACACAAGCGCTGCACGAATGACGAAGGTTCCCGCTAAAGACCTTGTCACAAAATGAAATACAGAATTCGAATATATAAATTTGTCAATCCCGGGATTCTGTTGACTTCGTTGCACAGCTCTTTGGTCGTGTTAGCTCCCGTCTGCCGAGATCAAGTTCAGTTATTAACTGAATTTTGCTACTAGTTCTTGAGCTGGTCGCATGAATTGATAAGTAATCAACAGGTCGTCTTAGTTGTCGTCCTTACTGTAATTGTAATGGTCGCGGGCAGTGTATGGAGGGTATGGAGGGCTAGGCGGGCTAGGAAGGCTAGGACTTCAGGTCCTTCTTGATTTTCTGCTCTCACTCTTCCTGAGTGAATGATTACGCCCTTCTCTTCGAGTAGCTCCGCTAGAGAGGAGATTATGGTGTCCAAAACGTCAGTCTCCTAGCAAGTGACTCTTTCTATGGTGCCACCAACCGGCCGTGGGTTTTCCAGATGGAGAATTCAATCGCTCAGCTGAGCGCGATGCACTTCAGGTCTGTGGAACATCGGCCGTAGGCGTTTTTATTTCCTTTCGACTTGATGAAGCGTTCCAACATTGACGAATCCGCCGCCTACAAAGTCTGCAACGCAAATCGTCTCTCCGAGAATTGTTTTGAAGGATGCCGAAACATGGTGAGTGGCTTTTGTTCCAAATGCAGGAAAGAGATAGGCGGGTTCCTCAGGCCTCCCTTATGGCAATGCCCGACCTGCAGAAAGATTTGGTGCGAAAGCTGCCCGAAGAAGAAGGTGGGGCGTTGGTTCAAGAAGCTCGTCTGCCCCGAGTGCGGCATAGAGATGCGTGAGGGAGGCCTCGCGAGCGTAAGAAACTCGATGCAGACCTCTTGAGAATTCGATGATGGCGGGGATTGCAAGACTCTGCTCTTGTTTAGCTAGAGTGTTCGGTGTTCTTGGAGAACATGATCTCCTCGCGTGCTGGATTCCAGCGGGGTGGCTCCTCTCGGCTGGATAATCCCTTGAGCGTTTCGGCGCACTCTGCGTTCTAGGCAAGAGGGAGCTTTCGAAAAAATATGTTGTCAGGCGCCTAAAAATTAGGACGCGGGCTTCCTGCCTCTCATGGCAAGATAGCCCGTCGCTATTATGAAGATCGCGGCGACTGCCCCGACCCCGTAGAGTGTGGTCGAGCTGACGCCTCCTGAGGAGGTGATTGTGGTTACAGATGTGGTGACCGAGCCCGCACCAGAGACGGTTACGGTAGAGCCTGCGCCGCCGACCGTAGTCGTCGAGGTGACCGTGGCTCCTCCGCCGACCGTAGTCGTCGAGGTGACCGTGGCTCCTCCGCCGACCGTAGTCGTGGAAGTGACCGTAGAGCCTCCACCAGCGACCGTGGTCGTGGTGGTGCTGGTGCTCGTGACCGTGTTGGTTGTGGTGCCTGGAATATTTTGCAGGTTCAACGCCACGATGTCACCTGGGACTCCTGTGCCCCAAGTGACGAGACCGGCGGTGATTGGGAGGATGACCTGCATCTGCCCGCTCGCTGTCGCACCGATAGACGGAAGGACATTGAGAGGGCCGCCGATGTAGTAGTCCTTGAGCGTAGTGCCCGTCTGGGCGTTGAGCATCAGCATGTCTCCTGATGACAATGTGATGAAGACTATGTTGCCGCTGTTGCTGTTGCCACCGCGGTATCCCTCAGTGGGGATAAAGTGAGTCCAGACAC
>JAPCJN010000055.1:0-3387 GCA_027886925.1 Nitrososphaerota archaeon
GGATTTCATTAAGAAATACGGGTTGAACTTCACACTCCTCAGTGACGAGGACCTCAAAGTGAACAACCTCTACGGAACGTGGGTGGAGAAGGAGAACTACGGGAGGAAGTACTGGGGGACGGAGAGGTCGACCTTCGTCGTAGGCAAGGACGGGCGGATAAAGAAGGTCTTCAGGAAGGTCAAGGTCGACGGCCACGAGAAAGAAGTCCTCGAAGCGCTCTCTTGAGCGGTGACGAAGCAGAGTGAGTGAGAGAACTTGGGTGCCAGCCTAGCGGGCGCAAAAGCCGGAATCCTCGGAGGCATCTTCTTTGGCGCCGCGGCGGGGCTCTTCAACGTCGTCATCCTTGAGGCTTTCAGCAAATCCGTCTTGGAGTACTTCTCGACCAATGCCCTTTGTTCCGGGACTGTCGCCGCTCAAGACTGCTTCTCCACGCTGCTTACCGCCGACATCCCGTCGTTGGTCATCTTCCCCATAGCCGTCGCAGGGATTCTGTTCGGCGGGTTCTTCGGGGTGTTCTTCGAACACCTCCCCGGGACGGGATATCGAATAAGGGCCGTGGCGATAGGGATGGGTCTCCTCATCTTCCTGCTCTTCTTCGGATTGGCGGGGTTGACCATCGACCAAACTGAGAAGACGCTCATGGACATTTTCGATGTCGTTGCAATGCTTGGGTACACCTTGATTATTGCGCACTTCTACCGGAAATACACCAGAGAGGTGAAGTTCGAGAGCCCCAATCCAAAGAAGCTCAAGATCCTCGTCGAGGGCAAAGACCTCACCAGCAAAGTAAGGACCTTCTCCTTGCACTCCACCCACACCGTCAGGGCCCCGAGCGAGAGCGGGGCATTCAAGGAGTGGCTGGTAAGCGGAGGAGTCTCGGTCCTGGACGCCAAGAGCTTCGAGACGAGCATGAGAGTCGACGGCGACGGGCTGTTAAAGATATCCTGAGCTCACGGAGAATCCGGGCTGAACCTGAAGAGCAAAAGCGAGTTGCCTATCACGGTCGCTGAGCTCACCGCCATGGCAGCGGCGGCCAAGAACGGGAGCACGCCGTAGACCTGGGCGCCGAAAACCGGGACGAGCGCTCCGGCGGCTACGGGAATCAAGACCACGTTGTATGCGAAGGCCCAGAACAGGTTCTCCCTTATCTTCGCGAGCGTCTTCCTGCTCAGTTTGAGCGCCGTCGCGACGTTCCGGAGGTCGTCCTTTATGAGGACGATTCCGCCCGTTTCCTTTGCGATGTCGGTGCCGCTCCCTATGGCGATCCCGACGTCGGCCCTCGCCAGCGCAGGGGCGTCGTTGATGCCGTCTCCGACCATCGCCACCACCCTCCCTTCTCGACGCAACGACGCTATCACGTCTTCTTTCATCTGCGGGGTGACCTGAGCGGCGTACTTGTCGATCCCCGCCTTCAGTGCCACCGCTGAAGCGGTCCCCTCGTTGTCGCCCGTGAGCATCATGACAGTGATTCCCATTTTCTTCAGGGCTGCCACAGTTGGGACGGCCGAGGTTCTCAGGGTGTCTGCGACCGCGATTATCCCCCTTATCTTGCCGTCGACGATTATTCCCATCACGGTCTTGCCTTCGGCCTCCAAATCCAACATGCGACCCTCGACGTCGAGGGGCAGCTCTCCCCCCTGGTCCTTTAACAGCCGTCTGTTCCCCAGGGCGACCGTCTTGTCGCCGACCCTCGCTCTCACCCCTCCGGCCAGCGATACGAAATCGTGCGAAGCCGACAATAGAGCGGAGCGACCCGAGGCGGCTGCCACGACGGCCTCACCAAGGGGGTGCCCCGAACCGCTCTCGACCGACGCGGCCAGAGCGAGCAGCTCGTCTGCGCCTTCTCGGTCGAGGGGAACGACGTCGGTTACCGTGGGCCTGCCCGTCGTGAGGGTGCCCGTCTTGTCGAAGACGACGGTGTCGACCTTTGCTGCACGCTCCAGGTAGTCACCACCCTTGATCAGTATCCCACTCTGCGCACCCTTGCTCGTCCCCACGAGAAGCGCGGCGGGCGTCGCGACTCCCAGCGCGCACGGGCAGGAAATCACCACGACCGACACGAAGACGAGGACTGAGAAGTTCAGTCCTATGTGGCCGACGAAATACCAGGAGACGGCAGCGATCGACGCAGCCGCAATCACTGCCGGGACGAAGTAGGCGGCGATCCTGTCTGCCGTGCGCTGGATGGGCGCTCTGCCGACCTGCGCCTCCTCGACCAGCTTGACGATCTGTGACAGCGTTGTGTCTTGGCCGACCTTCTCGGCTTTGACCTTGAGGAAGCCCGACTCGTTTATCGTGCCTCCTATCACCTCGTCCCCTGATGCCTTGTCTGCGGGGTCGCTCTCGCCCGTGATCGCCGACTCGTCGACGGCAGACCTTCCTTCGAGGACGACCGAATCGACCGGTATCTTCTCTCCCGGCCTCACTACGAGCAGGTCGCCTACCTTCACATCCTCGACGGGGACCTCCTCCTCCTTCCCGCCCTCGTCGATTCTGTGGGCGATGCTCGGCCGGAGATCGACGAGCTCCCGCACCGCCGCAGACGCCCGGTTCTTGGTAAGGTGCTCCAGGTACCGTCCTGCGAGTATCAGGGTAATGATGACCGCGGACGTGTCAAAGTAGACGCCAGAATACGGCGAGAAACTTGGATCGAACGTGACTAACGTAGAGTAGGCCCAGGCAGCCGAGGTGCCCAGCGCGATCAGGACATCCATGTTGCCCGTCCTGCTCCTGACGCCGTCTAGGGTTCCAATGTAGAAGCGCCACCCGACCGCGAACTGAAGAGGCGTCTCTAGTGCGAACAGGACATAGTCGTTCAGGTGCGAGGGCAGCAACGACGAGTAGGTGAAGAGGAGGATCGGGACCGAAAGCGATGCCGAGGCGAGGAGGCCGACTTTCAGCCTGCGAAGCTCCTTTTCCGGCTCCAAGAACCCGTGCATGCAGGACGCGCTGCAGAAGTAGTAGGTCGTTCCCCTCACCTCGGCCTTCAGGTCAGTCGTGACCTCGTCGACGAACATACCGCAGACCGGGTCCTTGGCCATGCATCGGCTGACCTCCGCCGCCTTTCTTAAACCAACATCTTTACGAATGTAAAGTCTTTTATCGACCCGGACGCAGGAAAGAACCCATTGAGACCGGATGCGACAGACGTCAAGATACTCGATGCGTTAATGAGCGACGGCCGAGCGTCCTTCAGGGAGATCGCGCAGCGGGCGTCGTTAACGACCCCCACCGTCTCGGCGAGGATCGCGAGGATGAGGAAGGCAGGACTGATCAAGAAGTTCGTGCCCGTCATCTCAGCTGACTCGTTCAACCGAGGTGTGCAGGCCCTCGTTACCCTCACAGTGAGCCCCGCGAAGCGCTCGCCGGCCTCGGCGGTCATGCGC
>JAPCJN010000055.1:3397-12946 GCA_027886925.1 Nitrososphaerota archaeon
GTGAGCCCCGCGAAGCAGGATAGGATCGCCAGGGATCTGGCGAAACTGCGTGAGGTGGACGCGGTCTACACGACCACCGGCCAATCTGTCAGCCTTAGACTCACTCTGGAGAGCGTCCAGAAGCTCCAATCGTTCCTAGAGGAAGTCGTGGGGAAGCGAGGCGTGGAATTGCATTCGACCCAGATCATCACCAACGTAGTGAAAGACGAGCCTCCCTCCCTCGATCCTACAATGCTGATCATGAACCTGAAGTGCGACTACTGCGGCGGAGCCGTGACGAGCACCAGGCCCTCCACCCTCGTCGCCGGGTCCTCACACTATTACTTCTGCTGCAAGACCTGCAGGAGAGCCTACCTCGACAAGTTCGGCCCCAGGCTAGCGAAGATAGCTGCCAGAGCTTTACATTCGTAAGAGCGAATTTTGAAATACGGCCGCGGGCATGAGCTCGTGTCGAGACGTCCATGATGATGAAAGACCCCGTGTGTGGCATGATGGTGGACGAGAGAGAGACGGAGCTCACGTCCGAGCACGACGGACAGACATTCTACTTCTGTTCTCCAGGCTGCAAAGCAGCCTTCGACAACGACCCGCACAGATACATGGACCACGCGTAGCGACAACGAAACTCCAAAGCTTAATTCCTGCGGACCGAGAGCTTTCAACGGAAAAGCCTCATGGTCCTAGACAAGCGAGTCAGCGACTACATCCACGAGAACCAGGGCAGCTTCGTGAAGGACATCGTCCTACTGGCGTCGCAGCCGAGCGTCTCCGCGCGGAAGGAGGGCATAGAGGAGTGCGCGGACCTCGTGAGGCTGATGGTCGAAGAGATCGGAGGGAACCCCAAGATGGTCAAGCTGCCCGGGGCCGCGCCCATCGTCTACGGGGAGGTCAGGTCCTCGAAATCGAACAAGACCGTCCTATTCTACAACCACTACGACGTGCAGCCCGAGGACCCTCTGGAGCTTTGGGCATCGCCGCCCTTCAAGCCCGAGGTCCGAGACGGCAGGCTCTACGGCCGCGGGGTATCAGACGACAAAGGAGAGCTCGTCTCGCGGCTAAAGCTCATCGAGTCCTACGTCAAGGTAAACGGAGAGCCTCCCTGCAACGTCAAGTTCTGTTTCGAGGGAGAGGAAGAGACGGGCAGCGCGCACCTGGAAGAATACGTGTCGAAGGACCCGGACCTGTTCAAGGCCGACGCCGTGATCTGGGAGTATGGGAAGATAGACCGCGAGGGCAGGCCAGTCGTGGGTTTGGGAGTGAAGGGGATGATCTACCTCGAGATGACTGTCAGGGAACTTTCGCGAGACGCGCACAGCATGTATGCCGCCGCCCTTCCGAGCGCCGCCTGGAGGCTCACCAGGCTGCTCGGCCTCATCAAGGACTCCCACGATAGGATTCTCATCCCGGGCTGGTATGATAAGGTCAAGGACCTCGGGGAGGACGAGCTCAGGCTCCTCGAGGAGCAACCCTCAGAGGCGGCGGAGCTATTGCAAACCTACGGGGCCAAGGACTTCGCCGGAGGGATGTCCATGGCCCAAGCCAAGAAATCGCTCGTCGCCCGCCCCACCGCGAACGTGGCCGGAATCTGGGCTGGATACACGGGCCCCGGGAGCAAGACCGTCCTTCCCGCCGAGGCCCATTGCAAGATGGACCTGAGGCTCGTGCCAGACCAGGACCCCGACGAGCTCTACTCGAAGTTCATCTCCTACCTCAAGGGGAACGGATACGGCGACGTCGAAGTCGTGAAGGAGACGATGGAGCCGGCCGCCAGGACCAGCTACAAGAGCGACCTCGCACAAGCTGCCATCCGAGGTGCCAAGGAGGTCTTCCAGAAGGACCCGATCATCGAGCTATCCAGCGCGGGGACCGGCCCGCTCTACGTCTTCACAAGAAGATACGGTGTACCCGCTCTGGACATCGGAATATCCCCGGTCGACGCGGCGCTCCACTCCCCAAACGAGAACATACGCCTCGACCTGCTCGAGAAAGGGATGCTCTGGCTCGCGCAGACGTTAGAGAACTACGTAGGGCTATGAGCGACCAAGTTCATGCGAACACGGGAAAATTTGCCTCGGGAAAGGGTAAGCTTATTTCGTCTTAGCCCAGGCCTCTTGGAGTTCAACTGATGATAGTCGGCGTCCCCAAAGAGACGGCGGCCCTCGAAAAGAGGGTGTCCGTCGTCCCGGAGACCGTCTCAAAACTCGTCGGGGTCACCGTGATAGTGGAGAAGGGCGCCGGCGAAAACTCGAACTTCTCTGACGCGGACTACACAAGTGCCGGAGCTCAGATCGCCAACGACAGGCAGTCGCTCTATTCCCAGTCGGACATCGTCCTCAAGGTGCTGCCGCCGACCGTCGAAGAGGCGGACCTCCTGAAAGAGGGATCGACGATGGTCTCGTTCCTTTTCCCGGTCTCAAACCTTGACGTCGTGAAGAAGCTCGCCGCAAGGAAGATCAACGCCTTCGCGATGGAGCTGATGCCGCGCATAAGCCGCGCCCAGCCCATGGACGCACTCTCTTCTCAGGCGACGATTTCCGGTTACAAGGCCGTGGTCTTGGCGGCCGACACGGTCCCCAAGCTTTTCCCTCTTATGATGACGGCGGCGGGGACCATCTCCCCCGCCAAGGTCTTCGTCTGCGGAGCCGGCGTCGCTGGCCTCCAGGCTATCGCCACCGCTAGGAGGCTCGGCGCGCTCGTCGAGGCATACGATGTCAGGCCGGTCGTGAAGGAGCAGATCATGAGCCTCGGCGCCAAGTTCGCCGAGATGCCAGTAGAGGCCAAAGACGCCCAGGACTCTGGCGGATACGCGAAGGCCATGGGCGAGGAGTTCACCCGGAAGCAACAGGAGTTCCTGGCGCAGCGATGCGCGGTCTCTGACGTCGTGATCACCACCGCCCTCATCCCCAACGCGAGGGCGCCAATCCTGGTAACCGAGGACGCCGTGAAGCGGATGCGCCCGGGCTCCGTTGTGGTCGATCTCGCCGCAGAGGCGAAGGGCAACTGTGCCATCACCGAGCCAGGAAAGACCGTCGTGAAGTACGGGGTGACCATCCATGGGCCGCTGAACCTCCCCTCGACGATGGCACCCGAGTCCAGCAGGCTCTACTCAAAGAACATCGTGACGTTCTTGCTAACGATGCTCAAGGGCGGAGTCCTGACCATCGACGCCAAGGACGACCTCATCAAGGGCACCATGGTCGTCAGCGCCGGCCAAGTGGTCCACGGGCCGACACTGAAGGCCATCGATCCAGCCGCTGCGACACCGGCGGCGCCGTCTGTCCCACCAGCAGGAGGCAAGCCCTGACGATGACGCTCCTCCTTCAGGTCCTCCAGGTCTCGAACGCGACCTCGGTCTTGCCGACGGCCACAGTCCCCGCCACCTCTGATCTTCTCATCGACCTTCTGATATTCCTCATGGCCACCTTCCTCGGCGTCGAGCTCATCAGGCACGTCACACGGCTCCTCCACACTCCGCTGATGGCGCTGACTAACGCGATCTCTTCGGTCTCGATGGTCGCGGCCCTCATAGTCATGACCGAGAGCAGCAACACCACCATCTTGATACTCGCGACCCTCGGGGTCGCGCTCGCGTTCACGAACGTCGTCAGCGGGTTCCTTCTGGTGGAGCGCATCAACCGCCTCTTCAGGAAGAAACCCTCGAAGAAGAAGGTGGAATCGAAATGAGCATCGACCCCAACTATGTCCTGGGACTTTACATCCTCTCGATAGTCCTGTTCATCCTTTCCCTGAGGTCGATGAGCGAGGTAAGGACGTCGAAGTATGGCAACTGGTCCGCCTCCCTGGGTATGGCCGTCGCCATAATTGCGACCCTCCTGGCCTACACGATCCAGCGCTTCGACCTGCTCTTGGGCGCGTTGGCCGTGGGCCTGATCCTAGGCTTCCCGATCGCGCTGAGGGTGCCCACCACCGCTCTCCCCCAGAGGACTGCGATGTCTCAGGCCTTCGGCTCGTTGGCCGTGGCTCTGGTCGGGGTCGCGGAGTATCACGTGGACGCGCCAAACGTCCCCGTGTTCACCATGTCGGTGCTCTCGGCGGAAATGATACTCGGCTTCCTGACTTTCGCCGGCAGCTGCATCGCGTTCGCGAAGCTACAGGAGCTCATCCCGGGTCGCCCTTTCATCTATCCCGGCAAGAACTTCGTGAGCCTGGCGATCCTTGGCGTCGCCATCGCCGCGGGAGTCTACCTGGTCGCTTTCCCCGCCCAAGGTTTTGCGCTCTACGTCCTCGCCGGCCTGGCCCTTGTATTCGGGTTCCTACTCGTCATGGGCATAGGGGGGGCAGACATGCCGACGGTGATTGCCATCCTGAACTCATACACGGGCATGTCCGCGGCCGCTCTAGGCTTCGTCCTGAACAACAAGATCCTGATAGTCGCCGGTTCGCTCGACGGTTCCTCTGGCTTCGTCCTCGCGCTCATAATGAGCCAGGCGATGAACCGCTCCTTCGTCAACGTCCTCTTCGGCGGCGTCGGAGCAAAGGTCGCGAAGGGGACAGGCCCGGCTGCCGCCAAGGAGGCCCGCCCGGTCCAGTCCTACAGCCCTGAGGACGTCGCCACGATACTCGAGAACGCGCAGAGGGTCGTCATCGTCCCCGGCTACGGCATGGCGGTCGCGCAGGCCCAGCACACGGTCAAGGAGCTAACCGACGTCCTCCAAGAACGCGGAATCGACGTGAAATACGGGATCCATCCCGTCGCGGGAAGGATGCCCGGCCACATGAACGTCCTCTTGGCGGAGGCCCAAGTCCCCTACGAGCAACTATGGGAGATGGAAAAGATCAATCCGGAATTCCCAGAGACCGACGTCGTCATCGTGGTTGGGGCCAACGACGTGACCAATCCAGCAGCGCGCACCAAGACCGACTCGCCCCTATATGGCATGCCCATAATGAATGTGGACAAGGCACGGACGGTAATTTTCATCAAGCGCTCCATGAACCCAGGGTTC
This sequence comes from Nitrososphaerota archaeon, assembly GCA_027886925.1. The sequence continues at coordinate 8,365 of JAPCJN010000055.1, forward strand.
TCCGGCGCCGACAACGAGCTCTTCTACCTTCCAAACACGTGGATGGTGTTCGGAGACGCCAAGAAGGTCATCTCCGACCTTGTGGCGGCCATGAAGAAGCAATAAACGACCGTCTTAGAACTGCTCGTTGCCTCAGTCCGAAGTCTCTTGGGCCGCGATTGAAGGCTCTGCGAGCGGATCTACGTGTCCCGTCTCGATGTTCTCATCCCTCATCCAAGCATACTTGACACTTAGCGCGTATCTCAGCAGGAAGGCGGCACCAATGCCGACCAGGTTTGCGAACGCGGCGGGAGTCCCGAAATATGCTATTCCTGCGTAAACTATCACCAGATTCACGACCAAGCCGGCGAGCATGAGGACGTTGAACTTCGCCAGTCGGGTCGCGATGTGACCCGATCTCCTGTCTCTGAAAGTCCATAGGTCGTTGAGGAAAAAATTGGACAGGATCGAGGCCTCTATCGCGATCGCGCTCGCGTAAATCACGTAGACGCCTCTCAGCTGGATAAAGACGAGCAGGAGTTCGTTGACCCCGACCCCGCTCAGCCCGACGACGTTGAACTTGACGAATCGTCGGATGCGGTCCAAAGTGAAGAAGCCGCCCTTTTTCTTCAAAGTCACTTCCGTGAATCACTCCGGCGCTACCGCGGTGCCGCCGCTCCCCTATTACGGGACCCGACGTAGTAGTAGAGCACATACAGGATTGACGCGCCGGCGACGATGAACGGTACCGCCTGTCCAAGGAGCCCGAAGAACGAGCCCATGGAGTTCTGCCAGAGCGGCCCTGCGGAGTAGCCCGCGTAGATCAAGACCGCAGACCAGACGAAAGAGCCGATCGTCGTCAATATGACAAACGGCCTCATCTTCATCCGGAGCAGCCCTGCAGGGACCGAGACGATCGACCTGAGGCCGGGGATGAACCTGGCGACGAACACGCTCCAAGCCCCTCTGGAGTCGACCCATCGCTCGCCCTGGTCAAGATGCGTTTCTGAGATTCCTAGCCTTCGCATCAGTCGGTAGACGATAGGCCTGCCAAGCTTCAACGCAAGGTAATAGTCGATCAGCGCGCCAATCAGGCCCGCGGCGGTGCTGACGAGGATGGCCAGCCCTAGGTTCAAGCGTCCAAGGAACGCGAGGTAACCGGCGAACGGGAGCACGACCTCGCTTGGGATGGGCGCGGAGGCGCTCTCCAACAACATAAGGGCGAAGAGTCCCGCGTAGCCGATGTTCAAAAAAGAGGCCAGAAGGTCTGTCGAGAATAGAGAGCCCGATGCGACCTCCCTCGCCAGATTAGCCTCGAATGGGAACTCGAAAGCGTCGACTATCTCGAGGATGCTGAGGCAGAACGCTGCGACAGCCACCGCCGCGAGGTACCTGCTCCAGGGCCCATATGAAGAGTAGGTGCGCTTCGAAAAAGTTGGCCCCATATTTTCCCGCGTCCGCCCCATGGCCTTATAGGAGTTACGAGGCCTCTCCCCGGGTAGTCCATCGCCGCCAAAGCCAGGACGAGCGCGAACTGCGGAGTCCCCAGGAAAATGAAGATCCCCCGCCCTCTTCAGGCTCAGGGGGCTACCATCCAGCGTTCATGAGACTGCGGACCGCTTAAACAGTCAGACCTCGTCTTCAACCTTGCGGTTGCTCTCCTACCTCCGAAGCCAAGAGCTTGGAGACGGCGGAAGGGCTGCGGCACAAAACATCTTTGCATCGCGCGCACTCTCGTTTTAACACAGGCGTGCAAAAAAGAGCCATAGATGCTAAACATATGGTTGATTTTCCGTGACCATGCTAATCAAATGTAAGCTAAAACCCGAAAATAATAAATATAGTGCAAGGCAAGCCCCTGTTGAAGTGAACGTTTCCAAATCACTAGATGACCCTGTCCCTGTGAAGATCTCGAAGTTCCTCCTGAACCGGTACATAATCCCAGTCATCGCATTGATGGTCCTGATGCTCGTCTTTGGTGCGCATTCTGCCTTCGCGCAGGCCAGCTCATACACGCCGCCAGCGAGCCTGAGCAGCTTCCCCGCTCCCGCTGTCCCCAACTGGCTGGACACGGGGAGCAACGCTTGGATGATGGTCGCTGGCACCTTCGTGGGCCTGATGAGTGTCCCCGGCCTGGCTTTGTATTACGGAGGGCTGACGAGGAAGAAGTTTTCGATCAACACGGCGCTGATGCATCTCTACGGCTTTGCGATCGTCCTCATTGTCTGGGTGCTCGCAGGCTATAATTTGGGGTTCGGTCCGGCCGGATTCTCAATAGGGAACCTTGGTATTCTCGGAACTCTCACCTCAGTCGCGCCTGGCCTTACCGAAGGCTCACAAGCATTGGTGGGCCCCGCACAGTTAGCCCTCAACATTCCGACATCGACCGTCGTGTGGTTCCAGTTCGTCTTCGCGGCTATTACCCCTCTGCTCTTCATCGGTGCTATCATCGAGCGTACGAGGTTCAAAGCTTGGGTGGTTTTCGTTCCAATCTGGTCTCTGCTCGTATACAGCCCTCTCGCCTACGCGCTTTTCGGAGGCGGTTGGTTGAACCAGCTTGGGGCGGTAGACTTCTCGGGAGGATATGTGATTCACTTGAACGCAGGCATCGCTGCCCTGGCGTCGGCCTTGGCGATAGGCCCCAGGGCGATCAAGAGCAGAGGAATCAAGCCGAACAACCTCTACTTCGTCTTCATCGGCGCCGGCCTGCTGTGGCTGGGATGGAACGGGTTCAATGGAGGCGACCCATACGGCTCCAGCGTCGACGCCTCTATCGCCGTTCTAAACACGGACTTGGCCACCGCCGTTAGTGCGGTCGTCTGGATGCTGATGGACATGAAGTTCCTCGGCAAGCCCACCCTCGTTGGGGCCTGCAGCGGTGCGGTCACCGGCCTGGTGGCAATCACTCCAGCCGCAGGCTATGTCAGCGGCTATGGCGCAATCATCTTGGGCATCGCAGGAGGCACGATTCCCTGGCTTGCGACCTACAAATTGATGCCCAAGCTCAAACTTGACGACGCGTTGGGGGTCTTCCCTGCTCACGGCGTCGCCGGCTTGACCGGAGGCATCCTCACGGGCATCCTAGCAGACCCCGCGGTCACTCAGTTCGTGTACCCCGGATTGACGGGCGCCGCTTTTGGCAGCTTCAACTTGCTCGGGATCCAAATTGTCGCTGCATTGGTGGTGGTTGTCTACAGCTTCGTCGTCACCTTCGCGATATGGAAGGTCATAGGGATCTTCATGCCGCTCAAGGAGTCCGAAGAGACGATCAAGATAGGAGACGAAGCGATACATGGCGAGGTCATCGAGCCCGAGGAGGAAAAGGGCGAGATGTCCGACATGATGCCGGCCAAGTAGTGAGAAAACCGTCACCTTGGCCGTCGCCGACCTAATGCCGTAGACGCCTCTCCGACTGAGGATGCCGGACGCTTAATTTGTTCCGGAATTCATAAATATTCTGGAAACGGGTCGCCGCTCGTGAGCTACGGCAAGCTTCAACCCTACAAGCTCGTAAACCTGGGCCGCCAGCTGAAGACACCCGTTCTTGTCCGCGTGGACATCAATCTCCCCGCTTCGCACGGACAGATCCAGGAGGACGCGCTCAGGATGCGCGTCTATGCGCACGTGCTGGAGATATACTCGGACTACGCAGGACTCGTCGTAATGAGCCACCAGGGACGGAAGGGTGGCGACGACTTCACTTCTTTCGCCCCGCACATGGAGACTCTCGAGAAACTGCTCCCCTCTGACATGAAGGTGGATTTTGCGCCTCATGACAAGGTCTTCACAGAAGAGACGAGACAGAAAATAAAGAACCTCAAGAGGAGACAAATCCTCCTACTCGACAACATGCGATACTTCGAAGAGGAGAAGAAATGGGACGCTGAAGCGAGCACCTATGTCCCCTTCTTCAAAGGCCTCGTCGAGACTTGCGTCAACGATTCCATCCCCACCTGGCACAGGGAGGACTCTAGTCTGATGTGCCTACCCTACATCGCCCCTACCTTTATCGGGCTGCGCTCCTCCTACGAGCTAAGGGTGCTCCAAGAGGTCATGAACAGCAAAGAGCCGAAGGCGCTGATAATGGGGGGAGCGAAGCTCCAGAAGGTCAAGGACTTGATCCAGATAGCCAAGACCGGCGTCGAGATCTACACGGGCGGACTCCCCGGTCAGATGATAGCGAAATCGAGAGGATACGACCTCGGAGAATCTAACGAAAAGTTCCTAGCAAAGAAGTTCAACAGCGAAGATTTTGGCGAAGCGAAGAAGCTCGACTCGCTCCTAGAGGGCAAGGGCGACAGCCATCTCAGGCACCCGGTCGACTTCGTCGTCATGCACAACGGAGAGAGGAAGCCGGTGAGACTCGAAGACCTCCCCAAGACAAAGGGCGACATCATGGACATCGGTCCGGAGACTATGGAATTGTATGCCTCGACCCTGCAGGAGAAGCCCCTGAGGATTCGCGCAGGTCCTTTGGGCGTCTATGAGAAGGGCTTCCAGAACGGCCTGGAGCTCACCAAGATGATAAGCGGAGACGGCCTCATCTTCCTGGGCGGAGACACGTCTCAGGAGCTGAACGCGGCGGGGCTGCTTGGTCACATCG
>JAPCJN010000056.1:0-1390 GCA_027886925.1 Nitrososphaerota archaeon
GAGGAACGAGCTCTGGAACGACACGCCCAAAGACAAGAACAGAAGGCTCGCAATCTTCGCGGTCCTGGGCTACGCCCTGTCTACGTTGGACGTCCTCTTGCACCCTGTCTCTCCCCACCTTACGGAGTATCTCTACCAAGAGGTCTTTCTCGTCGGCGAATGGAAGCACCCCCTCCTCTTGGGCGACCTGCCAAAGCACAAGCTCCCGACGGCAGTCAAGGCTGAGAGCGAGGCCGTCGAGTTCGCCCTCCAGGTCGAGGGCGCGTGCAACTCCGCCCGGGTGAAGGCCAAGCTGAAGAGGAGGTGGCCTCTGCGGAGCATGGCGGTCTTCGTCTCGCCCGAAAAATCCGCGCAGGTGAAGAGGGCGCAGAAGCTCATATCCCTGTTGTGCAACGTCAAGAAGGTCTCCTTCGCGACGAAGGTCTCTTCTCTCCCGATTTCAGTCACGCTCACCCCGAACAGGTCGAAGATAGGCGCCCACTTCAAGGAGAAGACCAACGACGTCCTGACCACCCTGAAGGTGCTCGAGGGGGACGAGGCGTGGGACCTCTACCGAAGCGGTCGCCCCATCGAGTTCACGTCTGCCAAGGGGGAGAGGCTCGAGGTCCCGCTTTCGGCGATGGAGTTCAACTTCAGCGGCACGGGAGACTGGGAGGCCGCGGCCAGGGGAGAGACGATCGTCGCTATCGAGAAGGTGAGGGACGAGAAGTTGATGGCAGAAGGCCTGGTGCGGGACATCGCGAGGAGGCTCCAGGCGCTGAGGAAAAAGCGCGGGTATTCCCCCGCGGCGCTGCTGGAGAAGGCCAAGGTTTCCGGCCTCGACGAGGAGACCGCTTCGATGCTCGCGCCGATGAAGAAGCAGCTGGCCTTCCTCGTGAGAGTAAAGTCCGTGGAGGTCCTCGACGAAGCCTCGAGGGGTGACTCCCTCGAGTGGGAGGAGGACGAGCTCGATGGAAGGACAATCTACCTCGATGTCACAGGGGGCCTAGTCGCCGGTTAAAAGCCGGCTCGCAAGAGTCGGCGGAAGCCCTGACTCGACTATCTTCTTCGCCGACCTCTCGATGTCGTACTTCGCCTGCCTGTGTTCGACGGTCACTTTCGTGTCTTCGACCGTCACGACCGCGTAGGACGCCCTGCTGTCTCCGTTCCGAGGCTGCCCTACGGAGCCGGGATTGAACACCACCCTCCCCTGTCCCCCGCTGCTGCGCCACTGGAAGGGCACGTGGGTGTGGCCCAGCGCGATGATGTCCGCGTCCACCTTCTCAAGGTAATAGTCAAAGAGGTCTCCGTGCGAAAAAGGAGAGACGTACTCCCACATCGTGTCGTCAGGCGAGCCGTGCGCCATGTATAGCTTCTTCCCGCCGAGGGCGATATGGCGCTCCGGGGGAAG
>JAPCJN010000056.1:1400-12493 GCA_027886925.1 Nitrososphaerota archaeon
CCACGCAGCGGCGATCGCGGCCGACGAGTTGAACTCGCTGACATCCTGGTTTAGCGAAGCGAAGTCGTGGTTGCCGAGGACGCACGTCGCCCCCACCTTCCTCAATATCCGGATCACCTCGTTGGGAGACGCGCCGTAGCCGACGAGGTCGCCCAGGCAATAGAGCTCGAGTTCGCCTGCCTCATCGAGCACCGCCTCGAGCGCCTCAAGGTTGGAGTGCACGTCCGAGATGAACGTCGCCTGAGTTGCCGTCTCGCTCATGCCAGGGTCTGCTCTTGCAGGCTCGCTTTAATCGCTATCTATGGTCCAGGTCGCTGCCTAGGGCCCGCGAATCGCCTCTGGATAATGAGGCTCCTCGTCTCTGGGAACGAGGCGATCTGGAGGAGCTCGTTCGCGGTACCCGTCCTCTTCAGCATGCCGGAGAGAGCGAAATACCAAGTCGACCGAGGGGTGCTCCCGTGGCTGTCGGGCAGCTCGATCCTGGCGATCTTGGTCAGCGGGTCGTATTCGGTCGAAGCTACCTCCTCTCCCAACTCCTCCCTCATCATCGCGAGCATGAACTTCACGGTGGTGTCGAAGGGCTGGCGCGTCAGTTTCGAGGAGATCCTGGTCTCCAGCAGGCTGCACAGTTCTTCTCCCACTCCCTCTATCGCTTTCTCGTCCTTCAGCGCCTTCGAGACCGCCTCGATGAAGAGGTCCTTCATGACCGCGGGCTCGACGAAGAATGGGAGCCCGTCGACAAGCTGCATCGAAGAGATCGCTCGACTGCTCGTAGAGTCCTTCCAAAGCTTTCCAAAGAACTCGTCGCCTATCGCGCTTCGCAGTTCGCTGAGAAGGATCTGGTATCCCCTCCCTGTCTGGCTGTTGACGAGGATCAGTTCAGAATTGTCTATCACGAAGACGCTCTTGCCGACGAAATGCTTTCCGAACCTGAGCCTGAGCTTGGGCGACGAGAACGGGAACTCTGGCACGGTCTCCGCGAGCGATGAGACGATCCTCACCTCCGTGTCGTGCCTGCACGCGCTCTCGATTTCCTCGATGCACTCTTGGATCAGGTGCAGGCCCCAGGAATCGACGATGCACTTCACCTCCCTTTCAGACTTTAGTATCGACTCCTTGAGCTTCACGAGCAGGCTCTGGGACCCGAGGGAGAGGTATCGCTCCTCAATGACGTCGCCCGGGTTCGTGTTCTTCTCCCTCACCTTCTTGAGCCCGACGAGGGACTTCCTCAGCGACCTGACCTTCCTCTCCCTCTCGACGAGGATCGACTGGAACATCTCTGGAGGCTGCGCCTCAAACTTTGATGGCTTTCCGCCCTCGACCTCCCGCAGAAGTCCCTTCCTCGTGAGCTGCTGGGCCACCTGATAGACCTTCGTCCTGGGGACGCCCGAGGAATATTGTATCTGGTTGACGGTGCAGGCTCCGTTCGAGAGGAGCGAGTAGTAGACCCTCGACTCGTACTCGGTGAGCCCGAACCCCTGCAGTCCGGCGATGAGCTCGCTCGAGTCGTCTGCCAGTTTCATCGGCCTTTCTTGGCTCCTTCGGTTTTCACTGGCAAGGTCTTCACTGCGGTGACAGGTTGTTCGGTGACACCCGGCATAAGAAGGAAGGTCGCGCCATGTGAACCAGCGAGTCAAATATGTCTCAATTCGCAAGCAAGTGGGAGAAGTCAAACAGTCAAGGAATCACATCACGAGTACGTGAGTCTGTGAAGAACCCAGGTCCTCTGAAGCCGAGGTTGGACCTGGCGGTAAGGCAGATTCAGGTCCAGGTCGCAAAGCTCGACGCCACTTCAGCCAAACTGAGGGAAAGAGACGCCTCGATCTTCAACAAGATCGTTTCATCGATCCAGAAGCATGACACGCAGCACGCTTCAGTCTATGCGAACGAGCTGTCCGAGATCAGGAAGATGAACAGGATGGTCACTCAGGCCAAGCTGGCCCTGGAGCAGATCACCCTGCGGCTGAACACCATCACCGAGCTGGGCGACATCGTCGTGACCCTGACACCTGCAATGTCAGTGATTCGCAGCGTAAGGCAAGGACTAGTCAGCGTCCTTCCGGAGGCAGAGGGCGAGATAGGCGAAATCTCAGGCCTGCTGAGCAGCATCCTGGTGGATGCGGGCACAGTGGGAGGATATTCGCTGAACTTCGAGGCTGCCAACGAGGACGCCGAGAAAGTGCTGGCCGAAGCTGCTGCGGTCGCAGAGAGCAGGATGAAAGAGAAGTTCCCGGAGATCCCCTCTGGGCTCCCCTCTATGGACGGCTCCACGGAAAGCACATCGTAAGGAACAGCAACGGAAACAGCGAGGGGTGCCCGCTACGCACAGATGCGCGAGCATCCCCTCTTCTCCTCTTTTTTCATCAGCCGCAAAGAAGACGACGAGGCCAACCCTTTTGAAAACGCTCTTCCCGAAAACGACAAAAATAGGAGAACGAGCGCTCGTTCTGGCAAGGATTTGTCACTTGTTCAGTCATTTGTTTTCTTTTGTTGACCAAAGGCATGATTACTCCGGCTGGCGTTCGCATGTCCGGGACGTCATAGAGGTGGCCTTGTTAGCAGGAGCTTTGTCGCCAGCATCGGCACCGGAGGTGCTCGTCTGACGATGGCTTCACTGAGCCCTTTGCGCTTTTTGGGAAGAGGGAGGGGCGGCGACTACAAGTCTCGGATAATCGTGGCGCTGCGCGACATCGAGGTGCAGCGCAAGGAACTAGACGCCCTAAAGGCTCGCCTCTCTGAGAGGAGGAAGAAGCTTTTCGACATCACGGTCAAATCGCTCCAGGAGAAGAACGAGTCCAAGGCAGCCGTCTACGCCAACGAGCACGCGGAAGTGAGGAGGGTCTATCGGGTCGTCGAAGCCAGCGAGCTCGCTCTGACGCAGGTGTCTCTGCGCATGCAGAGCATCACGGAGATCGGCGACGCGATGCTCCACATGGACACGGCCTTCAAGTCCCTCAAACAGGTCAGCAAAGACATGCAGGGCGTCATCCCTGCGCTCGATGCGGCCTCGACCGGCATCAACAGCACCCTCGTCGAGACGATGGCCCAGATGGGACAGATAGCCCCTAACATCAACATCGACATCAGGACGGAGAACTCCGAGGACCTGGTAGAACAGGCGAGGAGGTTCGCCGAGGAGCAGTCGCAGCGCCTCAGAGAGAGGCTCGACGTCGTGCCGGGCGAGTTCGAAGAGCAGATCCTAAGGACGGCAGACGACCACACCCCCCTCCTCGCGACCGGCGACGACGACGAAGAGACCCTTGTCCTGGGGACCCTCTATGCGTCTCCCAAGGATGAGAGGATCGAGACGGCAGTGCTTAGATATGCCGTGACCCACGACGGCGCGATGGACGTGTCGAGAACGTCGGAGCAACTCGGGATCCCCCAGGACCTGGTCGAGCAGTCGATGATCCACCTGGTCGCAGCAGGAAAGGTCAAGCCTGCGCCCTCAAGGAGCAGCGATCCAAGATGAGCATCGTAGCGGCGAGAGAGCTTGAGGAGGATGCCAGAAAGTACGCCGCGGAGGCGATCCGGCACGACTCACAGGGAGCACACGGGATGGCGATCCAGATGTACCAAAAGGCCATCTCCACGCTGATCAAGTTGGTGCGGCTCTATCCCGATTACAAGCTCAACCGGCACTACATGGACAAGGCCTCGATCTATCAGGAGAGGGTGAAGGCAATACAGCAGGCCCATGGCCTGGTCCCGCAGGACACGCCGCAAGGGAACGACTCGAGCTTCGCGGTGATCGCGTCGCCGAGCGGCAACGCCAATGGCAACGGCCACGGAAACGGGAGCGCAGCCCCCCGGTCGAACGGTCTCAGCACATCGACTGGCGTGGTCGCCGCGAGCAGCGGCAACGCCAATGGCAACGGCCACAGAGCCGTGGACAATGGCCCCCAGATGGTCCCGCAGCTAAAGTCGTCTTTCAACGAGCTCGTCGTGCGAGAGAAGCCGAAGGTGAAGTGGGACGACGTGATAGGCCTCGACGACGCGAAGAGGGCCATACGGGAGTCCATCGTCTTCACCTTCGAGAGGCCAGACCTCTTCCCACTGGGTTGGCCCCGCGGGATCCTCCTCTACGGGCCGCCGGGTTGCGGCAAGACGCTGCTTGCCGCGGCGACCGCCGCCGAGATCGACGGGTACTTCATCTCGATAGACGCGGCCTCGATCATGTCAAAATGGCTGGGCGAGGCGGAGAAGAACGTCTCGAAGCTGTTCACCGAGGCGAGGAAGCTGCTCGACAAAGGCAGCTCGGTGGTGATATTCATCGACGAGATCGACTCGATGCTCGGAGCCCGCACCAACGAGGTAGGCGGAGAGGCGAGGGTGAGAAACCAGTTCCTCAAGGAGATGGACGGGATCCAGGACAAGGGAGAGCCGCTCCACCTCTACACCGTCGGCGCCACAAACAAGCCCTGGTCCCTCGACTGGCCGTTCCTCCGCAGGTTCGAGAAGAGGATCTACGTGCCCCTCCCGAACTTCGAAGGGAGGATGTCGATGTTCAAGAGCTACACCGCGCCGATTAACGTCAACGCCGCCGTCAGCCTCGAAGACCTTTCGAGGATCTCCGAGGGATACTCAGGCTCCGACATCAGGGACATATGCCAGGGAAGCCAGCTCCGCGTGGTCAGGGAGCTCTTCGAGTCGGGCCAGGCCCTGGACAAGAGCGTCCAGCCGAGGCCGATAGTGATGTCCGACTTCAAGGAGATAATGAAGTCCCGCAAGCCGAGCGTCTCTCCCGAGATGCTCCGCGCCTACTCCAACTGGGCCGAACAGTACAAGGCGCTCTAGCGAGACACTCCAGATAACTTCCCTGGGCCTTCATCTTTTAAGGCGCCGGTAAAGGGACGAGGACACATTGGAAGAGACCGTCAAGCCTGAAGCCATCGCGAAGAGGATTGGCGAGAGAGTCCACGTCAGCGGCTGGGTCCACGACATCAGGCTCCTCGGCGGAATCAATTTCGTCCTCCTCAGGAACAGCCAAGGGATAGTCCAGGTCACCGCGCCGAAGAAGGCGGTCACGGAGGAGGTCATGGAACAGGTGGGCGCGCTCCATCCCGAGGACGTAATCAAGGTCACCGGCACCGTGAAGGAGGCGAAGGTCGCGAAGAACGGCTTCGAGATTATCCCGGAGTCCATCGTCATGGTGAGCCAGGCGGCGACTCCTTTGCCTCTCGACCCCAGAGGCGTGACGGACGCCAACATCGACACCCGTCTCAACTGGAGGACGCTGGACCTGAGGAGGCCCGAAGTGCTGGCGATCTTCCGCATCCAAGATGCGCTCGTCGAAGGGATGGAGAACCACCTCCGGGACAAGGGGTTCATGCGGGTGTTCACGCCGAGCATCCTCGGCGGGATTTCTGAGGGAGGCGCGGAGGTCTTCAAGACGGACTACTATGGCAAGCCAGCCTTCCTGCGGCAGGACCCCCAGCTCCACCGACAGCTCGCGATAGCAGGAGGACTGGGAAGGGTCTACGACCTAGGACCTAGTTGGAGGGCCGAACTCTCTCACACGCCGAGGCACATGAGCGAGCACAGGACCATCGCCCCCGAGCTTTCGTTCATCGACGACGAGAGGGACACGATGCGCATCGAAGAGGGGATGGTAGTCTACGCGATAAGGAGGGCAAACGAGCTTTGTTCTCGAGAGCTGGCGCTCCTCCATGTGCACTTGGACGAGCCGAAGACGCCTTTCCCCGAGCTGTCTTTCCCCGACATCTACGAGACGTTGAAGGCTTGGGGACACGAGCTCCCTCCCGACCGGGACCTCGACAGGGAATCCGAGAAGTTGCTGACGGACTTCGTGAAGCGCGAGCATGGTTCTGACTTCTTCTTCATCAATCGCTTCCCTTCCGCGGTGAAGCCCTTCTACGTGATGCGCGTCGACGACGACCCGAGGTTCGCCCGATCTGTGGACATGGTGTTCAAGGGGCTAGAGCTCTCCTCCGGGGGCCAACGGGAACACCGGCATGACAAGATCGTCCAGCAGATAGCGGAGAAGGGGCTCGACCTGGACGGCCTCAGGTGGTTCACGGAGCCATTCAGGTACGGAGTCCCTCCCCACGGAGGCTTCTCCCTCGGCGTCGAGAGGTTCACTGCGACGTTGCTGGGGATTGAGAATGTGAAGGAGGCCGCCTTGTTCCCGAGGGATCCTGAGCGTCTCCAGCCGTAGATCTTAGCCGAGCGGGCGTCGGACATTCGATAGTGGCTCGATCGCGCTGCGCTTTTTTTCGGGGCTCTCCTGTCCCGGCAGGGAGCGGGGCCGCTCGCCGGAGGGTAGACGCCCGGGACGCCGGAGCTCGCTCGAGCGCAGATCGACCACGTAATGTTGAGTTTTGTTGGTGAGCTGAACAAATGCAGCTCGACTCTTTGCTGCGAGCATTGGCCGACTTCAGGACATGGGAGCGACGTCTTCCTCTTTTTTCCTACATCCTCAGCATGGCTTCCTTCTCGGACTCGACAAGGAGCTCAATTCCCTTCACCTGCTTCACTATCTTCTTCAGGGCTTCGATCTCTCCGCGTAGCCTCTCAGACCGCCTGCCTGGGATTATCACCTTCGTGAGTTTGCTCCCATCGGGAAGCCAGACGGTGTTGACCGTAAGGATCCTTATGGGGTAGAAGAGCTCCTCCAAGAACTGTCTGTCAGAGTTGGAGGTACCTATCACCCAAACCTTCCCCTTTAGCATATCTTCGATCTTCTGCTTTATCTCCGGCTTTGACCTGACCACGGTCGCGTCTGCCTGCTCCATCTCGAGGACGTAGTTCCCCTCGACCTCGTAGGACCGCGAAAAACCCATCTTGTTGATGTCGGGGATCGATTCCGCCAGCTTCACCAAAACCTTCGATACGAGGATGTCGGAGCTAGTTATCTGCCCGGCGGTCAGCTTGGCTTGGCATTTGGCACAAAGGATACCTGTCTTCGCGTCGAAGGCACAGATTGGTATCCGGAGAGGCAAGGTTTACTACGAAAAGCGTTCTTCCGCCCGATATAAAAACGTCTACCTCATAAAAACAGGTAATTCCATAGCTTTGTCACGTGGGCCAGGTTTATCTGACATCGCCGTCCGTCGGCCGCGACTGAGCGGCCATGCGGCTCTTCGAATATCAAGGAAAGGAGCTGTTCAGAAGATATGGGATCCGAGTCCCTCGCTCGGAGCTCGCATACGTTCAGGAACAGGTGGATCGCGCCGTAGACCTCATCGGCCTCCCGGTCGTCATCAAGTCGCAGGTCCTATCGGGCGGGAGAGGGAAGGCGGGAGGGATAATCATGGTCAACTCCAGGAAAGAGGCGGAGACCGCGGCGCAGAGGCTCTTTTCTCTCGAGATAGGAGGCGAGCGGCCGGCGGCCCTTTTGGTCGAGGAGGTATGCAGACACGAGACCGAGAGATATCTCTCCGTGACTCTTGACAGGGGGAAGAGGGAGTTCGTCGTCATCGCCTCTCAGGGAGGCGGCGTAGACGTCGAGTCTCAGACGACCGGAGTCGTCGAAGAGCCAGTCCCGGCGGACGGGTTGGACGAGAGGATAGCTTCCTCGATCGCCACCAGGCTGGGCGTGACCGGCGCCGCCTCCATTGACTTTCGCTCGACCCTCCTCAACCTTGAGCGGCTCTGCAGGGTGGAGGAATGCGAGCTCGTCGAGGTCAACCCGCTGGTCGTCGATGCGGACGGCGAATTCGTCGCGCTCGACTCCAAGATAACCCTCGACGACAACTCCTTGTTCAGGCATCCAGGGTTCTCCAAACTCCCTCCGAATGACCCCCTGGAGGGGAGGGCGGCCGAAGAGGGATTCGCTTTCGTGAGACTCGAAGGGGACATCGCAGTCATAGGCAACGGGGCTGGTCTGGTCCTCTCCACCATGGACATGGTGACGGACGCAGGAGGGAAACCGGCATGCTTCCTCGACCTGGGGGGCGGGTCCCAGAAAGAAAAGGTCGAGGCCGCGCTCAGGCTGGCCCGCGACCTGCCCAACGCCAGGCGGATCCTGATAAACGTCTTCGCGGGGATAACGAGGACCTCGGAGGTCGCCGAGGCGTTGAAACAGATTCTCTCGGAGTCCGGAGGGACCCCGCCGCCGTTGCAGCCCATCTACGCTAGGATTAGCGGCGCGGGGGAGGCGGAGGCGGCCCTGTCGCTCGCGGACTCCCCCGTCAAACTATTCCGGACGCCCGAGGAAGCAGTACTCGCGGCCGTTGGGGCGGGTTGGACTTGACCTTCCTCATCCCTGACGAGGGAGATGCCGTCATCGTGCAGGGCATCACTGGCCGTTATGGCAGCATTCATGCGAGGCTCATGCTCGGTTATGGGACGAAAGTGGCCGCGGGCGTCACCCCGGGAAAGGGCGGGAGCGAGGTCGACGGAGTGCCCGTCTACGACGATGTCGCGGAAGCCGTCAAGATGACGGGAGCCAAGACTTCGGTCATCCTGGTGCCCGCGCCCTCTCTACTCTCCGCGGCGGAGGAGGCCGTCGCCGCGGGAGTGAAGCTGCTCGTCGTGATAACCGAACACGTTCCTATCAGGGATACTCTCAAGATGATACGTCTCGGCGAGGAAAACGGTGCGATGTTCGTCGGTCCGAACACGCCTGGGCTGATTTTTCCTTCGCGGAAGCTGAAGCTCGGGATAATGCCCGCGGACGCTTTCCGCGTAGGCAAGGTGGCCCTGTTCTCTCGGAGCGGGACCCTAATGTACGAGGTGGCCAACTCCCTCTCGGCGGCAGGCATTGGGCAGCGGATGGCCCTCGGAGTGGGAGGCGACCCGTTGAATTGCACCACTTTTGCCGAATGCTTCGAGTGGGCGGCAGAGGACGACGGCGTGAAGGGCGTCGTCCTAGTGGGCGAGATCGGCGGCGACGCCGAAGAGAGACTCGCCAAGCACATCGCAGATGAGAAATTCCAAAAGCCCGTCGTCGCCTATGTCGCGGGTCGGTCGGCGCCGAGGGAGAAGCACATGGGCCACGCGGGTGCGATCATCTACGGAGACAAAGGGACCGCCCAGTCGAAGATCTCCGCCTTGCGGGAGGCTGGGGCGCTCGTCGCGATGACCACCGCCGAGATCCCTTCGCTCGTCAAGGACCTATCCCTTTGAGGGATCCACTCGCCTTTCCGGCCTTGAGGAGTCGTCCCGCATAAACGGCCTGGGGCGGCGCTTCGCCTTTCTGGACAGCAGCAATCCTAGGGTTCGACATCTAATCTATTCGCAACAGGTCCGGTATTGTGGCATCAGAACCTCTATAGGATATGCTAATTACGTCAACCAAGTAACTCTTCTGAGCTCCCCTTGAGAAAAGCTATTGCCTTGGCGCGTGCGTCTATCCTCATAGTTTTGGTCGCTTCCTCTATCAGTCTCTCGGTCCTGCCGAGCATAGCAGCAGCACATCCCTCGTCTCCGGAAGGCTCCGCTGGTCCGGGAACGTTGCCGAGCAGTACCTTTGTGTCGACACCGCCGCCAGGCGCGAAAGGACCTGACGACATAACGCTCCTCCCTACCAAAGGGCTCGATGGTGGTAAAGCGCTGATTTGGACGGCGTTCCAGAACGGCATAAACCCTGACGGCACCCCCGGTGCGCCTGGTGGCCCGACGCAAAGCACGGTGGCAGGATACGACCCTTCTACAGGCACTCTGGTAAGGGTCATCCAGGTGACAGGGAAGGTCGATGGCCTGACCGCAGATCCCAAGTTGGATGCGCTCATTGCGACCGTCAACGAAGACGCGAACTCCGCGTTCAACTTGATCGACCCTGCACTCGGCACCGTTACGACCTACACTTATGCCCCCAACCCCGCAGTTGCCGGCAACGGTGGAACCGACAGCATCTCCGTGCGTGACAATCAGATTTACGTGGCTCACTCCAACCCCAACGACCTCACCCAGCCTGCTGAATATCTAGTTACCCTGGACGAGAAGACGCTCACCGCCAAACTGACGCCTGTCTTCTACGACGACAGCCCCGCGACCGACGCCGTCACAGGTGCGAAGGCGGGTCTCACCCTCACTGACCCGGACACCAACTTCTTCATGCCGCAAACGAGTCCGCGCTTCGCCGGCAACCTCGCCACGATCAGCCAAGCTGACGGCAAGATAGTATTCGCGTCGCATCTCAAGGGGATCCCCCACTTGAAAGCGTTGACCGTGACCGACAACAAGGCGGGAAACATCCCCCCGCTAGACGGAATGGCGGTCTCCACTTCCAACCACGGAATCCTCTATGTCGTCGATGCAGGTGCGGGAACGATTTTGGCCCTGGACGCCACCGGATGGCACGCTGGGACGGTGTTCGTAGGCGAGCCTAGCGACAACGCCAACCCTCTCGTCGGCACGCTCGACTTGTCCACAGGACAGGTCACTCCATTTGGCAACCACTTCCAAAGTCCCAAGGGTCTCCTCTTCGTTCCTGCTCAATCCGAGGACGACAGGTGACGCTTACTAAATCCAAGTTTCGCGGGTAAGGACTCGCGTGGTTCGCTTTTGCGGGCCGTGGGCCTTCTCCTTCTTCGCGGCCATTTGAGACCGCCGGTATTTACCGCACCTTTGTCATGGTCTCGCAATCTGCACCATGTCTGCATTCGGCGTCGAT
The DNA here is from genome assembly GCA_027886925.1 of Nitrososphaerota archaeon. Next base: position 11,980 of record JAPCJN010000056.1, read on the forward strand.
TGACTCCGTTTCCTTCAGCAGTTCCTCCGTCGTCCACCTTCCTCGCCCTGGACAACCACCTGATGGACTCAAAATCGAAGAAGGCCTTTCTTAGCGTGATATCTGCATCTAAGAAATCGATTTGAGCGGGGATCCTATTCGAAGTTGCACGAAACCGCCCGTTTTTGTTGTGGCGATAATTCCATCCTTGCTGATCTTCAAGAGAAGAGAGATACGCTAGAGGCTCGACGTGGTCATCACGTGAGTGGGCTGGCCCCGAGTCTTTGAGGACGCTTTTTGGTGCTCAAGCTTCTACGCCTCACGCCAAGTTGGGCGATCTTAAGCCGTGCCGCCGTCCTCGCGGTGTGGCCGGTGGCAATCCTGCTAGTGGGAGAATTTGGAGCCCTGGCAAGAAGAAGACGGCTGAAGCCCAGCCGTCTGCCTTCATTCCCCGACAGGAAGTAACTGAGTTGGTCGGCGAATGCCTGGGATACCTCAGCGATGGGACCGTTTCAGACCTCGCGATTCTCCATAT
>JAPCJN010000057.1 GCA_027886925.1 Nitrososphaerota archaeon
GTCCCTACTTCACTGCAGCGGATCGACAAGAAATCCTCCGAGACATCGAGGCCGTGCTCGAGTCCGGACGTCTGACTCTAGGTCCGCGCCTAAAGGAGTTCGAGTCCCAGTTCGCCGGCAAGGTGGGAGCGACTTTTTCGGTCGGTGTGACCTCCGCGACCGCCGGTTTGCACATGTCAATGCTTGCCCTCGGCATAAAGCCGGGCGACGAGGTTATCGTGCCTGCCAAGACATTCGTTTCGACGGCCAACGCTCCCGTATATTGTGGGGCAAAGCCCGTCTTTTGCGACGTTCAGCCGGACTCCATGAACATGGATCCGAAGGATCTACGGAAACTCGTGACTACCCGCACCCGAGCCGTGATACCAGTGCACGTGGCGGGCCAACCGTGTGACATGGATGAGATAATGGAAGTTTGCGACGCGAACTCCATCGACGTCGTTGAAGACTCCGCACACGCGCCCTATGCGCTCTACAAGGAAAAGGTCGCGGGCACCATCGGGAAGATCGGCGTCTATTCCTTCTACCCTGACAAAGTCATCGCGAGCAGCGACGGAGGGATGCTCGTGACGGCCGATGAAGAGCTGGCGGATCGGCTTCATCTTCTGCGAAATTGCGGCAGAAGGAATCTCAGGGAGCCAGACATCGTCTCGATAGGATACAACTATCGCATGAACGAGCTTCAAGCCGTATTGGGGATACATCAGCTCAAAACGCTCGATGAGATGCTGGAAACGAGACGGCTGTTGGCGCGGTACTACGACGAGCAGTTGGAGGGGATGGAAGGAATCGCCGCTCCGACGACAGCTCCCGGCAGAACCCACGACTACTACGCCTATGTCGTCTTCTTGGAAGGATTCGACAGAGATGCCTTCCAAGCGAAATTGGCTGAGAGGGGGATTGAAACGGCGCTGATGTTCAAACCGGTATACCTTCACAAGCCTTACTTGGACATGGGATATGGGCCTGGATTGTGTCCCGTAGCTGAGCAGATAAGCGAAAATACCGTGAGCATCCCACTTCATCCAGGCCTGAGCACCGACGATGCCGGATATGTGATAGATGAGATCAAAGAAATATTATCTGAATGACCTATGAACGCGAGATGAATTCTGGTATCTAGCTGCTACGCTTCCCGATGAGGGTCAACCCTAGCCCCTTGCTGCTCCAGCTTGAAATCGATCCGTGCGAAGGTAGCAGACGGTTCTCTACCAGCTCTTTCTCCAGGCGCTGATTCCCGCTCATTTCTCCTACGGGGTCAAAATTGCTTCGAGACATCGCGACCGCGCTTTCGGCTGCGACGCCTATCGAGCTCGAATGGCCGCTGCCCACGATCACCTTCATTCCGAATTCTCTCGCGAGGTCGCACATCTCAATCGTCCTCGTGATCCCGCCGCATTTGTTGACCTTCAGCTTAACCATGTCTGCGGCTGAGGCTTGGCCGAACCTGATGATGTCCATGGGCTCCTCGATTGGTTCATCTGCGACGACAGGCGTGTCGATAGCCCTTGATATCTTCGCCATCGAATCTGTGTCGAACTTGCTGACCGGCTGTTCAAACAGCTCAGGTTCGAAGGCCTCGAGTCTCCTCAAAATCGAGATCGCCTTCGACGGCTCGTAGGCTTGGTTCGCATCCAGTCTGAGGCGTACTTCGCGTCCCACCGTGCTTCGGATCGCACGAACGAGGTCGACGTCAGCGTCAACGCCCTGTCCGACTTTGACCTTCAGCGTCATGACGCCCTCAGTTACGAGCCTTGCGGCCTTCTTAGCGGCCTCCTTGCGAAGAAGGAAACCGATGCTCCCTGCCACTTGGACGCTGTCCCTGACACGTCCTCCAAGATGCTCGATTATCGACAGTTTCCGTTCGCTTGAAACGAGGTCATGAATCGCGATTTCTATTGCTGACTTCGCCATCCACGCGGATTTGAGAGCATGGTCCATCTCCTCCACTATGGAGGGAATTTGCCGTTCTTCCTTGCCCACGAGCGGGGGGCCAAGGCTCTTGGAGATTTGTCGAATGATGGAAGACTGGGTGTCCTCGCTGTACCCGGGCATCGGGCTGGCTTCTCCGATCCCCGTCTCCCCTTCCTGGTTTGTTATCGTCACGAGCACGTAATTCGCCTCCTTTTGGATGCCGCTCGAGATTTGATAAGGCTCGGTCAGCGGCAGATTTTCGGGAAACGCGCTGATAGACCGAATCATTTGGCTTTCATGTTCGCGTGACGTTCGACACCTTCGCGAAGCCGTCTCCTAGTTCGGAGACGTCAAACACTTCGTCGCTCCACAATCTGACGTAGACTTTTCCCACCTCGTAGTCGTTTTGCAGCGTTATCTTTCCCATGGCGGCCATCTCCACAAGTGCGTATGCCAGATTCATGCCCGCTCTGGCGGAAAGGTGGCTCTGCCCGCATATTCGGGGGTTGAGATCGATGAGGAGTCGCTCGCTGCCTCTGACCAGGAACTCTGCTCCAACGGCCCCTCTCCAGTTTAGCTTCTCGAGGACGGTGGCGAGCAAGCGGACGGAAGCGTCGTCTCTGACCGTAACGGCGGAGATGGCGGTCCCGCTCCCTTCGCCCTTTGTCGCGAGCCTACGGTGGACGATCGAGAGGAGAATTCTTCCTTTGTCCGCTATTGCCTGCACAAGCAAGAGGTCGCCGTCTATCTTCTCTTGCAACAGCACCTGCTTCTTCGCTTTGGAATACCAGAAGTGCGCGTCTGCGGGGGTGTCGATGACCGCGAATCCTCTTCCGCCTCGGCCCGACCTTTGCTTGATGACGCATGGCAGCCGGAGTTCCCTGATGGCTTCATCTATTGATTCTTCCGAGTCCAACAAGAATGTTTTCGGGCCGGGTATACCGACTCGTTCCACTGAAGAGATGGCATATTTGTCTCTGGCCGTCGCGACGCTCTCTCTCGACGGGAGAGGGATTGAGACGCCCGCTTCTCTGAAAATGTGTTCGTTTTCAGCAAGGACTTCGATTTCTTCGTCGACCGTCGGTATGACAGTATCTATGCGATAGCGCTTCGAGACGGCTAACATGTCGGGGATATAATCACGGGACAGGGCGCCGGGAACTCGTTCGTGATGCTGCAGGGCACGGAAGCCGGCGGCGAGGGGATCCATGTCCACGCCAACGACATTGAGTTCCTCTGGCGCGAGTCTAAGGGATTGGATCACGGCCATTCCTGCCGGTCCTCCTACTCCTGTGACAAGGATGTTGCGCATCTTCAATCCCACAATTTTTTCATTGCGAACCTAGCTTAGCGACTCTCTCGGCTAACTCTTTGTCGAACGACGCGGTTTTCCATGACTTTGCTTTCGTTATGGTGGAGATGCCTTGATCGTCAATCGTGTTCCCGCTGAACACGCAAGAACTCAAGTCCGAGCCGGCGAAGTTTGCCAGGTTGAGGTTCGATGCCGAAAAATCCGTGCCCGCCAGGTCGGCGTCTTGGAAGTTCACTTTGGTCAAGTTCGATTTTCGGAACGCGGCGTTATGAGCCGTGGCCTCAGAGAAGTCAGCCCCTTCCAAGTCAGCTTCGTCGTAGCGAGTTCCGGTCACGATCGAGGCTTCGAAGTGGGAATATGGGGCTTTGGCGTGAGAAAAGTCAGACTCTTCCAAGTCGGATTCAGAGAAATCTGTCTCTATCAGTCTCCCGGTCGCGAACTTCGCCTTCTTGAGGCTGCATCTTACTATCGACGCCCCCGAGGCGTCTATGTTTGAAAAATCGATGCCTGAAAGATCCTTCCCCTGAATCACTAGTCCCTGGAAATCCATGTCGCCTGAGGCAATCTTGCTTTCGACGGTGGCCCTGCTAATGGTCGGCAACTGGAACCAGCGTCGCTCCTCTAGTCTCACGGCTTAAAGGATTGCGAAAGTTCTGAGATCTCGATCGAATCCTTCTTCCTTTGCGTGAGAATGGAAAGATGGTATTCTTTCACCCCCTTGAGTTTGTGGAGATACGAAAGCGCCTGAGAAAGTTCCGCCTGACTCTTGAATGCTCCTCTGCAGGAGATGTTGTGTGCTCCGCTGACTATCCAGACAGAGTAAAACCAAGGGACTTTTGCCAGCTCGTCGGCTACTCGTGAGATATAGTCCGGCTGAACTGACATCCCTATAGTAACGTTCACTGTGTATCCTAATTTTTCAAGCCTGAGTTGCACGGTGAACTTTTCGATTACTCCTAGCCTCTTGAGTCGGTCTATCCTGTATTGAACCGTCGAGTCTGAGAGCTTTGATTCCCTTGCGATTTCTGCAAGACTCGATCTGCCTGACCTTGTCAGAATGCCAAGAATCTCGACGTCCTTTGCGTCCAGGGCAGACTGCCGTGTCTTGTCCAAGGTCAAACTGATTGATGACTAGACGAGATATAAGCCCTTTCTGCGAATTTATGTCGAAAAACGCAAACTGCGGTCTCCTAGCTCGACTGGTATATCCGCAGTTTGGCGTATCGAAACCTGGAAAAAACCTGAAAAAATGAGGCAAAATCCAGGTAAAAAGCTTAAGTAGAATGCATTTGCCGAAAGTACTGGTAGATTCGTCTAGCGTTGACCCTTCAGGAATCTAGGGAGATTCAAAAGGAACTCCAGATCGCGGTGACTGGCCTTTCCGGAAGCAGAAGGCGAAATGGAAATACAAAATTCCTTCTGCAGAGGGCCCTAGGGGCCGGTGCCAAATACGTCGATGAGATTAACGAGCAGTTAGCGTTGCGCGGGACTCGCATAAACCTGACTCTTGTTCCGAAAATATTCGAGACTCATTTCGATGACCACGACGAGATAGTCCAAAGTGTAGGGCCGTCAAATGCCATTTTGCTGGCATCGCCCGTTTACTTTGGGTCTATCTCTCCGACGCTGAACGAGTTGCTCCGCGAAGTCTCTAACGATCCATCCATCGATCTTCAGGGCAAGGCCGCCGGGTCGATTGCCGTCGGCACTCAGAGAAATGGTGGCCAAGAGACCGCGATAGAGGACTTTTGGCGCTGGTATCTTGACCGAAACATCACCTTCTTGGGGAATGGGCCGGTCACCTCTCAATATGGTGGAACTGCTTGGGGAGGGGGAAGGCTCACTGCCAGGCGTGACGTTTATGGAATCAGCACTACGATGGGCGCAGGAAAGCGGCTCATCCAAGATGCACTGGTGCGTTCGACGGGAATGAAAGTTGTGAACGCGGTCCTGAAAGAAGCAGGATCTCCTGCTTTGGGAACAGATAGTTTCGACGAGGGCTCCGAGTTGAAAGTTGAGCCATCTACAACTCTTCCCAGTTGCCGGTTTCTTATCTTCTCCGATGTCGCGACTCCGTCACGAGACGTCATAGAAACCATGAACGGAATCGAACGGGCGGCAGAAGAGTTCGCCGAAACGGCGCATTTGAAGACGAACAATTCAAAGATTGATTTTCTGTCTCTTGAAGAGGACATGAAGTCCGTGAAGGATTGTGCCGCATGTGCAATCTGTCCGCCCGGGAATCAAAAAATACCTGGAGTATATGCTTGCATCTACGACGATGACTTGAACAGGAACTTTCACCGATTCTACGAATCTTCCGCAATAATATGCTCGACCCAAGAAAAATTCGGGCTCGTCCCGCCAAAATACTGGCGAACGCTGAACCGGATGAGGAGCGTGCGAAGGAATGATTACATGCTCACGGGACGGATGGGGTCAGTCATCGGCGGTTCGTCACCTGCGAGCCAAATCCCCCTGAAGTGGCTCGTCAGGAACAACCTCTCGATTCTTGCGTCTTCTAGAGAGAACCACTTTGAATTCGGCAAGTTGCTTTTCCGCGAAACCCTCCTGAGGCAGTCTGGAATGAAGTTCTTCGAAGAAAGAGGCGTCAACATATGGACTCGTCCAACTCACCACGAATGATCGAAATAGCCCTAACAGACCTGAACCTCCTGGGCGAATTCACCTCCGCGCGTGTCGAAAGTGGCACCTTCGGCACTTCATCGTCCTGCACGATAAACGTCTTCGCCGACAGGCTCGAAGTACCCGGACTCGAAATCAGCGTAAGATACGAACAAATTCAGGACATAATCGGCGGGACTCCCGAGGAGCTAAACCCGACCGTGCGAACATCGACGGACGGCGCTGCCAGCTACGCCGTCGTCATCAAATTGATGATGAGTGGAGGACGAGTCGAGAACATCACGCTGTCGTCAAAAGGAGAAGGTTTGGATTCAATCGAGTATTGTGAGATGTTGTTGTATCGTGCGTTTGCGGCACACAAAGTGAGGTCTAGGAACGACGGAGCTCCTTGCCACGGTATAATCGGATACTAGAGCCTTAGAGCCTTTCCTGCGCCCCAGCCCGTTTTACTACCCTGACCACTTGAAAGGCTTCAGCCTTCTTGCCGTGAAGCGAGCCTTGAAACGCACGGTATTCTGCAAGTCCATGGACCGCTTTGCCTTCAAGATAAGTCCTGGCCTTTTGTGTAACGTGGCACGCCAGCGCCTCGAGTTTCACGTCAATTCCATCAGTGACGTCGACATACATGCTAGGGCTGAACGTGTTGATCACACTGGGGGCTTCATATTCGTAGACCTGGTCGACCCCCCGGGCAGCAGAGATCGTAGCCAGGCTGGCGTATCGGTGGTCCTGGTGACGGTCTACTGAGGATAGAGTGTACACGATGTTGGCCCTTGGATTGTTTATCACGTCCTCTATGAACTGAATCGTGCTGTGGTCGTCACGCACGTTTCCATCTTTGAAGCCTCCAAAATGAACTTCTGCGCCTATCAATTCTGCTGCGGCCCGAGCTTCTGCTTCGCGTGTGACCGGATCGCCACCCAGCTCGCCGCTGGTGAGAATCACTTCGTGTATCGAGTCGCCCTGGCGCATGTGTCTGTAGAGAGTTCCGAAGCAGCCGAACTCAATGTCGTCGGGGTGCGCGCCTACCGCAACTACCTTCATGACAGGTGGCCTAGACTGAATTTATTTAATCAATTCGCCTCTTCAAGTAATGCAGCATGACGTCTCGAAGACTTTTATCAGCCCGTGCCCCTCAGAGAAGGGAGTTGAATACCAGTCGCCGTTCAGCTCCCTAGAAGATACTAGCTCTGAGAAGTCGAGCCGACAAGAGATATCAAGCCGTCACAGGTGGTAGTATCTGCCTGTTCCATATGCAGTCAGAGACATCCAAACCCCTCGTTTCGGTCATAGTTCCTACCAGGAACCGGACCGATTGTCTCAAAAGATGCCTCGATTCCGTTTACAAGAGCGACTATCCTGCACTCGAAGTGGTCGTAGTCGACGATGCCTCAGGCGTGCCCGTCGAATCCGCGTTCTCGGGACTCTTCCCAGAGGCCCGGTTCATCAGAAACAAAGAGAGGATGCTCCTTTCATGCTCTCGAAACGCAGGCGCTGCCTGGTCCAAGGGAAAGTACCTCTTCTTCCTAGATGACGACAACATAATCGCTCCAGACACGATTCGATTGCTGGTGGGGACGCTTGAAAAGTCGGAACGCTGTGCAGTTGCGTCTCCAATCGTCTACTACCTGACTCGCCCCACAACTGTCTGGACGTCCTACATCTCCAGGAGCAAGTTTCCCGGATTCTACAAGCTTCACACCGACATCCCGCTCGATGAAACGTCGACCTTTTCCTTTCACAACTCTTTCATGGTGAAGAGGCAGGTCTTCGAGAAACTGAATGGCTTCGATTGCGACAACCTTCCAATCAGGTTCAGCGAGGTCGACTTTGCTCACCGGCTCAATGCGGGAGGATACTTCGCAATTACCAATCCGCAGGCAAAAGACTGGCACGACCTCGGCTGGTCCCTAGTGCATATCGACAGCACAAGGGCCTACTACACCGAGAGGAACAGAATAATCGTGCTGAAGAGGTACTTCAAACGAAGCGACCTCGCTTTCTATTCAATCTGCGTGCTTCCATTCGTCGGGGCATACTATTTGGTCCATCATCCATTGAGCACCTCTGACGGGAGATTCAAGACCGCGTCGAGCTTTCTGCGGGGAACGCTTGACGGTATCAGGTTCAAAGTGACTGCGCCAGCTGAAAGACTTTAAGCGAAGCACGTTCACCAGTCGAGAAGTAGGGCCTGGTGCGATCGAGCCATCAAAGTCGCCTGCATTCCTGCGTTCAATGAGGAAAAGACCATCGGGAAGGTTGTGGTTCGCGCCCAAAAGTACGTTGACGAGGTCCTCGTCTGCGATGACGGTTCCGATGACATGACCGCCGACATAGCGGAGAAGCTTGGGGCGAAGGTCATTCGTCATGAACAGAACATGGGAAAGGGCGAGGCGTTCCGATCACTCTTCTCGGCCTGCAGAGACATGGGCGCAGAGGTAATGATAACGCTGGACGGGGACGACCAACACGACCCAGCCGACATACCAAAGCTGCTCGATCCGCTCACAAAGGGCCATGCGGACATTGTGATCGGGGCGAGATTTCACGACAGCAACAAAGGCATCCCAAGCTACAGGAGGGCAGGGAATCGGCTCCTGAACGCTGTGACCATGGACGGAATCTCAGACACGCAGTCCGGCTTCAGGGCATATGACAAGAAGGCCATCCAAGCATTGCGCCCCTCGGAGTCCGGTATGGGCGTCGACTCTGAAATACTCATGGATGCGTCGAGGCAAGGGCTCAGGATCATCGAAGTCCCCGTCTCGGTCAGATACGGCACGGGCGAGACTTCGACTCATAACCCGGTCTACCATACCATAGACGTCCTAACAAGCGCGATAAAACTCACTTCAATCAGGCATCCGATGACCTTCTATGGCATACCTGGAATTGTAATAACACTGGTCGGAATCTATTTTGTAGCACACGCGTATTTCTTGTTCTTGACTCAGCAGGCGATATCCAACATCGTTTTGACCTACGCTCTAATGGGCTTCTCAATTAGCATTTTTGGACTATTTACCTTCTTCACCGGGATTATCTTGTTTACGCTCTCGACAGTCCTGCGAAAAGGGGCCAATTAGCCTCATACGGGACCGTTTGGGGCTCTCCGAGAATAAATACAAAGATAAGGGAAGGCAATCGTTTGTCCTCAATCAGCGTCGCACAGGCGTCCGCAAGAGGGACTCTGATTCTCTTCGTGGGCAACCTCCTGTCGACGGGAATTGTGACGGTTGCGACCATCTTCGTCGCTCGTTTGCTTGGACCTGACGGCTATGGACTCTACACGCTCGCGTTTCTCGTGCCGACAATCCTGCAGCTATTCGTTGGCTTCGGCGTCAGTTCGGCTGTGACGAGATACGTGGCATACTTCCTTTCGACAGGTGACGTGGCGAGGGCGGCAAGCATGACGCGAACTGCAGTGATTTTCTCTCTGCTTTTTGGCCTAGCACTATCTGCGGTTAATTTCGTCGTCGCTCCATACTTTGTAGTCGCGTTCATGCATAGGCCAGAGCTTGTCCAATACGAACAGGTTTCGTCTCTTTTCATCCTCGGAGTCGCAATATCTCAGTGCTCCACTTCAGCTCTGTTAGGATGGGGTTCGATGGTGCAGGTAGGATTATTCACCGTGTTCCAATCTGTCCTGAAAATTGTGTTCGGAGTGGGATTGATACTCGCGGGCTTTGGCGTCTATGGGGCTGTAATCGGGCATGTGGCTTCATACATGGTGCAGGGATGCGTGGTTAGTCTCGCAATATACTTTGCACGTGTGAGGCCTTGGCCGCGACAGTCTAGTCATTTTGTAGAAGATGTTAAGACGATGTTGAAGTACGGTCTGCCTCTCTTCGCAGGCACCGTCGCCTCGGGGCTCGCCACCCAATATGCCACTGTGATTCTAGCCACAGTCGTGGCTAATACCGTAATAGGGTACTATCAGGCCGCGCTCAACGTCAACGTCCCAATAGGAGTAATCTCGGGAGCGGTCGCGAGCGTGCTCTTCAGGTCGTTTGCCGAACTTCACGGTCTCGAGGAGGACATTTCATTGGCGTTCGCATACGCGGTCAAGTACGTCTCCTTGATCTCGACCCCGATTGTCTTCTTTCTTCTAGCGACCGCCGCTCCTCTATTCGATTTGTTCTACGGGCCGGCGTATTCACCGGGAATCTTGCTGTTGAAACTTGTGGCCATCTCCAATTTACCCGTCGCCATCGGATTAACCGTCCTGCCTTCTTTCTTCAACGGCATCGGCAAGAGCAGGTTTACAATGCTGATTTCAATTATTAGCGCGCTCTCTCTCGTGCTGGGGAGCCTTGTGCTCGTTGTTTCTCTCGGTCTCGGGGCAGAAGGAATCATATTCGCAATCCTCGTCTCAAACCTCGCAATCGTCGTTCCCGGGCTTCTTCTCGCTGTAAGGTTCCTGGATGTTCACATCGCAGTGAAACCACTGTTTGGTATCTTCTTGGCGGGTCTCGTTGCCTGGCTGGTTGTCGCGCTATTGCCGCTCGGCGGCCTCTTGAGCGCAGAAGAATTGCTCATAGAATCGCTCATTTACCTGCTGGTCTACTTGACGTTGGTGCCAGTCTTCTTTGGAATAAACCAAGACGACCTCGTCAGACTCTCCATTGCAGTTGACACGATGGGGCCGATAAGGACAATATTCGGGGCGTTCCTCGGCTACGAGCGTCGAATTTTGCAACTAATGAGGGGAGGTGGTGTGCATTGAGCGTTCAAGGACAAGAGCCTCGGAGAATGAGCGCTTCTGGTTTGAAGCTTCTCCTCCGTTCTAAACTGCGGACAGTCGATGCGAAGGTCTTGCTACTCTCGTTATCGCTGTTGGCCGCGCTCTGCGCTTACAGATTCTACAGCTACCTTGTCACCGGTTTTTTTGTGTCGGATGAGTTCGGTTACTACTACAACGCAGCAAATGGGACAGTCTACGGGGACCGGTGGTTCTTTGGATGGCTCAATGTATTCCTGTTTGACATTTTCAGAATTAGGACTCCCGATGCTTTCGCATTCTTCTTGCCCTATTACCTCTTTTTCTGGGGTGGCGCGACCGTCTGCGTCTTCTACCTCTTGCTGAAGTCGCAAGGTTTCGACGAACTTACAGTGGCGCTTTCGGTCGTTTCCTCTTTCGTCCTAGTTTCATTCATCCTGCTATCCCTGGGGTTTCTTACGGAGTCTGAAGGTCTGTGCATGGCGATGTTGGGCATCTACGGGCTTGTACGTTTCTTGAAGAGCTACAAGGAACTCGGACGATTTTTTTGGTTGGTCTTCGCCGCGTTGTTCCTTGGATTCGCGGGTGGAACGAGAGAGCCGTATGTCGCCCTTGAGCTTGGAGCAATTTTAGTCGTCGTAATTGCGGCCATTAAGCATCCAGTGAAAATCAGGGCGGGTCGTTATGGCGCGACGGGTGTTGCCGCCCTTTCGATTCTATTTTTCCTAGTCCCGACCGGGCTAATGCTCTACGCTAACACAGCGACGACATCGACGGTGGCTCCGCTTGCGACCGATATTCTGAAAAACATACTCTCCAACGCACCTCCTCCTGTCAAAGTCAGTAGTGTCTCCCTAAGCGGAGCGCCTGTCTTGTCGAACACGATGTTGATCTTCATAGGTGGGATTTTCCTAGGTTGGGGTCCAATCGCCTTTCCTCTCGCCCTAATTGGGCTGATAATCCTGATAAGGACGACTCTTCGGCGAGACCCGAAGGCGCTGGCGCTTCTAATCCTTGCTTTGTCCGCTCTCGCCTCAGACCTCGTAGTCTCTTTTCTGTTCGGACCCGATCCCACCTACTTCACGTTCACGAACTATTCTACGATCATCAGGTTCTCGGGGACTGCCCTTCCTGCGTTCTTCTTGACCGCTCCTTTGTTTCTCGCCATCGTGGCAAGACGGAAGAGGCGCGTCGTTGGACTGCTTGGGGTTGTGATAGCGTCGCTTCTCATTCTGGTCCCGGTCTACCAGGTCTTGGCTATTTCGAACCTGGGGTACGTCACAGTGAGCCCATTCGGGCTCGACTATAGGTCTCCCGCGGTGCAGGTCAGGGACTATGTCAACAGCCACGAATCGGAAGCGCCATTTCACATCATTGGGGTCCCCTACGGATGGTATTTCACGCCAGGAGTTGACGGACTCAAGTCGGTGGACGTCTACTCTCCCTCATCTGGTGGAACGTTGTCCCCCGTGCTGAATTACAGTGCCTTCGTATCGATGCGCTGGACCCAATTCTACCTCTACTCTTCGAGCAACTTCGTCACCGAGAAGTCCAATAGCCCGTATGTCCTGCAGTTCATCCCTGGCGCGCCCTACGTAGCCACGAACCAAACCGCGCCATTCACAATAACGAATTCGACAATTGAGATAAGGAATCATGACTTTCTTTTCACGAAAGTAGATCTCACTTGGACGAACGCTCCCCCCTTGAAAAAGTGACCTGACCT
>JAPCJN010000058.1 GCA_027886925.1 Nitrososphaerota archaeon
GAAGATAGCTCGATACCTGAAGGAGATGGAGGAGAACGACAGGGCTGAACGAGGGCGACATAGACCGCAACAGCGATGGTGGTGCGGAGGCCAACGCGCTGAGGGAGAAGATCAGCAAGCTCGAGGAGCGAAGGCAGGAGTACATCCGGGCTCAGAATTGAACCTCACCAAGGCCATTCTCGAACTGGCTTCTGAACTTCGGATCGACTTTTGACACGTATTCATCGACATCCGACATGGAATTGGATTCGCTCCGCGGATGACATCGAGCTATGCCGCTGGCTCAGCAAGCGCCACAAGGAAGTACACCGGGAACTTCAAAACTCGAATCGATGGCTTTGGCAGGACCAGCGAAGAGTTCCGAAGCATTAAAAGAAACACGGAGGGAAGCCAAACTCGTGCGGGCAGACCTTGTCATTCGCGGCGGAAAAATCGTCACAGCGATCTCAATATTCGAGGCTGGAATAGCTGTCGAAGGCGGCAAGATCGTCGCCATAGGAAATCCAGAAGACCTTCCTATAGCCGACGAGGTGCTCAAGGCAGATGGGAAGATAATCCTGCCAGGGGTGATAGACCCGCACGTCCATTTCAGAGATCCTGGGTTCGAATACAAGGAGGACTTCCATTCAGGCTCTGTCGCAGCGGCCTATGGAGGAGTGACCACGGTGATGGACATGCCCAACACCCTACCGGTGGTGAGCAATGTGCAGACCTTTCTCGAAAAAAAATCCGAAGCCCAACGGAAGTCCGTGGTGGATTTCTGCTTAATCGCTGCAGCGTCTCCCAGCAACATGCCGGACCTGCGCCATCTGGCAAACGCGGGTGCCATCTACTTCAAGACCGTGATGGGAGGATACAAGGCCAGCGAGAGGCCTGAGACCGCTAGCATGCTGTCCCTCAATGATGGAGACCTGCTGAGCGTCTTCAAGGCGGTCGCAGCGACAGGTCGCGCAGTAGCCGTCCACGCGGAGGGCGAGGACCTAAGGGAATATTTCACCAACAGGATACGAGGGAAGGCGCAGCTGGATTACTCGGCTCACTTCAAGAGCCGACCAAACCTAGTCGAGGTGGAAGCAGTTTCAAGGGCCATCCTGGTCGCAGCCCAAGCAGGCTGTAGACTGCACATCGCACACATGTCCACTTTGGGTGCCATGAGTCTCGTCCAACAAGCTCGCGCCAATGGCGCTAACATTTCATCCGAAACGTGCCCGCACTATCTCTTCCTCAACAATCATGAAGCGGTCCCACTTGGTCCTAACGGCGTGATGAACCCGTCGATAAAGACAGAGAAGGACCGAGTCGCGCTGTGGCAAGGCGTGAAGACGGGCACCATCGACTTCATCTCGACCGATCACGCGCCTCACACCTCCGAGGACAAGCGCGCCGGCGATGGGAATGTGTTGAAAACACCGGCCGGCGTCATAGGAGTGGAGACATTCCTTCCCCTGATGATGACCGAGGCTCTCCGGGGCCGGATCACCCTGCAGCAGGTCGTCAGCTTGACGTCTAAGAACGCCGCCAAGCTTTTCGGAATCTACCCTAGAAAGGGAGCCATCGCTATCGGGTCGGATGCGGATCTGGTCATCGTTGACCCGAAGAGGAGCGCCACCGTAACCCAAGAATCGCTCCACAGCAAGAGCAAGAACTCGCCGTTCATCGGGATGCGGGTCACCGGGATTCCAGTGCATACGATTGTCCGCGGGAAGAGAATCATGAGCGACGGCGAGCTAATTGCCAAACCAGGAAGCGGCAAATTCGTAAACCCTGACCAGCCGCCCAATGACCTGCAACTCACGAGCCCTCAAAGACATTCATGATTTCAAATGTTCACGATAGGTTTTTATCGATTCCACCAGCGCGAAATCGGCGTGCCGACTCTCAGGGATTCCACTGTCTACGTCAACGGAGAATATCTGGTAGGTGACGATGCCCGAGTCTCGGTGTGGGACCACGGACTGATGTATGGGGACGCAGTCTTCGATACATGCAGGTTGTACGACGGGAAGCTCTTCGCGGTAACTCAGCACATCGACCGCTTCTTCGATTCGGCCAAGGGAATACTGCTAACGCCTCCTTTCACTCCAGAAGAACTGAAGAAGATAATCATGGAGGTAGTCAAGAGGAACAAGATCTCCAACGCACAAATCAGGATGATACTGACGAGAGGGACGGGAGGCCCTGGTCTGGACCCCTCTTCTTGCAAGGAGCCCACGATCATCGTGTCCGCGGTCGAGGTTCCACCAATGCTCGGGCGCAAACCACTGCGTCTGATGACATCTGCCATTCGCAAGAAATCGCCGGTCTCGATCGATTCCAAGATCAAGTCTGCCAACTACCTTGACAGCGTCCTCGCAAAGATTCAGTCCAAAATCTCAGGGTTCGATGATGCGGTGATGCTCGACTCGAACGGGTACGTCGCAGAGGTTACGGGCGCGAACATATTTTTCATCAAGAAGGGCCAACTTGGCACTCCATTCACAGCGAGCGTCCTCGGCGGGATTACAAGGTCGCTCGCCATTGAGTTCGCGAGGGGAGCCGGGCTAATGGTCAGCGAAACTCTCGTGACAGTGCATGACTTGTACTCTGCAGACGAGATATTCATTACCGGGACTGGAGTGGATGGCTTCGTCCCGGTTGGCGAAGTGGACGGCCGGGTGATAGGGACAAGAACACCCGGTCCTATAACCGAAAGGCTTCAGAAGATCTATTGGGATGCCACAAAGTCTGGCCCTTACGTGATTCCAGTCACCTAGCGCACCTTGTCGGAGCAGCAACGCATTGTCAATGAGCCTCGTAGAAAAAGCGACGGCCAAGGTTGACATCAGTAGGCTGCGCCAGACGTTCGACGAAATCTCACCCATCGGCAAGACGGCGGAGGGGCTGAATCGTCTCGCCTACTCCCCTTCGAACAAGGAGGCCCTCAACCTCGTGGTAGGGTGGATGAAGGACGCTGGTCTGAAGGTGTCCAATGACCCCGTCTTCAACGTGTTCGGAAGGCGCGATGGGATTTCGCCAGCGGACACCTCGGTCGTATCTGGGTCGCACATCGACTCCACTACGGACGGGGGGAGGTTCGACGGCACGATAGGCGTCCTCGGAGCCATGGAGTGCATGCGCGTGATTTCGGAGATGGACATCGCCCACACCAAGCCGATTGAACTCGCCGTCTTTGCGGCAGAGGAGTCGGCCAGATTTCAGGCTGGGACGCTCGGGAGCAGGTCTATGACAGGAGAGATCACCAAGGACGACCTCCTCAGGCTCAAGGATTCGGACGGCATCACCCTGTGGCAGGCGATGGAGCGGTTCGGCGGGCATCCAGACCGCATAGAAGAATGCAGGACCAAGCTGCCCCAGATAGGCGCGATCATCGAGCTGCACATCGAGCAGGGTCCAGTCCTCGAGAGACTCGGCAAGACGGTCGCCGTTGTAACCGGCATTGTCTCGGTTGATCGGATTATCTTCAAGGTAAAGGGAGAGGCAATCCACTCCGGGGGAGGGACCATGGCGATAAGAAGGGACGCCCTAGCCGCCGCGGCCGAGATCGTCCTGTTCGCTGAAAAACTAGCTTGGGAACATGAAAACATCAGGCTAACCGCGGGAGATTTGAAGGTCTTCCCGGGAAAACTAAACACCGTGCCAGGTGAAGCGATAGTCGGCGTCGATCTCAGGGTAGCAGGCAACCGGGACAGATTCCTCAACATCCTCATGAAGGGCGCGAGTCGAATATGCAAGGGACGCAAGGTCACATTTGAAACGTCCTCGCCATACAGCGTTCACCCGCAGAAGATGTCACCCCATTTAGTCCATACGGCCAGCCTATGGGCGCGACGGCTCGGTCTCAATTATTGCGAGATGCCCAGCTTTGGTGGGCACGATTCACAGGTCATCGGCAAGACAGCTCAAGCTGGGATGATATTCATTCCAAGCAAGAACGGAATCAGCCACAATTGGAAGGAATGGAGCGATTTCAAAGACGTGGCGGCTTGCACTCGGCTATTGCTAGCGACCATATTAAGTTCGGCCAAGGTCCAGGATAGATAACCAAGAACCATGTGCCCCCCTCTATCTGAAGGGAAGTCTCCGTCAGCGCCTCTCTTGTACGTATCCCTCACCTCGAACGTATGCACATGTTAAGCCAATCCTCCATCCACTCTTAGTTGCTGCAAGCGTTTTATCACATCCTTGTGCAATTGATTAGGACGGAAAATCAAATTTAAATATCAAACGGAAGAAGCGGCACGCTAACAATTTGGCATCTCCCAAGAGTTCCAAAACCGTCACTTATGTCATGGCCGTTATCATCGTCGTGCTGCTCGTCGCTACCGTTTACGAGGGACTAGCGGTGCAGAACTTGTCCAAGACAAGCACCGCGTCAAGCAGCACTACCAGCGGGGTCGCGGTCGGGGTTACCACCTATACAATCGGAGGCCTGTTCCCGACTACGGGTGACGATGCCTCTTGTGGAGTCGCTGCCTTGAATTCGGCCCAAGCAGCCGTGAACGACATCAACACACAGATGACGACTTTGGGGGCGCCTTATCATTTCAACTTCGTCAACATTGATGTCCAAAGCACCGCGGCCGGGGAGTTGACGGCAATCACAACTCTGCACGGGACAGACGGCGTAAACGCGGCTCTTACCTTCGGTAGCACCGAGACGAGCGGGGCAATCGCTTACGCAAACAGCGCCCACGTTCTGATGCTGGCAACAGGTGCGACCGGAATCGGGCTAACGACACCCGGGGGTTACCTTTTCAGAAACATCCAGTCCGACAGCACCTTCGTGAAAGTCGCCGCAGCAACGATGTACCAGCTGGGGTTCAGAAAGATTGTAGTGATGTACGAGAACGATGCCTACGGGCAGGGTTTCGGGACCCAGCTTCCGGCGATCTGGGCGAATTACACGGGAACTAGCTCCAAGACCTTGGGATACGCACTCAATCAGAACGATTACGGTGCAGAGGTAACCCAAGTGAGCCAGCTCGCTCAACAACTAGGAGTGGACAACACCACAGCCTGGTTCTGGATAGGTGAATCCACAGACTCTATAAACATCTTCCAGCACGCCGCACAAGATCCAGTCTTATCTCACCTGCAACTCTTCACCAAGAATGCGCCGGTGTCCACCTCAGCAGACTACCCGCCGAACGCGCCGGTCGCGGTCGCGCAATACTTGGAGAACGGTTCGCACGTGATGGGCTTCACGCAAGCTGTGACCGAGGTAAACAACCCGTTCACAAACCTGTACTGGAATAACCAGCCTCAGCCTCCATGCTACGCAAACACCTACAGCTGGGACGGTGCTTGGCTCCTCGCCAAGGACCTGATGCTGGTCGGGAACAACGGGCCGGCGCTGAAGAACGCGCTGCCAACCGTTGCCAGTGACTTCGTCGGAGTCTCGGGCCCAGTTCAGTTCGATTCCAGTGGCGACAACATCTTCGGCAACTACAACAGCTTCAACGTCCACCAGTTCCAGAACGGCACCTGGTACACCCAGACCAATGGACTCTACGACGCCTCAGCAGGAAAGTGGTCTCCCATCCAGAACGGAGCAACCACAATAGTTTAACAACAGTCTAGATGGCTCCACCGCTCCCGTGGAGTAGAGCTCGTTGTCGTGGGTTGAGACTGCCACTTCCGCGTCGCTGTTAAGCTCGATAATTTTTCTTCCAATCACCGTCGCGCTTGTTTTACAGATATCCGTAACCAAGATGTACAACCTCGCGCACGGAAGCCTGGTCGCGATCGGAGCCTACACTGCTTTCTGGTTGAGCGTCGCGTATCCATCTCCGATAGTTTTCGTGGCATCAATCTTGACGACAACGATAGCAAGTCTTGTCGTCGCGAAAGGGGTATACATTCCGCTGCGCGGCCGAGGTGTCGACCGAAACGGGTTGCTCGTGGTGTCTTTCGGCGTCCTATTGATCGTGCAGACGAGCCTTCTGATCCTGGCTGGCGTGAATAAACTCTACATCGGGGGCAACCAGATTCCTACAGTGAAGCTCTTCTCCTTCGGCGGGTTCGATATCACGAACCTCTTTCTGTGGAGCCTCATCGGGGCGGCTTGTGTCGGGCTCACGCTTCTTTATCTATACAAGAGGACGAGAGTCGGCAAGACCTTCAGCGCGGTGGCCGACAACGAGGCTCTAGCTAGACTAAGCGGAATCAACGTCGCGAGAGCGACGACGCTTGCTTGGCTGGTCACTGGAGCAATTACCGGGTTGAGCGGAGGATTTCTATCCATGTACAGCGTGGCATCCCCTAACGTCGGCTCGGACGTGGCAATCATCGCATACGCGGGGGCCGCCTTCGGCGGATTGACGAATTTCAGAGGAGCCATCATCGGAACCTTCATCGTAGCCTTTGCTCAGAACCTGCTCATCAACTTTCTCGGTGCCACCTTTGACATCAACGTAGCCTACGAGCCCGTAATTGTTCTGGGTGTCGTGGTGGTCCTTCTACTTGTGCAGTTCGGGAGATATCGGATAGGACACTCCCTATGACACATGAATTGAGCGAGCGTGGCTTGAGTGTTTGAGTTCTTAGCAATCATCATCCTCATCGTAACTTCTTTCGGGATCTATGGGCTCCTCGCCCTCAGCCTCAACCTGCAGATGGGGTACGCCGGACAGCTCAATCTCGGCCAGGTCATGTTCTTCGCGGTCGGCGCTTTTGCGTCAGGCTGGCTGACGGTCAACTTGTTTGGGTTGCTCGTTCCTTCCTCCGGTGGCCTCTTCAGCTCCCAGGCCACCGTGGCGCGATCAGTATTCGGAGCCTCACACCCCGTCATCGAGCTGGGCGTGTTTCTGTTAGCGGTGCTGTTTGCGACGGGGGTTGGTGCGTTCATCGGGTATTTTATCGCCATTCCAGTAGCCAGAATCGAACAGGCATACCTAGCAATCATTCTTCTGGCGCTCGCAGAAATTACGCAGGATATTGGAATCACGTATGAACCCCTCATCAACGGATCTTTTGGAATAATAGGAATACCCGGGCCGTTTGATTGGATTCCCAACTATGACTACGTTCAGATTTTGTTTGCCATCGTCAGTCTGGTCACGCTTGGGCTCGTCTACTTTGGTTTGGAACGGCTGACCAATTCTCCTTATGGGCGTCTCCTCAGGTCAACGAGGGACGACGAGCTGGCCTCCCAAGCGATTGGAAAGGACACCTACAGACTCAAGCGCGAAGTCATGACAATCGGCGGTGGGATTGCAGGGATGGCGGGGGCGTTTTACGTCTTCTACCTTGAAACCGTGCAAGCGGAATCATTCGACCTTACAGTCACGGCGTTCGTATTCGCTATAGTCCTCCTTGGAGGGTTAGGAAGCAATCGCGGTGTTCTTGTCGGAGCCTTGTTGCTTACAACGAGCAGCGTGCTTTTCACTGTGATGGAAGGCACGGCGTTGGCTCACTACGTCCCCTTTTCTCTGGGTTATGTCCACCAGATGCTTATCGGGGTGGTCCTCATACTGGTTTTCGCCCTGAGGCCAGGTGGTCTCATTCCAGAAAAGCCTATAAAAACGCCTGCATGGAAGTTGATCAGTGACGAGCCAGAAAAGGCTTCTTGAGCTCAAACGGGTCACAAAGTCCTTCGGCGCTTTGAAGGCAGTGCATGACGTCAGCATCGTTGTCGAGCCGGGAGAGATTGTGGGCCTTATCGGCCCAAACGGGAGTGGCAAGTCAACGCTGTTCAATCTGATTTCGGGTTTTCTGACCCCAGATGAGGGGGAGATTTGGCTCGAGGGGCGCCACATCTCACATCTCTCCCCACACGCCGTCTCGCGTCATGGATTAGTCAAGGGCTTCCAGATTCCGCGGAACTTTCTCAAAATGAACGTGCTGGAGAATCTACTGCTCTCGCCGAAGAACCAAATCGGCGAGCGAGTCACCAGCGCCTCGCTTCACCGTCGCTGGGTCAGCCAAGAGATGGAGAACGCGCGGAACATTGTTCCTTGGCTCGAGGCGATGAATCTTTCTGGCAGCGTTACCAGTCGCGCATCCGACCTTTCGGGCGGGCAGATGAAGCTCTTGGACATTCTCAGAGGCGTGATCTCCGAGCCAACGTTGCTGTTGCTCGACGAGCCTACCGCTGGCGTCGCACCGGCACTTGCAGACGAAATCTTCAGAAGGATAACCGAGATCAGGGCGAGAGCAAACACGAGCTTCTTTATCATTGAACACAGGGTGGAGACCTTGTTTCGATTCGTCGACCGATTGGTCGTCATGCATCTTGGGGAGGTCATCTACAATGGGTCGCCCAAAGGGGTAGTCAACAACGAACGGGTCAAGGAAGTATATCTGGGCCAATAGCCAACAGGCATTGAAAAATTGGACATCCTAACTACCGAGAACCTAGCCTGCGGTTACGGAAAGATGGTCATAGTCAATGACGTTTCGATAAGAGTTCCAGAGAAACAAATCGTCCTCCTGATTGGCGCAAACGGGAGCGGCAAGAGCACTCTCCTGAAGTCGATAGTGGGTCTTTCACGAGTGTTTGGAGGCTATGTCTACTTCAAGGGCGACGACATCACTCAGGTTGAAACATCTCAGAGGATCAGAAGAGGAATTGGATACGTGCCTCAGAACAACAACACCTTCTCAAGCTTGACCGTGCGTACTAACCTTGAGCTTGGATCGTATTCCCGCAAAAATACCGGGGATGTCGATGAGAAGATAGAAGAAATCCTTCAAATCTTTCCAGACTTGAAGGGACGATTGAACTCGCGGGTGGGTGTGCTCAGCGGCGGCGTGAGACAGATGGTGGCGATGGGCAGGGCCCTTATGGGAAATCCTTCAGTTTTTATTCTAGATGAACCGACTGCGGGCATCGCTCCCCTCGTAATCAAGAGCCTCTTGAGCAAGGTCGCTGAGCTGAGGGACACGGGCACCACGATATTGCTCGTGGAACAAAATGTGAAGACTGCCGCGGTCTACGCGGACTATGTGTACTTGATCTCTCAGGGCCGCGTAATGTCGGAGTTCACCGGATCAGAGATAAGCAAACTGGACATCGGCGAACTGATTCTCAAATCTGCAACTGCGTCGCAACAATCAACCGGATGATTCTCATTCGTTTCTGCCGGTGTCCCCAGACATCGTGATGGATGACAACCAGATTCCTCGCTCCATAAAAATAAATAACAAATGCCTGAAGGGAGGGCAATCTTGGTCGACAGCAAATTCGTCCCTATTCCTTCCATGAAGGAAAGAGACAGGAGATGGAAGAGGATCCGCGAGTCCATGGTGATTCACGGGCTGGATTGCCTGGTTGTTTGGGGAAGCGATGCGATGATGGGTGCCTGGGGCGAGGCCAATTTCAGGTACATAAGCGGTCTAAACACCAACGGAGGGACAGGTTTTGTCATATTCCCGCTAGAGGCGGAGCCAACCGCGATAGTTTGGCATCCCGACATGACTGTTTGGTGGCGAAAGGCACATGGGTGGATGGATGATATTCGGGGACGGAAGCTTGCTTCGTTCATTCCTCCCATAACTGACAGAATTCACGAGCTTCATCTCGAAGGATGTGTCTTGGGCTTGGTGGGAGGAGGAGAGATGCGCCAATATGATCACGAGCGGCTCCTCAAGGAGCTCCCGTCCGCCCAGTTTGTGAAAGCAGACGGCATCCTATCAGAGATACGGATGATTAAGAGCCCTGAGGAAATCAAGTTCATAGAAAAGGCTTCTCAGATTGTGGACAGGATGTGGGAGGCAGGCGTCAAGTCCGCCAAACCCGGGGTGAAGGAGTGCGTAGTCTACGGAGACATTTTGAGGGAATCGGTGGCCACAGGAGGCGAGCATCCAATCATGCTTCTTTGGGAGGCCGGACCTGAGCCGTTTCGGCATGCAGGTGCCTTCGCGACGGAAAGACCACTCGCCAAGGGCGATATGATTAACGTCGAGCTTCATGGCCGGTATGGGGGATACCTCGCTCACGGCGAAAGACCGATATCGCTGGGAAAGCCGAAAAAAGAGTTCCGTCACATCTTCGATGTTATGGAAGAGTCTTTCCAAAGCGGGGTCAAGAGGATGGTTCCAGGCAGGACTTTCAAAGAGGTCGCCGACGCATTCTACGCGCCAATAACAAAGAGTGGTCTTGCCGTGTGCGAGTTGGGAATTCACGGGCACGGTCTGGAATCAGGAGAGTGGCCGAATATGGAGCTAGGCACTCCGTTTCACGATCCCGGAGGGATCGTCTCGTATCTGCCCAAACCCTTCGAATTCAAGGAGAACATGGTACTTGGAATAGTTGTGGACTTGTATGACCAGGGCTGGAAAGGGGGCGAACCAGGACTCATGCTGGGAGACACGGTGCAGATAACCAGCTCGGGCTCCAAAGTCCTTTGCAAGACCCCATTGGATATCCTCCTGGCTTGACAAAGAGGAAAGACGCTCCACAAACATCGCCCTGGTAAATTCACCGCCCTGGTAAATTCACCGGGCTGACAGGCCAGCGAGGAAGAGCAAGCGGAGCCGGGCTCATCTACTGCTGAACGAGGGCAAGATTTCTTTTGACAGCAGTCCCATCTGTCGAAGCATGTCTGCCGAGTCCCGAGCAACAAATTTGAGCTCCATGTAGTTTGCCCCGGCTTGGCAATACTCTTCAATTCTCTTTGAGACGTCGCTCGACGAACCGATCAGGTTCATCTGGGCAAAATCCGCTTTCGTTTGGCGTGCCATTTCCGGCAGTTGGCCGAATTTAGTTACGGTATTGCCTGCTCTGTTCCAGGCGTCTTCGTAGCTCGTGCCGGCGCCTACAAACACCTGAGGGCCGCATTCCAGACTCGCTCCCTCGCGACCAAGCTCCTTTCGCATCTCCTTGACCTTCGCGAGCCCGGATTCCAGCTGTGCGGGTGTGCAGATTGGAATCCAGCCGGCGCCATACTTCGCTACCCTTCTCAATGAGCTTCCGACGAAACCGCCAGCGATCCAGATGGGGGCGACCGCCGGCTTCGGATAGAATTCCCCGCTGAATTTCAAATATTTTCCTTCGAAGGCGGATACCGGACTACTCGAGAGTATTCTTTTGAGCGCTTCCAGGTACTCATCCATGATTTCGCCGCGTTTTTCGAACGGCACCCCGAAATTCTCGAAATCGTCTTCCATGTTCCCAACACAAAGACCGAGAACGAAGCGGTTCCCCGAGAGCTCCTGAATCGTGGCGTACTGCTTCGCCAACATCATGGGGTTTCTCAGGGGGAGCACGAGACATATTGTGATCAATCGAACTCGTCGAGTGATGCCCGCGATGTAGGACAGCGACGTGACCGCTTCATATCCGTTTGTGGACCTCTCGATTTCATCCACTCCCTCGACGGTGCCCGCGGAGAAGTGGTAGCGATGTTTGTATGCGAACGAGACCGAGTCATTTGAGGTGACGGAGTCATACCCTAGCTGTTCTGTCTCGCGCGCGACTGACACTATTGCAGAACCGGACGCGAATGGTCCTGTTCGAGGAATCCTTACGCCAAACCTCAACGGCACGGAAGGGACTCGAATCTGATTTAAGACTTCATCGAATGTTGGTTTCCCTTCGGCGCTGAAGCTCTCTCGACCGACGGGCTGACGAACATCCCCAATCCAGGTTTGGCCATGACCTCGCCATGGTCCACCACGACTTGTCCCCTGACAAGGGTGACCACTGGAATGCCCTTGACCTCCCAGCCTATGAATGGAGTAGACTTGCTCTTGCTATGGAGGTCCTTCTTGTTTATTCTCTTCTCCCTCTTCGGGTCAACGATGACCAGATCCGCATCCGACCCGATAGCGATGGCTCCCTTTCTAGGGTAGATTCCGAAAAGCTTGGCGGCGTTCTTAGACGTCAAGCTGACGACCTGCTGCAGGGTGATCCGGCCCCGGAGAGCCTCGGTCATCATCAGGGGAAGGAATGTCTCCACTCCGACGATGCCTGGAGCCGTCTCCCACACACTCTTCAGACCTCGTCTCTTCTCGCTATCCGCATGCGGAGCGTGATCGGTCCCGACGATATCGAACTCGCTATTTCGAACCCCCTCCCAAAGCGCTTCTTTGTCCACCTCGGATCTGACAGGCGGATTCATCAGTCCTGTAGGACCCATGGGAGCAAGGTCGCGACTGGTGAAGAACAGATAATGAGGGCAGGTCTCAAACGTGA
>JAPCJN010000059.1:0-2579 GCA_027886925.1 Nitrososphaerota archaeon
TATTCATCGCAGGCTCGATCCTTTCGGGCGCCTCGCAGAACATCGACCAGCTGATCGCCTTCAGGGCCTTACAAGGCCTCGGCAGCGGCGCCTTCTTCACCGTAGGGCTCGCGGTAGTCGGGTCGTCCGTCGCGCCGGAGCAGAGGTCCCGCGTGCTGGGAGTCACAGGCAGCATCTTCGGCCTGGGCGCCATCATGGGGCCGACCGCCGGTTCCTACCTGGTCCAATCGTTGGGGTGGAGATGGATCTTCTACGTCAACTTGCCATTCGGCGTCATCTCCCTGGTGCTGATCGCAATAGCGCTGAGAGAGGTCCATGGAGGCCAAGCGAAAAAGCCGATAGACTGGATCGGGGCTGTGTTGCTGAGCGGCTGGGTCTCTTCCCTTCTTCTGGGGGTCCTGAACGGGGGATCCACCTACCCGTGGTATTCTTTGCCAGAAGTAATCTTCTTCGGCGGATTCATCGCGCTTCTGCCGGTATTCCTGTGGAACGAGGCGAGGGCAGTGGACCCCATCATTCCGCTTAGCCTCTTCAGAAACCGCACCATCTCAGCCTCGTTCACCGTCCAGTTCGTCCGGGGAGCCGTCCTGCTGGGCCTCACATCCTACGTCTCCCTGTTCGTCCAGGGCTCGCTAGGAGGGAACATCGATGACACGCGGAACGTCCTGTATGCGTTCGTCGTCCCATTCATGGCGGGGAGCATCCTGGCGGGCCAGCTCATTAACAGACTCGGCTACAGGATCGTGACCTTCGTAGGCGTGATACTGATGGCGGTCGGGACCGCGATGTTCGCTTTCATCGGACCGTCTCCTTCCATCATCGGGCTCATCCTGCGCTCCCCCCTCACCGGGCTAGGGATGGGCATCGGCCTGGCGTCGGTGCTGAGCGCGTTCCAAAACTCGGTAGAAAGGAGACAGATAGGAGTCGCCTCTTCGCTGTCGACGTTCAGCCTCACCCTCGGGGGCGCCATCGGGGTGAGCATTGTCGGAGCCGTGCAGGTCAACTCCCTTGCCACCCGCCTCGCCGAGATAGTGCAGCAGGCCCCGGTACAATTCCGCGCCCAACTGGGGGCGCTGCTCGGAAACCCGAACCAGGTAGGTCAGATACTCAATTCCCCAGCCGCCCTCGCGCAGATCACAGCGGGGTATCCCCAACTGGCAAACTTCATGCCGCAGATCAGAGCCGCGCTCGGAGGCTCAATCTTGGACGGGTTCTTGGTGATATTCGCGATGAGCATAATCTCCGTCATCGCGAGCCTCTTCATCCCGGCTCCCCAAAAGAGGGCGAGTCCGGCACATGATGCTCCTCCGGCTGTCGCTCCGTGAACATCTATCAGGCCCATCTCTAATCGAGACATGACAAAAGACAACAGTGTGTAGCAATCAATCTGCTCAGCTTCCGAATCGAAAATGCTGTCTATCGTCTCCGTTTCGGCGACCATCTTTTCTGAGTTTTGTGATTCTCACCTCACCAAATTCCAGGGGAGGCATCAAAGAATTCTTGGCTCGGCCCTAATTACGTAATGGAAGCTTCGTCGAGCCAACTTCGTAGACGATGCAGTTATTTACGGTGCCGTTGCCATAGTCAAGGCGATGAGCGGCCTCTTCAAGTGATCTAGATGGAAGAGGCGCAAAACAATGTCTTTCGTGCTTACGACATCCGTGGAATCTATGGAAAAGACCTGACGGCATCGTTTGCCGCCAGACTGGGGAAAGCTCTTGGAACCTTCTTCGGTGAAGGAAAAACAATCGTTGTTGCGAGAGACACGAGGGAGAGCGGGAAAATCTTAGAGGATAGTTTGACGGCCGGCCTAACTTCTGTCGGATGCCATGTCATCGACTTGGGGGTCTTTCCCACGGCATCCGCGGCTTTGGTGGTTTTAGAGAAGAATTTCGACGGAGCGGTGGTAGTGTCGGCGTCTCACAATACCGCAGAATGGAACGGGTTCATTCCGATCAATTCCAAGGGGCTAATCTGCTCCGAGGGTTTTGGGATGGAGGAAATCAAAGAGATCTTCTCGAATCAAAATTTCACGAACCCTGCTGCCATGGGCAAGGTTTCCTCGCTCGACGCGACGAGCCTTTACATGGGCATTATCCTGAGAAACGTCCGCATCGGGAAAAACTTCCGAGTGGTCTTAGACGTCCGGGGAGGGGCGACTTTTCTTATTGCGCCCACGGTCTTCTCAAAAGTGGGGTGCGAAGTGACCACCATCAACGACAGAATAGACGGGAAATTCTTTGGGCAAAAGCCAGACGTCACAGAGGACTGCCTAGGGGAGCTGAAGAAGGCGGTTGTTGAGCACAAGGCCGACGTTGGGATTGCCTTCGATGCGGATGGTGACAGGGCCGCTTTCGTGGACTCCAAGGGGCGTTACTGCGGTTCAGGCAACGTCACGATAGCGCTCTTTTCCGAATCATACCTGCAAAGAAACAGGAATGCAAAAATCGTTTTCGATGTGTGTTGCTCCTCTTTCATCAACGAGTTTGTAAAGTCAAAGGGAGGCGTGCCGCTCGTTAATCGGGTAGGCCATTCGTTTGTCATGAACAGAATGAGGCAGGAGAACGCCGAATTTGGAG
>JAPCJN010000059.1:2666-2957 GCA_027886925.1 Nitrososphaerota archaeon
AATCATTTGTATTTTTCAGAGATCTCAGGATTGGACGATGCAATCTTCGCCGGACTAAAGCTCTTGGAAATCCTATCCTCAAAGGACAAGCCGCTGGCAGATTTGGTAGATGCCATACCGAAATATCCTGCAACAAACGTGGAATCTATCGGCTGTGCAGACGAGATAAAATTCCAAGTTGTCGAATCCCTAAAACCAAAAATAGAGTCTTTAGGCTACAAAACCTTGTACCTGGACGGGATAAAGGCTTTTTCAGATGAGGGCTGGTTTCTGATCCGCGTCTCCAATACC
>JAPCJN010000059.1:2967-12109 GCA_027886925.1 Nitrososphaerota archaeon
GATTGCCGTCGCGGGCCGCGCTACCCCCCACGATGCGGAAGGGAAGACCGAAGACTCGGCACAGAAGCTTCATGCACTCGCGGTAGATGTGCTGCAGAAAGAGATAGAAGGTCATCAAAAGACGAAGCCCTAGTCCTGGCCTGCCGGCTCAGTCCTGGAAGGGTCGAAAGACTTGAAAAAGAGGCGCCTGTTTGGGTGCCTTATGGTGAAGGTTCTCGACACCGCGCCGGACTTCAAGGCGATGTCCACCAAAGGCGAGGTGGAACTGTCCAAGGTGCTCTCAGACCGAGGTCTCCCTTCGGATGCGGGAGGGAGGTGGGTGGTGTTGTTCTTCTACTCGGGTGATTTCACGTCAGTCTGCAGCACTGAGGTTCCTGAATTTGCGCGGAGGTACGAGGAATTCAGAGGGCTCAACGCGGAGGTGCTCGGGGTCAGCGCGGACAGCATCTACTCTCATCGGGCCTGGATAAGCGGGATGGAGCGGAGCGTCGAGTACCCGCTCATCAGCGACTTCAAAAAAGACCTCTGTCGGGCTTACGACATCCTCGATGAAAAATCTGGCGAGCCGCTGCGAGGAACATTCATCATAGATCCGAAGGGGTCCGTGAGGTTCACGATGATGATCGACCCTGACCTCGGGCAGAACGTGGAAGAGGTTCTGCGCGTCCTGAAGGCGCTGAAGACGGGTAAGGAGTGCCCTGTAAACTGGATGCCAGGACAGGATACCCTCTAGGTCTGCTGGATGCCGAGAGGAAGTTGAGGAGATCGAAGACGCATACAGTGATGAGGCGTGGGTCTGCGGAGCTCGATGAGCTCTGCATCAACACCATCAGGTTCCTTTCCCTGGACATGGTCGAGAAGGCGAAGTCAGGCCACCCGGGCACGCCGATGGGCGCCGCCGAAGTCAGGGATTCCTCATGATCAAGATGAGAGGCTCATGAGTGCTCCGCCAAGACGGTGCACGGGACGCTGTCGACTCCCTCCACGAAGAGCGGCGCGACGATGATTCTCCCGACGTCCTGCGGATAGTGCGAAAGGTCCATGTCTTCTATGATGAAAAAGTCCCTTCCGGACAGCAGGGCCCGATGAGCCATGCGGCCTTCACGCCTGTGGGGCACGGAACTCAGCGAAATGAAGTCAAAGCCAAGCGCCCTCAGCTCCCTAAAACTCGCGAGATATTTCGCTCCTTCCAACGAGAAGCCAGGGTTCTGCGAGGAATACCTTTCCTTGTCTGTTTCGCGAAACCTCTGAAAGCCCGACCTTATGAAAAGGATGTCGCAAACTGATATCGACTCCTCGAACGCTTCGAGATGACGCCTTCGCACTAGCTCTCCCGATTCCAGAACGAGGTGGATCATCTTGGGCCGGGTGAATATGAATGCGCTGACGGGATAAGCCGCTATCGGCCTCCCCTTGTCGCTTACGTGCCTCGGCGCGTCTATGTGAGTCCCGAGATGGCAGGGCAGAGAAATCTTGTAATTGTTGCTGCTACCGCCTGAGGCTATCTCCTTGAGAGGCTCGATCTCGAGGCTGCCACCACCGGCGAACCCAGGGGTCGAAGAGCTTAGGTGGTGCGACAGCAGCGAGAACATCACACGACAGGAGGCGGCTAGGTTGATATGGATATGCCTTCTTTGAGAATGTCGGCGTCGTGTCCTCGACTTTGTTTCGAGGGAAGTCGTCTATTTTATGTCCATCGACTTGGGAAGCTCTGGGTCTGGTGGATAATGCATGTTCATCTCTTCAAGCTTTCTAACGATGGCTTTCGAGACAATTACGTCTCGAAACCAGTTATGGTTCGCCGGCACGACATACCAAGGAGCCCACTCCGTGCTTGTCTTTTCCAGCGCGTCCTCGTACGCCTTCATGTACTCCGACCAGAACTCCCGTTCCGGCAGGTCTTTGCTGCTGAACTTCCACCTCTTTGTGGGATCAGCAAGACGATCTTGCAACCTTTTCCTCTGCTCGTCCTTACCGATGTGCAGATAGAACTTCATAATGGCCGTGCCTTCCTCGCACAGCATCCGCTCAAAATCGTTGATTTCCTGGTAGCGAGCTTTCCACACATCTTTGGCTATGAGCTTGTGGACCCGTACTACCAGTACGCCCTCGTAATGGCTGCGGTTGAATATGACAATTTCGCCAGCCTGAGGGACTTGTGCGTGCTCGCGCCACAGGAAATCATGGTCGAGCTCTTCAGGTGTGGGTACTCCGAAATGCGCGACTCGGACACCCTGCGGATTGACTCCCTCGAAGACACGTCTTATCGTGCCGTCCTTGCCTCCAGTGTCGAGAGCTTGGAGAACGATCAGCACCTTGCGCTTGTGCTCGGCATAGAGGATTTCTTGAAGCTCTTCCAGCCTCCGCAGCAGCTTCTTTGATTCCTTCAGAGCATCTTCTTTTCCCCCCTCAAAACCTGACGTGTCGTCTGGATCCCAGCGATTCAAGCGGACCTTCTCCCCGGGAACTATCCTGTAGCGCCCGATGTGAGACTCGCCTTTCAATCTCGTCGAATTCCTTGCGGGCGTGCTTTATCCGTTTCGCGAACAAGCGTCTCCACGCTCTTTTCCCTTCCCGTCATTCGGCGGCGAGCTCATGGTGCGACGAGCTAATCGAGAGGCATGAGGCTCTCCTCGAGGGCTCACTGTTCTTCGTCCGAGAAGCTCCATCGCCATAGTCCAAAAAACGCGTAGAATCTGACCTTGAGGAAGTCTTACAGCTTCGAAGACTTGCGTGGCTGCGAACCGATTCTCGTTCGTAATAGGATAAGTCTCATTTTTGGATAGGGGCCAATTCAATTCTCCCGCGCGAATCCGAGCTTCGCGCAAATCTGCTCGAAGATCTCGATATGCTGCTCAAACCAAGGGTTGAGCATGTAGACTACTCCATACTTCTCCCCAGATGAAACCAAGAGGGATTCTTTCACAAGGATGATGACATGGTGCTGGACGGCCTTGTACTGCAGGCCCAACTCCTTCGCAAGCTGATTCATATTGCTTGGTCTGTCCCTGATGCTCTGGATTATCCTGGCTCTGTTCTCCCCTCCCCGCCTGCCTGCAAGGAGAAACCAAAGGAGCCGCCGTAGCTCGGGACTATCCTGCATTCGGAAGTATTGGACAGGAGAACATATTTAGCAATTGACGCAGTGTTGAATTTGGAAGAAATGTTAAAGGCTTCCACGGCCGCGAGTGAAGTGGTTCATGCAGCCTCTGATACTCGTAGCCATCATCTTCGCGACCATGAACTCCGCTCTTCTGGTTGGCCTCCTATACCTATACGCAAGGATACAAATCAAGACGCATGCGAAGTACACAATCGGACTGATGATATTCGCCGCTCTTCTGCTTGTCCACAACCTGATAACCGCGTCCTCATACTTTTTCATGGGGGGCTTCTTCGGATGGCAAGTCTACCCACTTCTTGACGCGATCACAATCTCCGAGTTCGCCGCTCTCATTGTCCTTTTCAAGGTCACGCTCTAGGCGACTCGCATTCGCCTGGTCTCAAACAGAGATATCATCTGCAGCCGTCCGAATCTTTCGGACGCATCGCCTCGGAGGCCGATCACTCTCGCTCAAGCCAGGAGGCATCGTGGGAACAGAGTTTGCGCTAATCGCGTGATGATGAAACTCCATCCAATCCCAAGACATCCAAACTAGTGTGGTGTAACGGAAATCCCCCGAATTATTATTCCCGCTTGATCGAGCACGGGCATTCGTCTCGTAGTCTTGAACTCGCCGGTTTCATTCGGAAAAATCCTTATTCAGTAACCAATCTTAATCCGGCATCCGTTAGTTACACCACACTAGTTCTCGGTCAAGTTGTCGACGCGGATTTGGATGTGATTTGGATGTGACGTGGAAGAACTTTGATATACAAAAGATGGATATGAAATCCTGATTTGGCGAATTATAAGGCGATTTCTAGCGTTCTTGTTGTTCTTACAGTGATATTTGCGGCAGGTACCGGATACTTCATTGCATTCCCGAATACGACGACCCAAACCGCGACCCAAACCGCTACCCAGACAAGCACCCAGACGGTCATCCAGACGACTACCCAGACAATCACCCAATCAACCAATCAAGCGACCGCGCAGACGGCAGGTTCTCCCTCGACGATTGGCGTCGCGTTCAGGGCGCCAATAGGCGCCTATTTGACCAATGCAAGCGGTTGGACGCTCTATCTGTATTCGAGGGATGTCCCCAACAACGGAACCAGCGCCTGCAACGGAGGCTGCGCAAAAGCCTGGCCACCGTTCTACACCGTCAATCTCAAGGTACCTCCAGGTCTCAACTCGTCGAGCTTCAACACAATCACCCGGACTGACGGGAGCAAGCAGCTCACCTACAACGGCTGGCCACTCTACTACTACTCCCCTGACAAACAAGCAGGACAAACAAACGGTCAAGGCGTAGGGGGAGTGTGGTACGCGGTTTCGCCAGCTGCTCAACCAGTCACCCAATTGGCCGGTTTACCCTACTTTACGCCTGGGATCGCTTACAAGTCGCCGATAGGGCTCTATCTGACAAACAGTTCGGGTTGGACGCTTTACCTGTTCACGAAGGACATCCCAAACAATGGCACGAGCGCCTGCAACGGAGGCTGCGCAAAAACATGGCCACCGTTCTACGTAAGCAACCTGGTGGTGCCTCCGGGCATCAACGCGTCCAAATTCACCACAATCACCCGGACTGACGGGAGCAAGCAGCTGGCTTACAACGGTTACCCGCTTTACTATTACGCCCCCGACACGAAAGCAGGGGACACAAATGGTCAAGGAGCCGGCGGGGTCTGGTTCGCGTATTCGCTCCCTACGCCCAACATACCAAAGTCATCGGCGACAACTACGTCAACCTCCTCGTCGACCACCGCAAAGCCCTGAAGCTTGTCACGACACTCAAGTGACCGCACCCCTGAACCAAGCTGGGACCAAGCTTCTAGACTAATCCTAGTGCACGACTTGTCTCATCCCCAAATCCGATGTCATAGTAATATCAGCCCGGCTTGCGTCGCACCGCGAGGCTGGAAAAGACAAATATCCCCTCAATTCTCAGCGAAGGCATGTCTTCAGGGTTCGAAAGAGTTGCAGACGTTTCTGAGATACCGAACGGGAAGATGAAATCGGTCAGACTTGGCGCAGAGGAGGTGATGTTAGCTAACGTCGATGGGACCTTCTACGCACTGAACAACAAGTGCACTCACGTGGGAGGGCCGCTTGCGAAGGGCGGGCTGGAGGGCTTTGTTGTGCAGTGCCCATGGCATGGTTCGAAGTTTGACGTTAGGACGGGCGCTGTGGTCGGACCGCCGGCGCGGAACCCGGAACCGACATTTCAGGTAAAGGTCGAAGGGAACGACGTGCTGATAAAAACTGGCTAGATGGAAGACAAGGGAGCATCCGGGAGAACGTCAAGTCGCAAAACACCAAAGTTCACGCCTCGACGTAAAGAAGCTCGGCCATGAACGGGTAGCCGCACTTGTCCTGCTGGGATAACAGAGGATTTCACAGACTTCAGGCGACACATCTGATTTCGACGCAGGGCTTGAGCGACCGGTACCCGTTCTTTGGGGCGACTTCAGTAACTTCAGCGGCGCAGTGGGCACGACTCCGCTTGACTCTCTCATTATGCGTTCAACCCGTGCCCTTTTGTGAACGCGTCGTAGACTGCACCCGCCAGGGATGAGAGCGTGCTCGTGGAGCCGAAAGTTCTCACATAGACGTCCTTCAGACCCGCCAATGACAGAAGCTTCTTGAGATCTGGGCCAGCGACGAGCCCGACACCACTCGGTGCCGGGAGCAGCTCAACCTTGACGCTCCCGGTCTTTCCGGCGGTCTTGAACGGCACCGAGTGGCTTGACTTGTCCATGCACTCCGGGCTTCCACAGCCTCGATTCACCGGAATTATCTTGAGCAAAGCTGCCTCAGTCCCCTTGTCTATCGCCGCTAGCCTGTCCCTCCCCTTGCCCTCGCCGACGCCGAACCAGCCGTCGCCATTGCCGACCGCGACGATCGCTCGGAAACTGGTGTGCCTTCCAGCGTCGGTCATTTTCTGCACCCTGCCCACGTCCACGACCTCGGACGAGACGCCCGGGAGAAGCGCCTTTACGACCTCTGGCTCGCTGATCTTCCAGCCTTGCTGAAAGATCTCCTCGAGCGATGTGATCTTGCCCTCAGAGACCATCTTTCCTACCTTTGTCTTAGGAGTCCAGGGCTTCTGGTCATTTTTTCGCTCGCTCCTCCGTCTGCTTTGCCTGAATTGGTTACTCAAATCGATTCACCGACTACAATCAAGGCAAGCGTCATCCAGCTTGGCTTATCCTTAAGCCACTATTGAGCCCCGCGCCGTCGCCCATGGGCGCGACTTCCCACTCCTTGAGGAACTGCATGTGGTTCTCGCACTTGTGCAATCGGGCGAAGTGGGCCACCTGTCTTCCCACCGACCTGAGACGGTAACCGACCTCCCGGTCGATAGGCTCTCCGTGAAAATCGAATGCCGCGCCTGAGTCACCGATGGAGGCCTGGGTGGGAACGACCCACGCGTGCAACGAGCGACCAATGAGACGAAGATGACTCAAGGTCTCGCTCGCGCCCATCCGGCCGCCGGCGACTCCGATAAGCCCGACCATCTTCCCTTCGAATTCATCTGTCCCTGCCAGGTCCAATGCGTTCTTCAAGACACCGCTGACGCTGCCGTGAATCTCAGGTGAGCCGAGCACGATCCCATCGGAGGTCCGTAGGACGGCGCGGAAGTGCTCCACCAGCTTCAGGTTGCCATCCTCTCTCTCGCGGCCCAAGAAGGGAAGGTTGTAGGCGGCGAGGTCAAGCAGCTCCACCTTCGCTCCCTCTTCCTCGGCGCCATGGAGGGAATACTGGACGGCCATCCGCGTGGTGCTCTCAGCCCTGAGGCTGCCGGCCAAGCCGATGACCCGGATCTCTGGGGACTCGTCCTTCTTTGTGGATTCCAAAACGCGTCGCTCTTGTGTCATGTTCCCTTTGCCAGGAGCTATAATATCCATTCTATTGGAGCTGCGTTCGATGTGTCGGGCGGAAAGGCCCGGGAGTCCCTGAAGCCCCCGGTAGCGCTAAGGAGGCAAACAGGGGAGCTGCGGAAGACTTCAAACGGTGCCATCACCCTGTGCTTCGTCTCCTCCGAGTCCTTCGTGAAGAGCCGGTGCGACGCGCGCGCCGATCAACTCGATGGCCCGGATGAGCTTCCCATGAGGCAGAGAAGCCGCGTTCATCTGAAAAGTGACGCGGGAGATGCCGCCCAGCGCTTTGCTGTGTCGGATGATCTTCTCGACGACCTCTTCCGGGTTGCCGATTATCAGGGAGCCACGGGGGCCTCGCTGCGCGTCGAAAGCCTCGCGGGTCATGGCACGCCATCCGCGCTCCTTCCCGATGTCGGTGACGGCACGGGCGAATCCGGGAAAGAAATCGTCGGCGGCCTCTTTCGTCGTCTCCGCCACGTAGCCTGGTGAATGCAGCCCCACCCTCAACCTTTCTGGTGGGTGTCCGGCTCGCTTCCCCGCCTCGCGGTATAGGTCGACGAGCGGACGGAAGCGATGCGTTTCACCGCCGATGATCGCGACCATCAGGGGAAGCCCGAGTGAGCCGGCGCGAACGAACGATTGAGGCGTCCCGCCTACCCCTAGCCATATGGGCAGGGGGTTCTGCACGGGCCTCGGGTAGACTCCCTGTCCGGTCAGGGCTGGCCTGTATTTACCTGACCAGTGGACATGCTCATTCTCACGAATCTTCAGGAGAAGGTCGAGCTTCTCCGCGAAAAGCGAATCGTAATCTTCCAGCGAGTAGCCAAAAAGCGGAAAGGCCTCTATCGAGGAGCCACGGCCCACGACCATCTCCGCTCGGCCATTGGACAGAAGGTCGAGAGTCGCGAACTCTTGGAACAGCCTCACCGGGTCGACGGCGCTCAGGACAGTCACGGCACTGGTGAGACGTATTCGCCTCGTTCTTGCGGCCGCCGCTCCAAGAATGACTGGAGGGGCAGAATCGAGGAACTCTCTGCGGTGGTGTTCGCCGATTCCAAAGGAATCCAACCCAACCTGGTCAGCGCGTTCAATCTCTTCGATCAAGTTCCGCAGACGCTCAGACGCGCTGATGCTCTGGCTGGCCTCGGTGAATGCCGCCGCAAAGCTATCAATTCCAATTTCCGTTTGTCAAACACCCTATCTATCTCAACAGCGTAAAGACTAGCCAAAAGGTAGTATTAATACTACCCAGTTCATCGAAAGAAAGCGACTTCCCTCAAGGGAAGTAATTCCGACGAAGGATCGGTCAAAAGACCATGTCGGGCGATCAAGCCATGATGTATTTTGGCGGTCATTGCTTTTGCTTTTCAGACCATTAACTCATCTATGCCTTTTCCCATCCTTTCTTGGCTGTTCGGTGACCTGATATTTGTCGGACCACACACGCAATTCGTCGAACATCTTTCCCAAGTCCTTTCCTTTCTGGGTCAGCTCGTAATCGACTCGGGGCGGTATTTCATTGTAAGACTTGCGAGACAAGAGCCCAAAATTGACCAGTTCCTGTAATCTCAAGGTCAGAATCTTGGGTTGTAGATCCAAACTCCTCTGAATCTTCGTGAAACGCAAGGGTGAATCAATCCCGAAGCCATACAAGATCGCAAGCGTATGGGGTTTTCCCAGTATCTCGAGTAATGTTCCATACGGGCAGTTCATCGATGCCTCCTCGTCCAGTTTGGCTGTCGTTTCCACCACGATTTCATCGCTGCATCCTCTCGGCAAAAACCTTTCTTCCTTTCGGGATATGAACCCTGCATGTGCCGAAGGCAATCAAAGCTACGTTGGCTGAGATGATGCCGCCTTCCTCGATACTTTCTAACTGGCCAGTAACTCACTACTTTATTCGATGGGGTTGATACTTCCCTAATTGATAGTTTCACGGCCTAACCATGAAATCGTGTGCCACATTGAAGTAACACCGTGCGCCATAAGGGACGAGGCAATCAATAATCTGGAATCGAGCGTCAGGGACGTGTTGGCTTGTCGAGGAGTTTGCAGCAATCAATGCGTTATCCCACCGACAATGCGGCTTCCGTCCTAGGCTTCTGCGGCTTCACCGACAAGGCGGCTGAAAGTAAGGTCATGACGGCGAACA
>JAPCJN010000060.1 GCA_027886925.1 Nitrososphaerota archaeon
CCAACCGCCGAGCGCCGGTGGGAGGAGGATGCCATCGTCAGGTGGGAACTCCGACCCGATGGAGGAGGAACGATTCTTCATCTAGAGCATCGGAAGCTCAATCGCCAGACTGCCCTCGGCTTCGTCTCTGGAGTCCATGCATTCCTAGATCGGTTGGAGGCCCAGTTGAGTGAGCAGCTCCTACCGGACTGGCAGGAGCGCATCCAGCAGGTAGCTCCTCAGTACCCCTCCTCCCCATCGTGGGTGTCGAAGCAGTGATGAAAGAACGAATCCATTCAATAACGATTGAAAAGCAACGAGACTACTAGTCTGCGTTCCGCTCAAGGCCCAATGTCGGCCTCGACCACGACCTCGCTGGCGTTGATGTTGACTCCGATGTAAGGGATTGGTATCTGGAGGTTGATCGTAGGAGGGCCTGGTGTAATGGTCACGCGTGGATTTGCCACAGAGATGACTTGCGTCCCGGTAGTGTTCGGTTGTGAGACCAGGTAGGGGTCTCTGATAGTGAACAGGGGCGAAGAACTGGAGAAGAGGCTGAGGAGAGCGTTGTCGAGGAGCGAGGTAAGTCCCAGTAGGTTCGCATTCGTGATCATGTCCACTATCGTCTCGGCCAGCGAGCTGACATCGCTGAGTATGGTCGATATCGCACCGCCAATCGCTTCTAGAGCGGTGGTGAGGATGCCCTTGATTATGTCCTGGAGAGGTCCGGGGAATGGGTCCAGAACGTCTGCCAGTGCGGCCGCAATGCCGTCCTCGATCGCCTTCTGCAGCTTTGGCCCGAACTCGACTGGGACCACGAAGATGGGGAGTTGCGGGACTACATAGAATTCCCACCTGTTAGGGTCGTTCGAGACCACCGCGTTACCCACGACGTAGTAGATGACCGGCTCCAGGGTGATGCTAACCTGGCTTTCCAGACCGCTGAGGTCGATCGGGATGCTGATGTCTGGGTTGTGTCCGTTTCCTCCAAAGAGGCTGAAGCCCGGAATGTTGACAGCGGGGATTATCGTCACACCGTCGATGACGAGGGCTGGCGTGCTGAAGCCGGGGATGCCTATCTTGGGCAGGTCGATGTTGACCTTGAACTTGAGCGTGTCCCACGATACGGTCAGGTCCTTGATGAGTATCGAACCGTTGGGCTGCGTGGAATTCGGATTCTGCAGCTTCACCGATCCCCCGGCCAGCGAGAGTGCGACCTTGTAGTCTATGTAGAGCGGTGGGTTCCCATACGTCGCATATGGCTGAGACGCTGGCGGAGGTGGACCTACCGGAACCTCGATCTCTATCGAGCCCGGTGCGAAGACGGTGGCCATGATCTTGTCGATTATGTTCTGTGAGATCGCGATTGTGAAATCGGTCGGCCCCGCGCCAGGTCGTGGCACTACGGACCTGGATGTGGGAGGGCCGTATCCTGGACCACCAGAGCCTCCGCCTCCGGGCGGGCCGAAGACCTCGCCGCTCAGGGTGACGTTGGCGTCCATGAACAACTTCACCTGGTCATTCTCTATGGCAGGGTTGTTCGGGACGCTGGCTGAGGGGGTGACCTGGAGCGTGAACGTGGCGGGGTTGTAATCCAAGAGGCTCTCCAGGTTTAACGTTTCGGCCAGAAGAGCGTTCACCGCGTTGCTCACGGAAAAGAGGACGCCGTTGGTGAAGTACATCAGGTAACAGTCGATGAGTTCCCTCAAGCCATCAGGTCCGAAGCCCACGATATCCAGCGAGTCGAGGTTCATGTTGAGGAATCGCGAGCTACCTGGATTCTTCAGGACGCCTTCAGCAAAGAGATCCAGTTCGAAACAATCGAGATGAGGCGCCGGGATGTTGGAGATGCCCGGGATGTGGCGTTCCATCGTCTGCCCTATCCTCTCTTCGACCTGTTTTGCTCTTGAAGCGAGTTGCGTGTTGCCGACGACGATGGGCTTCCTCTTGCCTGATGGACAAGTGGCCCCGGCGAAGGTCTGGGCGTGAATCGCAAAATGCTGCGCAGGGAGCGGAGAGGTCACGGTCGACGGAAGCGCGATTGCATTGCCAGAGGAGAAGTCGATCTGCAGCTGTGACAGTTGAACTATGAAATCGGGCGAAGGTATCGGGATGTTCAGATTGAACGGGACGGGCGTGCCGATCGGCGGGTTCTCACTTGGGAATGGCGAAAAGCTGGTGCTGAAGAGGAGAGGCGGGATTCCTGAGATGTCGATAGGCGAGATGAGCGGGTCTTCAGGGTCTATTGGATTGGCCTTGATGGGGTTGCAAGCCAGCTGCGGGTAAGTAGCGACGTACCGCGAGCCGAAGTTGAAGAATGAAGGCACCTCCAACATCAGGCGACTTATGAGATCATTGATCCCGTTTTCGTGGACCGCAACATAGATGTCACTATTCGTCGTGTAGACCATTGCAAGACATGTGATTTGTTTTCTTAGTATTTATATTACTGGTTGCCGGAGTCTTCTCCTAGTCGACTCTTTCTCGTCTCGAAATCCGAAAAGCATTCATTCATCTTCATCCAGGTCTCAGATGAAACCAAGAAAAGACGTCCCGAGAACCTGAAGACAACAATCCAGTACAGGGCCGTGAGCCGGTTTTTTCGACGACCGCTTTCTTAGAACGGACTCGTTTCGTCCCACTTTCAAATAGCCCGACTACATTCATCTTGCTGAAGATGCTCAAAGATTCTGCGCTAAAGTCAATTGATTCCCGAATCCGCCGCCAGAGCGGTTTTGTCAATTGGGGGCTAAACATCTTAAATAGAGATGACAGCAATTAAGACCATGGAACCTTCTCTCACCCCCTATCTGAACTTCAACGGCAATACGTCTGAAGCCATGAAGTCTTACCAATCAATCCTTGGAGGAGAACTAACCATGCAAA
Source organism: Nitrososphaerota archaeon (assembly GCA_027886925.1). Next base: position 2,866 of record JAPCJN010000060.1, read on the forward strand.
CCTTTGGCGAAGCGAGCATGGCTGAAACGCCTGAAGAGAAAAATTTGATCGTTCACGCGGCCTTGAAAAGCGACGGGCTCTCGTTAATGGCCAGCGATACCCATCCAAACGAGCCGGCGAAGTTCGGGGACAATGTCCACCTGAGCATTTCCGGACAGGATGGTGCCAGAATCACCGAAATATTCAACAGGCTTGGACAGGGCGGGAAAATCGACATGGCGCTTGCAAAGCAATTTTGGGGTGACACTTTCGGCATGCTCACCGACAAGTTCGGCGTCCATTGGATGGTCAACATAACCTCGCAGGCTCAAAGTTAGTTAGTTAGTCCCACAAACAGTTAGTTTCGGTGGCAGTTCAAGGAACGCACGCCGTCGGTCTCTTGCTGGCCGACTTGCGAAAGCGGTCTTCCCTTCAGGCGCTAACATAAACACTCCTTCTCGGATTTATTCAGGGAGCTCTCGCTTCCAATAGCCTCGAAAGACCTCTGCCCGGATGTCTTCCTCTGGAATAGAGAGACCGGACACCAGTGTCTCGAACACGGAGGACACCAAGCCCGGAGTCCCACAAACGTAGTAGACTGGTTTGGCGATCTCGTGCGTCGTCTCTTGGAGGAGTCGCGCGTCGATTCGGCCAGTCCGGCCTTTCCACTTCTTCGCAACGGCTCCGGTCAGGGTGTGCACGACGCTGAACCGCGGATTCCGCTTCTCCAGCTCTTCCAGCTCGGCGCGATAGGCGATCTCTTCCTCGTCTCGGTTGCTGTAGACTAGCCTGACGTCGATGGGCAATCCCTTGTCTGCCGCATACTCGGCCATCCCTTTGAGGGGCGTGATTCCTATACCTCCTGCAAGGAGCACTGCGGGCCGCTCCTCGTCCAAAATGAAGTGGCCGAACGGCCCCTGAACCAGGACCTCGTCGCCCTTCCGAAGGGAAACGAAGGCCCGCTTGAAAGACGAGTCAGAGATTCTGATTCCGTATTCGAGCGTGGAGCGCGTCGGACTGGTCGCAAGTGACATGGGTCTCGCGTCAGCGCCCTCGTCAGTTTCAATCTGAAGGAAGGTGAACTGGGTGGGACGGAACGAGAATCCGAGCGGTTTCTCCAAAGTTATCCCATAAGAAGAAGGAGTGAGCTGGCGCGAGGAGACTACTCCCGCCACGTATCGCTGATTTGTCAATGCCATGCGAAGGAAATAAGGATACTTGTTGATTGACTTCACGCGCATCTGGTCACGTCGGGCCCTCAGGAAGTCCGATGGTCATCCCCATCCTTAAGGCGGCAGCAATCCTTGAGCCTTAGGTTGAAAGTACCGGCACAAGGCAACGCGGTTTTGAGGACATGAAGTCACTCTCACGCAGAATACGTGGAGGGCATGGTAAGTGTGGCATCAACACTGAGAAGGCGTTCGGATAGGCATCTCCAAAGCCCGACTCCAATGCGGCCAAATGGATCGCATCAGGCGCCATGCGCGAGCTGGAGAGCGACTGGTCGAGAACAGAATCAGGTCATAGACAGCAGGGCGCTCACCGTTCTCCAGTTTCGAGTCGTCGCAGTGACTTTCAACTTTCTCTCAAGAAAGTTGTTGGAGAGCTTGGCTTGACCATATCCGTAGGGGCAATACAGGTATATTTCCCTCCCAGAGACAAAGTAGTCCTCGGCGGTGTCCTTTGTCCCTCTTAATTCCTCAAGATGAACGGTCTCTGGTTTTGAAAGCAAGAAGGTCACGTGGAGTTTGCTGGCGTCCCTCGTTTCAAATGGGTTGTTGTCGACCACTCCTTGAAGGTCTTTCTTGGTCCTGAGGAATACAGGCACATCGAAGCCGAACGACCGGTCTATCTCTTCCTCAATTCGGCGTGCTAGGGTCAAGACGTCTTTGTCGGAGGATTCGAACACGACGTTTCCGCTCTGAAGATATGTCCTGACGTCCTCTAGGCCCAACGACGAGTAGAGCTGCTTCACAGCTTCCATCTTCACCTGTTTCTGGCCGCCGACGTTTATCCCGCGGAGCATAGAGACAAAAGTGCTCATCGGGGAACCAGCCCAACGCAGAGTAAAGGTGCTTTCTGTCCTCCCGTCTTCGATGTCCACGGGCGGTCCAAGCAAGTCCTTTACGCTCGTTACCTGAAGGTAACTGCTGGCGCTCCTTGGGAGAACCCGACCCGGACCTATCTCCGTTCCTGAAAGAGTTTGTAGACCCCTGGTATCGCTCTCTTGAGAATCCGGCTGAGAGTCAAAAAGAGACCCTGCTCAACCTGCTCGTGGGCTACGCGAAAACGGACTATGGGAAGGAGTTCGGAGCCGACAGAATCGAGAGCCTCTCAGATTTTCAGAAGCTTCTCCCTGTCGTGGACTACAGCGCGCTCCTGCCCTACCTTGAGCGCGTGAAGAAGGGAGACTACTCGGCCCTCCTTCCTGAGCCGGTATCCCGGTGGGTCATGACCAGGGGCACGACAGGGAACCCCAAGCTCATCCCGACCACCGAATCCCACCTGTCGCTCATACTCGCCGTCGGAGCTAGGGCGATAATCAACTTCGCCTTGCGTAGAGACCCCAAAGTCCTCGAGATGAATGTCCTCAACTTGAACTTTCCATCGGAAGTCGGCAGCTTGCTGACGGACAAGGGGCAAGAGAGTTACGGCTATAGCTCGGGCAGCTACGCCAAACTCAACCCATCACTAGGGCCCACGTCTCTCGTCCCTAAGCAGGAGGAGATCGACAAGCTAGGCGGTGGGATAGAAAAAACGGATTGGGAGCGGAGATTCGAGCTTGTGTATCAGAGTGCCAAGGATAGCCCGGTCGGCAGTGTCATGGGGGTGACGCCTGTAATAACGGGATTCGCCAAATACCTGAGCAGAAGGCACGGCGTCCTCCCGAAAGAGCTTTGGAAGATGCGCGGGTTGTTCTGCACGAGCGTCGCGAAAATACAGACCAGCTATGCACCGATGCTAAGGCATCAATATGGTGGATCCGTGCCTCTGGTCGAGATGTACACGGCGACGGAGGGAGTATTCGCTCAGCAGATCGACCAGCTTCCTTACGTCTGTCCCAACTATGACACATTCGTGTTCGAGGTCAAGACGAGCGGGGCGAAAATCAAACTGCTTCACGAAATGCAGCCGCACGAATGGGGCAGGATAATCATCTCAGGGCCGCTTTTTCCCAGATATGACATCGGCGACATGGTAGAGTCGGTAGGAAAGAACCGCTTCCGAATCTTCGGGAGGGCGAATATGACCACTTACTTGGAACACGCCGTCTTCGAAGTCGTGACCGGGGGATTCCATTTCTGAGGTCACCCAAGGAACTCGGAGTCGAGCGCAACAGAGCCGAGCCCAGTAGAGGCTTGAATGACGAAAGACCTCGCCGCCTCGTCGGTGTCGCCCGCCGTCGCAATCAGCCTCGATGTCGACGACTGAGGTGAGATTGAGAAGCCCTGGAGGTTCTGGTACACGCTCCCCAACCCGACCGACGCGTCGACCGAGACCGCGGTGCCACTAGGAAGCTTGACCTTGAAGTTGACGCTTCCTGTCCCGGTAGCGAGAGTGATGGGAACCCGTTGTCCGCTCGGCGCAAGGTCGTTGGAAGTGAGCCTGATGCTCCCCGTCCCCACCTGAAGACTCACCGCGCCGACCCTCTGAGATGTCAAGTTCGCGTCTATGCTGCCGGTCCCGCTTCGTAGGGAGACAACGCCGAGCGTCTCGCTGCCGAGGGTCCGTATGTCGATGCTCCCTGTCCCTGTGGAGGCGGTCACGTTGAGCACATATCCCGTCCCGATCGTTATCGAGAGGTCATATGACCGGGAAGTCGCGTTCAAGACGAACGTTCCCGCCCTCGTCTGGTTCGTGAGAGAAGCCAAGGGAGACTTGCCTGGGATAATCAACGGGAACGAAAGATTCGACCGTGTGAAGTTGACTTGGTACCCCAAATCGCTTCGGTTCGAAAAGGATATGTCTATGCGTCCCACGTCAGATGAAGCAAGCAACTCGACCTGCTTCGACGGAAGCTGTGAGCTGGTCGCCATTTGCGAGATGTGCACGCTCGTTGCAGAGATCCTCACGCCTGATGAGACGAACGCGCTGAGAACGAGCAGCCCGATCACGAAGACTGCGACATCGCCTCCTCGGGCGCGGTGTCCCAACACAGCGAGAAGTAGCACGGCAAAACCCGCCGCTACGAAGACGAAAGAAATGGAAGCATTGAGGGTGACATCGTAGTAGTAGGCCACTCCTGCCAGGACAAAGAACGAGCCGCCGAGTACTCTTAGGATAGGAAAAGAGCTGGCCACGGAGGTCACCATAGGAGCGAAGGATGAGCAGAACCCGGTCTTGAAACTGGTCTGTTCAAGGGTTGGGCCTTCTACGTCGGCCGCTGATGGCGGATAACATGATTGCTACTCCGATCACTACGAGTATCAGCGGCCACAGGTTCGCAAACCCCTGGATGAACGAGAACCCGATGACCAAGAGAACCGCTCCGCCTATGAATGAGCCGACGAAGGGTCTCCTGCTTACCGAGTAACGCGTGGCCCCCTGAAGAATCAAAATCGCGCCTATGCCCATCAGAAAATACGCCCACCAGTCGCTCGACGGGATGTATCCGTTCTCCTGGAGAAAGAAAGTTAGTCCGAGCCAGATGAGTATCAAACCTGCGGTTATCGCACCCGTGAGGTCGCCGCCTCTTCCCTTCTCGTTCTTTTCGTACTTCTCCTGTTTCTCGTGGCGTCGGCCCGGGTAGCCGTAGGGGACGCCCGGAGAGGCTGCTCCTGGTTGAGCCGAAGTTGGCGCTGCCAGTCCGCAGTTAGGACAGAATGCGGCGCCCTCTGGAATCTCCGTGCCGCATCTCGTGCAGAACCTTCCTCCTCTGGACAGGTGAATCCCTCGACGTCTGTGCGTCAGGGTCGGATTTAAGGAAGAAGACTATCCACCCGTACTCTTTCCGCGAAGAACGAGAAAATGGAATTCCGCGGCACCTGTGGTTCTGGAGCTACCTTATCGCTCGCTCGATTGATATCTTTAGCCGATCTGTGCGATAGTTGTCACAGTCCTCTTTTCCTCGCGATATTGTTTGGCCCCCCCGTCGAACGTCCGAAAAAGATTCCCATAGCTCCGATAGCAGCTCACGTCCAGATCATTCTAAAGTGCTTGCCCCCCGAGACTAGAGGGATGAATGGGGTCCCGTCGCCTTCATAGAAGCTTGAGAACCACTCGTAGAGCTGGAGCCTCATGTCTTGGATGTACACGACCACGCCCTCGAGGCCTATCACGGCGACGTTAAGGAGCACGGCCACGACCACGCCCGGTATCCCATCCAACAACACACCTGCCGTCAAGCTCCCAAGGAGCGTGGTCGTGATCAGCAGCACACCCAGCCTAAGGTAGCTGAGGGTGTTCATGAAGAACTCGAGGAGCTTGGCTACGGCATCCGCCATCCCAACCCCAAGCGCTCGGAGCGTGTGTCGGAGCCGGCGCGGCGCCCTGTACTCTTGGAGCGGATGGCCTATCACCAATACAAGGGAAGCAGCGACGACGAAGGGGAGGGAAAACCGCGCAGTGACGGACACGGGTATCTGAAGGCCGAAGAGTTCGTTGAACACCGGCGTCGGCGCGGCGCTGGTGAACAGGACTCCCACGTCGAGGTTGGTCCCTGCCAATGCGAAGCTGAACGGGACGATAGAGACGTAAAGCGCGATTGTGGGGAGCCGATTCAAGAACGCGTCCCGATAGTTGCCCGCCCGCTCGTGATTGATGAACGAGATCGCGTACCCACTTGCCAGGTGGAAGGTCCCTATGACCACCGCAAGCTCAAGCAGGAACGGGATATACGAGAGCGTGAACCCTGCGCTGAATGCGGGAGGGAGGGGAATGACACCGCTAAGCGGGGAAGCGAAAGTCACTCCGAAGACCGAGCCTCTGATGAACCCGAAGATCGTCGTCGACAGGGCAAGTACCAGCACCAGTTCTCCCCAGTTCTTGTATGCCGTCTTGTAGATGAGGTAGAGCCCGAAAGCGAAAAGCGCGATTCCGTGGCCTACGTCGGCGAACATCACGCCGAAGAAGAAAGGAAATATGAGCGCGAGGATCGGTGTGGGGTCGACCTCTCCGTATCGGGGAAGTCCTCGCTGAAGCGTAATGCTCTCGAACAGGGAGACGACCCTAGGGTTGACTAGAAGGGATGGGATGTATGGCTGGTCCTTGGTCTGAGTCTTGACCGGCTCGATGGCGCTGACGAACTCTCCTACCATGGCCTGGAACGCCTTTATGGACTTTGTAGGGACGAATCCTTCGAACTTCACCGACCCGCTGACCTGCGGGAACACTAGGATTCGCTGCAGGTTTGTGAAGACCATGAGTGACGCTTCTTGGGCTGCCAAGAGGACGTTCACAACGCCCGTTCTGTCCTCCTCCCTGTTGAAGAGCGAGGTGTTCCCTTCGATCGTGCCCACGTATCCATCCAGAGTGCTCACGAGCCCCTCGACGTCGCGCGCCTCGAACTTCTCGACCTCGTTTGGACGACCTTTTCCCCCGAACCCTCCCTTCTCGAGCAGTTGGTTGACGCGCCCGTAGACGGCCTGAGCCTTGGAGCCGAGGACGAGCAACCCAATGTCCTGCTCCATCCCCTCTCTCCTGGACGGATGGAATGCCTTGAACTCCATCAGCCTCCCTAGAAGCACCCCCAGTTCGCTCCTCGGCGATTCAAGGGTGACCTTGCTGAGGCGAGCTACGGCCATCTTACGGGACCGATTGTCGTTGTCGTAGTAGTAGATGAGGTCCTCTTGTTCTTCGGCTCATCGGACCACGAGCACCGCGCAAGAAGAATATTCCACAAGACCGCTCGCCACGCTCCCGACGAGCATCCTTCTAGATGGAGTCATACCGCGAGTGCCGCTTACGATGAGGTCCACAGCCAACGTCTCCGCGTAGCCTATGACGGCGTCCACTACCGAGTGGGCTCCGACCAATATCTCGGTCTTCGCTCCGATGCCGTGCCTGGACGCGATGTCCTCTACGTCCTTCATCCACTTGCTCGCGTCCCTCCTGGCGTGATCATAGTGGTCCGCCAGCTGACCTTGGATCTCGAACGGCGGCACGGGCAGGACGTGGAGCACGAGCAGCTCCGCCCCGTCTTGCTTGGCGATTCGCGCCGCATGCTCGACGGCTCGCAGCGACACCTCGGAGCCGTCCACGGCGACAAGGACCTTGGTGAAACCTCTTTTCGAAGGTGACAACCTTGGCTACGCCCCGCCCTTCCCTGGGGTTTCCATGACCTCCGTCGTCCGCCCCGCGACCCGCTGGTGCGACTTCCCCAACTTGACCGTCTCCGAGACAACGAGCCTATACTTGAACTTGAGCGAGTTCAGCGCGGCATTCGAGTCGTGGTCCCGGCCAAGGCGCAGTCGGCATGCCCTTTATCGCCCCGAAGCTTGTAGCGGCAAGTTGGCTTTTAAGATCGGGGCGTCCTAGAACAGACGGACACCGCTTGAACCGAAACAGGGGAAAAGGCACGACAGAGATACTGCCGATTAATAATGCGGCCAGCAGACGACGGCTAGGAGCAATTACGTCTAATTCTTCTCGATGTCTCCATTGCAAGCGTCAGATAACCGTTCACGGTTGCCCGCGGACGTGGGCCTTTCATCTTCTCGGGCGTATCCCCTTAACACTCTCCGAGATGATGAAACGCAATGCATCGATCTTCGAGCTGCGAGGGATGTTCCTCTTGACCGGCTCTATCCTCCCGCCTCTGCGGAGCTCGAAGACAGGCTTCGCTTTCGACAACGCGTAGTTGACCTCCTCCAAGACGCCCGACGTCACCACCCCCCTATACCTGGAAAACACGAGGCAGTCGCATTGGTCTATTACCTCCAGGAAGTGCTGCATCTCCAGCTCAGCCGTTCCTAGCTGGTTGACGTCTCTTGCTGGATCGACGACCACAGAGTCCGGGGGAAAGTGGTCCTTGATCTGCGAGATCTGGCGCTCTTCAAGGGAAGTCCCGTATAGCTTCTTTGCATGAGAATAGAATATCCGCACCAACGCTCTCCTCCTTCTCTCGCTAGCTACATCCATGGCTCAGGCGGGATATGCGGCCTCGAGCTCTGCGATGTCCTTAGCGCCGAGCTGCCACCCGCTCGCTCCGAGGTTTTCACGGACGTGGTCGGGCGTGGATGCTCGGGGTATCGCGAAGACCCCGGGCTTCGAGATGAGCCAGTTCAAAGCCACCTGAGCAGGCGTCTTGGAGTTCCTCTTGCAGACTTCCTGCATCCTCTCGCCGCCTCGCGCCAGTTCCCCATGTCCTAGGGGGAAGTAGGCAAGAAGGGAGATATCGTTCTTCTGGCAGTAGGGGAGGATGTCCTTCTCAATTCCCCTGTGTGCAAGGCTGTAGCTCACTTGGTTTGAGGATATCTCGGACCTGCGAAGCGCCTCGCCCGCCGCGATCATCTGGTCCAGAGAAAAGTTGCTGATGCCGATGTGACGGATCTTCCCCTTCTCCTGCATCTCCTCCATGGCCGCCATCGTCTCCTGGATTGGGACGTGATGGCTTGGGAAGTGGACCTGGTATAGGTCTACGTACGAGAGTTCGAGCCTGCTCAGGCTCTTCTCGAGCGCGGCGATCAAGTCATCCTTGTGAAGATGGTCTAGCCATACCTTCGTCGCGATGAACAAGTCATCTCTCTTCCTCCCCTTGATCGCCTTGGCTAACAGCGGCTCTGAATAGTATGCCTCCGCCGAATCTATTAGGTTCATGCCTCCGTCAAGGCCTGTTCTCAGCGCCTCCACCTTCTTAGAGGCTCCGCTCACCCATCCGTGCTTTGCCAGACGGATCCACCGCATGTCATAGTAGGTGCCCATGCCGACCTCCGTTGCAACCGCCCCTCTCTTGCCGAGCCGTTTCATTTTCACGGTCATGGCCGCTTCGTCGCTATGATCGCGTCCTGGCTCGCTCTCTTGCTGGGGCTCCCGCCGAGCCGATACTTCTCCAGGGCCAGCGACTCCGCCGTCGCCACTGCCCACGTGCCGTATCTTATCGGCTCAATGATCGTCAGGCCCGCCTCAGCATAGCGCTCGCGAATCCACGACTCCGGCTGGGCGATGAAGTGCGCCGGGTCGGAGAGGTCTCTGACTTGGAATTCGCCGAACTTGTGGATGAGGCGTGGCGTGCTCATCCCCTTCGTCA
>JAPCJN010000061.1 GCA_027886925.1 Nitrososphaerota archaeon
TACGTCATCCGACCAAAAATAAGCGCGCCTAATGATTTCATTTGCTCTAGGGAATGCTTGCCCATCTCATCATCATAATTGTGCCAATCTATCTCTCCCTTAGGCCCCGCAAAGAAACCATCGACTGTCACTAGATCAAATGCGATAATCTTTCTCATAGTTTTATCTCTCACTTGAATTAATTCTTCAATATTTATGAATTTGTCTCAAGTTGGCTGATGTTTGCTTTTTACGGCTCACCTGTGAGTGGTGAACATCTACCTCTCGCGAGACATGGTCTAGCATGACTCGAAGGTCGAAATCCCTTCCGGCTCTAGATATGATGGCGAGCAACGGGACTTTGGGCACCGAAGGCCGAAGACCCACATGAATATTCATGTGAGTCCCCCCGGTCCACGTCCATTGTCGATACGGGTATTTGCGGCCTGGATCCTGCTCGTTTTCGCTGGCGACGTAGAGTTCGTGAAAGCGATGCACAGTAATCCTACGTTCTTTTCCCGGAACAGGCCACGGTGCGGGGAGCAACAGGTGGCCTCAAGAGGTCAGAAGATAGTGCACATCCGTGCGAATCAGCGAAGGATTGGCATTCCACTCAGGCTGCCAGTGACCGTAGATCTCCCAATTTGGCCCCGCAAGGCTGTGATTGTTGACCATGCACCAGCGGCGGACGGCGTCGTGCGCCGCGCCCAGGCCGCCATAAGGGCCGAAATGCGTCGTCGACGCCACAAGGCCAGCCGGTGTCGCCGATCGCACGACTTCGCCCTGCTCAACAAAAGGTCCGTTAAGCTCTACACCTACCTCGAGCCGGATGCTGCCGTCCCAATAGACGGCGACCTGGCGGCCGCCTTTCGTTTGCTGCGCACGCAGTGCGTTCCAGACTAGCCCGCAGCACTCGGGTACCACGCGAGAGAGCTCGGACGGCCTTGCCTGCCGTCGGATGACAGCGAGGGGGACACTTCTGAGCTGCTGGAGCTGAACGGCGAAAAAAGCAGTCATGGGCTTTTCCTTGACGGAACGTCGGCTTCGTGTTGCCTGATAAACTCGTAGGCATCCTCACGTGAGATGGCGAACGCTTCAGGAGATAGCTCGAGGATTTTTCCGGCGAAGGCGGTTCGTCCAGCTCTACGTGCTCCCCTGCTTTATGAAAGGAACTCATAAGCGCGCATCCCTCGCGTTTCCCCGTCAAGGAGGCCCAGCCTGACCATGCATGACGGGCTCCGTAAAGGAGCAAGAAAGCCACGAGGTTCGGAGGAAGAGGAAACCATCAAGACGCCATGCTGATCGGTGAATTTCAACTTGAACTCTTCGCAAAGATGCTCCGAGAGGCGTTCAGGTCGTTGCGCTAATCGGAGATTTGGTGAATGATGAATTCGTCGTCCGAGCAGCTAGAGCAGAGTTCACATTCTGCCCTTGACATGTTCCTTTGCTTCAAGGACCGCTTTTCTCAAAATTGGGTGTCGCCGGAGGTCCGGTGAACATTCAGTTTGAGAAAAGGTTAGAGATGTCGAATGTTTGTCGGGTTATCAAGGAGAACTGAAAGGCCTGAATTCGAATGCTACTAAGGTTTGTTGATATGCGGCCAGATGGCAAAGCTTATGTGTATACACATAAGTATATCCGGCTGATGGCAATCACCGTTAAGCTTCAAAAGATAGGAAACAGCATCAGAGCAACCATACCAAAAGAGATAGTGGAAGAGCTTTCCTTGAAGGAAGGAGAAGACATGATAGTGGCGGAGCTCGATGAGACGATCTTGATTAGACGGAAGCATAGAACTGGGACCAACGACTCGTCATCGCAATTTTTTGGCAGGCTCAAGAGAAAGACCGGCAAGGTGGAAAATTGGCCAACCCCAGAAGAAATCAAGAGTATCTGGGATTAGACTCAAATGTGCTGGTCGCTTATCTGGTTCCGGATCATCCCGACCATCCAAAGACAAAGTCCATAAAGGAAGAGGCTCATTCGATCAATCCCACGGTCATTCACGAGACTTATCACACATGTGTCTTCAAGTTGAAGAGGCCGGCGAAAGAAACTATCAATACCCTGATTGATTACATGAACTTGGTACAATTCGTCTCTTCGGACTCCGGTGCCTCTGAGTTGGGGCTCAAGCTCGCCCTGAAACACTCACTAGGAGGAAGGGATGCGCTTATTCTGGCGACCTATTCTCGGTCAAAGAATGTCACCAAGTTTGTCACCATGGACAAGTCGCTGTTAGAGCTAGGTCGCATCGTGAGTGGCAGCAAGAAGCTGACTATAATCGCTCCTTGAACCTGCATATGCGTGTTGATATCCTGCCCTTGACACCCTGTCTCGCCGAACGTGTTCGACCGGATCATCGTTGAGAGTCCTAAATGGATACGATTCAAATTCAAGTGATATACCTAATAATCTCGGACGAGTCCCCCGGTCCACAACTTTAGAGCTTAATTGGAGCTATTTGCGTCTAAATAGGCTTGATTCATACTTATTTAGCTAATTTATCTTCAGTCTGCAAGGGTTCGAATCCCGTCAGGGCTGCGCATGATTAGGTACGACTCCAAGCTTGGCGCGACTCCAAATGCAGGGTCAGAATGTGCAGGGCAAGCGGTCACCAGCACTAAAATGACAACCACCTACTGAACCTTCCCTGTTTTTTCCTTGGTGGTCGGTTTCAGGACGCCGTTGTTAAGAAGATAAGAGCTACCCTAAGACAAGATACTGCGCTATTCCAATGACGCAGACAGATTTGCTCCTCAGGAATAATGAAGCGTATGCAAAGACCTTCAAGACCAAGTCTCTTCATGGTCGGCCGAAGAGGAAACTCGCAGTGATTGCATGTATGGACGCCAGGCTCGACCTTTTCAAGATGCTGGGACTTGAAGAAGGCGACGCCCACATGATTCGAAATGCGGGCGGAATTGTCAATGACGATGTGATACGGTCGCTAGTTATTTCTCAGCATCTCTTGGGAACAGAAGAAATTGTTCTTGTTCATCACACAGATTGCGGCATGCTCACCTTTGATGAGGTCGACCTAAGACGAAGAGTCGAGTCTCAAGCTGGCAGGGCGCCGCCATTTCTGTTTGGGGCATTCTCTGATCTTGAAAAGGATGTGCGACTGAGTAAGAGAAGGCTTCGCTCGAGTCCATTCATCCTCAAAAAGGACAGAATACGCGGTTTCATTTACGATGTGAAATCCGATGGACTCAAGGAAGTGTGACTAGGGATCAGCAATCTTCTATTTCCATTGGCCCTGTCTGAGGCGACAGGAAAGACGTCTTGCGTCGAGCGTGCGGCCGCAAGTCGAAGTTGATTTAAGATGATGTGAGTCTTCCGTCGCGTGTTTGAAAATCTACGTTACGTCAAACGAGATTCCTGAGGAGGCAATCAAGATACTCAGCAAGCTTGGCGATGTCAAAGTAAATCCAACCAGCGGCCCTCCAAAGAGGGAAGACTTGTTCGCAGAAATCCATGACGCGGACGCTATCTTGTGCCTCCTTACCGAAAAGATCGATGGCGAATTGCTGAATAACGCAGGGAGACTCAAAGTCATCGCAAACATGGCGGTGGGCCATGACAACATTGACTTGGCTGAAGCCACAAGGAGAGGTATCGCCGTTACGAATACACCGGGGGTCCTTACCGACACGACGGCCGATACGGCGATGGCGCTCATCCTTAGCATAGCTCGAAGAATCGTCGAGGCTGATCGGTACGTTCGCGATGGAAAATGGACGATCCCATGGAGCCCGATGACGATGGTAGGGACTGATGTCCATGGAAAGACCCTTGCAATATATGGTCTTGGACGTATTGGGGAAGCTCTCGCCAAACGAGCGCGAGGCTTCGACATGAAGATCATCTACGCCAGCGCAAGCAGGAAGCCCGAATTGGAATTGAAATACGAGATGGAATACGTTAGTCTGGAAGAGGCTCTAGGCCGTTGCGATTTCTTGTCAATACACGTGCCGCTGCGACCTGAGACGAGACATAGCATCGGTGCGCGTGAACTCTCACTCATGAAAGAGACGGCCTATCTAATCAACACGTCAAGGGGCCAAGTGGTGGACCAAGCAGCGTTGATTGAAGCCCTTGGCCAGCACAGGATAGCGGGAGCGGGGCTCGATGTCTTTGAGGAAGAACCGGTTCCCCAGAGCAGCCCCCTGCTAGGGATGAACAAAGTAGTGCTCCTACCACACATCGGAAGCGGAAGCAAGGAGACCAGGACTTCAATGGCTGTCATGGCGGCGGAGAACATCGCCTCGGCCTTGAAAGGGATGCGGCCTCCCAATCTTGTTAACAGGGATGTCTTCAGATAAGCAATATCATGCGTAGGCCGACGCTACGAATAGAAAATTGGCCTAGGGGCATCCGTGAGACCTCGGACATACGCGATGCGCTAATAGCTGCACTGAGTGTCGCAGAACCTGAGACAATCCTGAAGCGTGCGCTGACAGTGGAAGGGTCAACTCTCCGTGCTGGACGGAGGGCGTATCAGCTTTCCAAATTTGACCGAATAATTGTGATTGGAGGAGGCAAGGCCGCGGGGGGAATGGCGGCCGGACTGGCGAAGGTACTTGGCGACAAGGTTACAGCGGGAATCGTCAACATCCCAGATAGCCTGGCGCCGCTCCCCCGATGCTCGCGCATTGAGCTACATCGTGCGACCCACCCGATTCCGGGTTCAGAGGGGATCGAAGGCGTCAAGATGATGCTTGAGCTCGTGGGCAAGCCGATGGCCTCAGATCTTGTCATCTGTTTGCTATCGGGAGGAGGTTCGGCACTCCTTCCGATGCCCGCAAAGGGCCTGACACTTCCGGACATACAAAAGGTCACGAAGCTCCTCCTAAGGTCTGGGGCAGAGATTCACGAAATCAACCTTGTCCGCAAGCATCTTTCCGAGATTGCGGGAGGTAGACTCGCGGAGAGGCTTTACCCGGCCCAGGTCCTTTCTCTCATAATATCAGACGTGGTCGGAGACAATCTCGACTCTATCGCTTCCGGTCCGACCGCCCCTGACCCGTCCACGTATCTCGACGCGCTGGCAGTCCTCGCAAAGTACAACCTCGTTGGCGAGGTTCCAGCTAGTGTGCGGAAGACACTGGACGATGGAATGCTGGGCAGAATCGAGGAGACACCCAAGGCGAACTCGAAGGTGTTCGGTCGGGTGCACAATTTGGTCGTGGGCAGCAACGAGTTGTCCTGCCGTGCGGCGGCCGACCTTTTTCGCAGAAGGGGGTATGCTACGACGATTCTCACAACGAGAATCCAGGGAGAGGCTAGTGAAGTGGGCAAGCGGTTTTCTGGTCTCCTGTTGAAGATGCGCGAGAAGTCGTCGCCGTCTCGGCCCGCGTGTATCATTGCGGGTGGCGAAACGACTGTGACAGTGCGGGGAAGAGGTATCGGTGGAAGGAACCAAGAGCTCGCCCTATCCGTGGCCCTCGGGATTGCCGGCCTCGATGGTGTCCATTTTGCCTCCATGGGGACTGATGGACTGGATGGAGGAACCGATGCAGCGGGAGCTATCGTCGACGGCGGGGTAATCGAGCGGGCACTCAGGAAAGGATTAGGTGCAGACTCGTATATTCAAAGGAACGATTCCCACGCCTTCTTCAAGAAAGTGGGAGGCTTGATCATGACTGGGGCCACAGGGACCAACGTGAACGATATCATGATAGCCATAGCAAGCGACGTCGGGCGGGCTAGACGTCGGCCCGACCGTCGTTCAGCGGCCAGTTGAGGCCTTTGCGAACGAATCGACGAAGTAGTTCGCTTGCTCCTCAGTCAGGTTGCCAAAGTGACCGACCCGGAGCATCTTCGTCCCATTCTCTCCCAATCCCTTGGCGACATCTATGTTGTACCTCTCTCGAAGGACCCTCTGGACACCAGGAGCAGCCCCGTCTTTCGTCCAGACCCCGGTGACTGTATCTGCGCGATGGGCGCGTTCCCTGACCACCATTGTATTCCCAGCACTCGTGACTCCCTCTCTGATGATCTCGGCGTTCGTGTGATGCCTTCGCCACCTCGCGTCGAGCCCCTCCTTGTCAAGCTCCTGGAGAGCCACCTTGAGCGCTTGCATAAGCTGCACGGCCGGAGTCGCAAAATATCCGCGGGGATCGTCCATGTATGGCTTCCACCGCAGGAGGTTGAGGTAGTAGCCGCGTATCGAATCCTTCCTCCTCTCCATCTGCTCGAGCAGCTCCCTTGAGACAGCGATGAGGACTGTCCCTGGCGGGGCGGCCAAGGCCTTCTGTGAACCCGTGAAAACGACATCGGCGCCAAGCCTGTCAAAGTCGAGTTCGAGGCCGCCCACTGAGCACACGCCGTCGACCACAGCCAAGGAGTTCGAGTTCTTGGCTTCCTTCACAATCTCCTTGATTGCGTTGCAGGTTGTCGAGCTGGTGTCAACATGAGTGACAAAGACCGCCTTGAATTTGTCCGCTGCCAACTTCCTTCGGACTTCGTCCGGGTCAGCACACACGCCGAACTCGGGACGGATTTCTTCCACAGATGCTCCATAGGATTTGTTGATCTCGACCATCCTGTTGGCGAAGTATCCCGTGTTGAGAGCAAGAACCTTGTCGCCGGGAGAGACGATGGAGGTGACCGCGATCTCCATAGCGAGGGTACCGCTTCCTGTTAGGACGAACTGGTGTCCGTTGCTATTCCTGAATGCTTTCCTCGCGAGCCGGACCACCTCGGAGAACTCCTTCGCATAATCGAGGTCCATGTGCCCTACTTGCGGCTGCGACATCGCCTGTCTGACTCCCATCGAGAGATTGGTCGGCCCCGGGACCATCAACAATCGTCCGCCCTCTCCTTCTTTCGGTGCAACCGCTTTCGCAGCCTCTTCCATCATAGCCGGAGATGGCAAAAACACCTACTCTTTAAGCAGAGCTAGAAGCGTATTCTTCCATCACGGAGCAGGTTCGCTCCTGACAAGGAGTTTCTGACAGGCTTTTCCGAGGCCAATGATGGAGCCTCTAGGTTGATGAGCTCGATGTCCTGGTTAGGGTGGCGCCCCCACCAGCCATGGTGGAGGATGGCCTGTATCTGGGCATTGCCCCAATGATTATCAGTACGAGCCCGGCGATGTCAGGCAGGCCTCCGACGTAGATGTACCCGGAGTTTCCACTCATGACGGCGCTCCCCTTTAGGACGTTGGCCCCCTGCAATGCGAAGGTCGTTCCGAAAACAGGAGAGGGAAGCCCACAATGATTAAGCCCCATCTGCGCGCTGACACCGTTGACTCTCTCTCCTTTCCCTAGACCGCCTTCAGGGCCTCCGAGATGTGTTGTTCGGGATGCGTCTGGGAGACGAAGATCGACTTTATGACTCCCTGCTTGTCGATAACGTACGTGACCCTCCCAGGCAGAATCCCAAGTGTGGAGGGCACTCCGTATGCTTTCCTTACCTTCCCATCGGTATCGCTTAGGAGTGGGAACGAGAGGTTGTGATGCTCTGCGAACTTCTGGTGCGAGTCGACGGTGTCCGAACTCACCCCCAGTACCTCGGCGCCCAGACCCATGAACTCCTCGTAGCTGTCCCGGAATGCGCAAGCTTCCTTCGTGCAGCCCATGGTCTCATCCTTCGGATAGAAGTAGAGGACGACGCTCTTAATGCCCCTGAACTCCGATAGCGAAACCTCACCTCTGGCAGCCGAGGGGAGTCTGAAGTCCGGCGCGACATCTCCCACTCTGAGCTTCATGCTCTGGTTTTGAGGAGTGCTTTATCTTAAAGTTGGTGTGCATTACACACTGACCGGCTCCTCACAACCTCTTAAGGGCATGAGGGTGGATCAGGCAAGCACGTGAGACCACTGTCGCGTGAAAGGCGAGAAAGAGAGTAGCTCGAGTCCGCGCTTTCGAGACTCCGGTCCGTCAATGACCTCCTTCATTCGTTCACGAACCTCTTGATTCCCGTCGCGAACACCAGCATCATCAGCCAGAACCCCACGAGCAGTACGAGCAGCGGGTAGCCGCTGTAGAGGCTGAGCGCTACCGGAGACGCGGCGACGATGGTCCCTCCCACGAAGTTCGAGAGACCCCACAAGACGTTGATTCTCGGAGACGACCTCTCCCCTAAGGTGCTCCTGAATGTCTTCCCGGCGGCCCCGAAAGCGAAGTGTGGGACCCCGTTCCCGAGGAGAAAACTCATCACAAAATACCAGATCAAGAAGAGCTTGAGGGGCCATCTAAGGATGGAAAGCGAGGTGGAGTGTGTATCCGCCATCTTTAGCGTGCTATCTCAGCGATGGTCTTTGGGGATAATCTTTCTTCTCTACATGAGAGACCTCAAGTTCAATGAGTTGAGGGACGTGCTCAAGGCAATAAGCTCCAGGACGCTAACGGAGAAACTGAGGATGCTCGAGAAGAACGGAATTCTGACAAGGAGCGTCACGAGCAGCGCTCCCGTAAGAGTCGGTTACTCGCTAACTGCAAGGGGCAGGGTAATAGCACTTTCCAGTCTACCTCTCCTTTACCATGTGCACAGCACGAATGAGAAATCATGAGATGTTCTGTTTCCGTCGCTGGTTGCACCGAAGAGCATCCCTAGGCTCAAACCAAACCATTTCTGTAAGAAGACTGGCCTGCTCTGCTCCTTTCGATTCAGTGGGCTAAGGAAGGATCGACTGGTTCGAAAACGCCTTGAGGTCAGGGGCAGCACACCTACGTCGGCAGACGGTAGAGCCCGTGCTTGACCTTGATAACGAGGCCCATTTTGCGAGCTGACTCAACCTCTTCGAGATGTTGCCGCTAGCTCTCGATTCTTTGTCTGGAGACCCTCCCACTTGCGGCCGAGTACAATTCTCTGACCTGCGCCGCCCCACCCAGTTTGCTCACGAGTTCGAGCACCTACTCTTGATCGACGGAACTTATCTTGTCTCACGATGTGAGAGCGTTCTCTGATTCCATGTCAGGGATTCTCTCAGATGGGGGATTCGGCCCGCTTAATCTTTGTCGGCCACCGTTGTACTTCTGCCCAATCGCCATCAGAGCGGGTACAAAGAACAGGATGACCACGCCGACATCGACCATGACCGCAGAAGCGACGCTGACGCCAATTTCCTGAAGGAGGCCTAGGAGGCGGGCTTCCTGCGACTCATCGCAAGATAGCCCGTCGCGATGAT
This sequence comes from Nitrososphaerota archaeon, assembly GCA_027886925.1. The sequence continues at coordinate 9,116 of JAPCJN010000061.1, forward strand.
GAAGATTACGGCCACCGCCGCGACTCCATAGAGTGTCGTCGAGCTGACTCCTCCGGTTAAGGATGTGCTTATCGATGTGGTTGTGACCGTCGTGGTCGCTCCTGGAGCGCCCGATGCCGTGACCGTCGTGGTCGTGGTCTGGCCCGATGAACCCGTTGGTTGGGGCTGCAGGGTCAAAGCTACGATGTCACCTGGGATTCCAGTGGCCCACGAGACAAGTCCAGCCGTAATCGGGACTATGATTTCTTCTTGCCCGGTTGCTGTCGCTCCTATCGATGAGAGGACGTTAAGCGGACCACCGATGTAGTAGTCCTTGAGTAGCGCGCCTGTCTGGGCATTGAGCATTATGACGTCTCCCGATGACAGCGTCAGATAGAGGATGTTGCCGCTGACGGTCATGCCGCCTCGGTATCCTTGAGCTGGGATGAAGTGAGACCAGGCCATCTGTCCGGTCGCCGTGTCGATGGCCTCGACTGTAGCGTTCGTGTTAGGACCAGCGAATCCATAAGTACATGCCCCTGGGTGAGCAGCACAATACCCGCCGGGAACAGGCAAGAACGCGAATCCTGGGTTCGTCTTGTAGTTGGTCGCGTTCAACGGGATGTAGACGAGGTAGATGGGCACGTTATTGGAAACGGTGTAGATGTAGTTCGTGACCGGACTGTACGCGCTCACAGACTCGAACGTTACGGCCCATGGGTACATGATCGTGGGCTGGAGGTTCGGGTTCATGAATGCCCGCGTCATCTCCGTCCTGTTGAGTGGGTCGAGATAGTAGCAGAAATGGCACCTGGGCAATATGCTTGTTGGTGGCGTCCAGCTCCAGATGAACGCGCCCGTCACCGCATTCAGTTCGAACATGTAGCCGGCCTTGCACGACTTCCACACCACTTGCGTGTTCACCCCGTTGATGGTCTCGTTGCCGATACCTTGCCACCAGGAGCAGTCGTAGTCCCACAACTCGTGAGGTCCGCTCTGCAAGCCCCAGACCCACTGGCCGGTGGTCTCGTTGATTGCCAAGACGGAGGCGGACCAAAGGTCAGGGCCGTTCATGCAGGCACTGGTGTACGGATCCCTGTTATTGGTGTCGACGAACGCTAAACCAGCACTAGGGCCTGTACCTAGGATCCAAGGTCCGCCCCATCCGGCGGCGGTCGATCCTGTAGACCCGCCTGCATCGGCTGCTGCGCAGGCTGGACTCTGGTTGACATAGCCCCAGTCGTCATAGAGGGTCGAGTTGAGTACGGCGGGAGAGAGTGCCTTCAGGTCGACTATGGTGTTGGCCCCTCCGTATCCGCCAGGACTGTCTGGACCGGCGCCCTTGAAGATGAGGGCGTTCTTCATTGTCGCTATCTGTTGGGCATCCCAGTTCGGATTCAGCGGTAGGTTACCGCCTGGTTGGGGAGGTGTGCAAAACGCGGTCCACATCAGCGTTGGTGGGTTTACGAGGATGTTCCATCCACGGTACATGCACCTGCCCGTGTTGGCTGCGGAGCCGCTCATGACGGATGTGATAACGATGCCTCGTTGCTGGTCAACCAAGAGGTTGGTTGGAGTACCGCCTTCGACACAGTTAGGGTTGTTTCCTGCTATCGTGACGCAGCCGGTGAAGTCCGTGAAGTTGAGGATGATCTTACCGGTCAAAGCATTGAGGGCATAGACCTTTTGGTCAGAAGCTGACAACCAGAACGTTGGGGTATGGTTGAACAGGGATGTTGTGAACGCCACGTCCCCGTCGTGGGTATGCAGGGAGAGTGTAACACCGTGCGATGCGGTGCTGTTAGGGAAGATTGGTAGCACGGTCGTCCAGAGTACGTTCCCGTTGGCCGCGTTGAGGGCGAATATTTGCATGGCCTGGGTGATAAAGTAGACGGTGCCGTTGATAATCAGCGGAGCGGTGTCCACGCCCAGACCTCCCGCTACATCCAACAACGCCGTCGGGTGGATGGGAAGCGGGAACAGCCAGTTCAAGCCCAGGTTCTGGATGTTCGAGCTGTTGATCTGGTTCTGCGGGTTGTAGTCCCAGTTGAATGCGTTGCCATTGGTGGCTGCCCAGTTGGCTTCGGCCTGCGTCAGCGGGCTCGCTGCCGAGACCGGTGCCGCTGCAGATGGCGAAGACGAGTTGGGCGCGGCGCTCGCGGGGTTGATGAGCACCGACGCACCCACTCCCGACATCAGGAAAAGAAGAGCGATTACGACTGCTCTGATTCTTGCCTCATCAAGAGGCTTCGCCATTGGGCTGTTTTTGGGATATTGTCTCTTTTATTTCTTTCGCCAAGATTCTGGGTTTTGGTAACTCAACTGGTGCTTGACCTCTCCCTGTTACCACTGGACTTCATCGCGTTCTGAATCACCGTCACCCAAGGGTTCTCGCCCTCGACGATTATCCCCGCCGCTTCCGCTGGAGTCTTCCCGTCTAGACCCATATGGGGCCTGAAGTAGTTGTGGTAAATCTGCATCCCCTTCAGGATAGGCGTGTCCTTCATCTTCAGGCCCCGCATCGTCTTCTCTAACCTTCTCCACGATATGAAGGATTCCATTAGCCGGTAGTAAGCCAGTCCACACCATGTGTTGAAGACCGACGGCTCTGCATCTGTTTGATTTGAAAGAGAGGGACATAAATATCAAGCCGCTCCACTATGTCAAATGAACGTGAGTGCGGAACGGGAAGGGTTCCGGACCCACTCAGAGGTTGGCCAGGGACTCGCCCCTTGCGAGGGGCGGAACCCCCCGGTCCACTTCCATTATCGATGCGGGTCTATATTACGCATGGCTTTTGG
>JAPCJN010000062.1 GCA_027886925.1 Nitrososphaerota archaeon
TGTTGAATATGGCGTTGGGAGCGAAGTTGTCCTTGTCTCCTGCCGCCAGGAGTATTCTGGATGATGGGGAGGACGCTATCGAACGGTACCGGCAATCGTCCTGGAAGCTGAGATAGACCTGCTCGAGGTCGATGGCGCTTATCCAGTGACGCTCCATCCGGGAGTAGATTTCGTACCTATCGAACCTGGATTGGGCCGTGTACGAGTCTTTGCAAGCCTGCCAATCGGGCGCCCGGTACCACATTATGGGCTGGGGCGGAGTGTAGGGCAAAGGAGGATGGTCGATGAGCGGTTTGAAGTACATGTTCTGGATGTATGTTGACTCGGTCTTGTGGTCCGAAGCCGGTTCGCTGTCGGTTGCGGCCGCTTTCAGGCCACCAAGATAGGCGCCGGCCCATCCGTTGGAGATTATCCCGAGGTATGCGCCGGGACACATGGCGGTCACCGACCAGGAGACGATGGTGTTGAGGTACTGGTGGCTCGCATCGTTCCTGCCGGAGAGGAGCACCGACATGTTTCCGCCCAGACTACCGCCCATCACTGCAACGATGCTGCTCTTCACGTTCCCGAGTTGCGTGTCAAGGGTATCGATGAAGCTCATGATGAACTGCTGTTCGAACTCTACGAGCTGAAGTTTGCTCGGGTCGTAGCTCCCCACCACGTCCGTGACCTCGAAGGTCGAAGCGAAGGCGCTGTTCGGCAAGTCGAAAGAGATGACGGTGTAGCTCTTTCCCACAGCTGCACCCTCAGCGATAATGGCGTTTGCTAGGCCCACAGCCTCCTCTGCCCGGGAGCCACCCCCATGGACGTACATTATGATTTGATTTCCGGGTGGAATGCTCGGCTTGTCGTTTGGGACGGTCCTTGGGGCGGGATTGCTCGAGAATGAGGGGCCAGCTGGCGCCTGCAATAGCGCCACGTTTGGGTCTGTGAAGGAGCTCTGGTTTGAGTTGTTCGGACCGATGAAGGTCTTGGCCGAGGCGACCATGAACCGGGTTGTCACACTGACCGAGCCGCCGCTGGGCGTGGGGACGTTGAACTCGATGTCGAACTGAGGATAAGGAGCGGTGGGCACGTTGACCGGACGATGCGGCGTGTCGTCAACCCCTGATACGGCGACCCATCCCAGCGAGAAGCGGAAGTTCCTCGAAGCCACCGTGTTTCCCCGGATTGCCCAGAGCGCGAGATACGCCGAGTCGAGCACGCTGTGGACCGTGCTGGAGAGGGAGGCTGCATTGAAGTTGACGCCCGGGTTAAGGGCCTTCACGTTTGCGGAGAGCGCGGCGTCGTCTGGAGGATTGGCGAGAAACTTGCTTCCGGATGCCCTGCCGGTGACGGCCAGCTGGGCCACGGCGGCGACCAGGGCGCCATTGACCGGAAGCGGAGAGGGGCCGTTGCTCGTGCCCATGCCTAGGGAAAGGGTGACCGCGTTGGAGAGAATTTTCAATGGGTCGAGCAGCCGCGCTTGACCTCTCAAGAAGTCATGCAGTCTCCCGTCGCTCTCCTTCACGCCAGTCGTCGGGTTCGTGATGGTGTCAAGAGGGTCGTTGGCCAGGAAGGCACTGGGGGCGAACTGGTAGTCAAAGGGAAGCAATCCACCGGGAGAGGCTGGATTCGTTGTCACGGAGCATGGGTCAAGGGCTGCGAAGTTACTCGTGTCAATCAGTATGAATGGGAACTGGATGTTCGCGACGTCACACGCGCCGGGCGTGCTGAGCTGTCTCGCGTTGACCCACGCGTTCCCGCTCCGTGGGTTTCCGAATGGATCGACCGGGGCGAGGTTGGGCTGGAGCACCGTCGCCGGAGGCGGCGACGGGACGCCCCAGTTGATTCCTCCCTGGAGCGAGGAGAGGTTCACCCTGGTCTTGGTGTCGCTGGGGTATGGGTCACAACCGTTCCATGGGAACGGCGACGCGGGGTTCGGATATCCATAGTCGACATCCCAGCACGGCCAGGCGTAACCTCTGTCGGCATCCATGTTGTAGTCGGGGAAGAGCGTTCCCGCTGGGATCGCCGTCCCCGAGATAACGTAGGGTACGGCGACGTTCAGAGCGGCCTCGCAATTGGCGAATATCCCTCCGAAGAAGCGCATGTTTCCATCGAAGGTCTCCAGGTTCGCGTTGGTGCTCCCATCAGGGTTCAGCAGCGGCATGGTCGCCGCGGGGGCCGGACCCGAGGCCGAGAGCATCACGTCCTTGCCCAAGGGTGTCTCGAGCATCTGGTCCGGAGTGGACCATCTAAGTATCCCGGCAGGGGGAGTCGTCGCAGGCATCTCGATGTTGACAGGCGTGAGCGTGCTCGGCTTGAAGTAGGGACGGTAGGGCGAGAAGGGGTGCGCCGAGTTCGATTGAAGGTCTCTCTGAGAGACCTGAGGCTCGACGGGGAACAGCGGCGCCCTGTCGACCGCGGGGGCCTTCCACAGTGTCTGCAGGTCCAACGGACCGGACGAGCCCGTAAGCTCGTCTGTGTAGGGGACGGAATAGGCTGACATGACGAGGGTCATCCTTACGCTCTCATAGAGCGCGTAGAGAGCCGAGTTGAGGGCCCACAATGCCACCTTGATCTCCTCCTTCACAACGGCCTTGTCGGCCTGCATGTCTGCGATGATTATGGCACCGACTGCCTCTAGGGCTGCCTTCGCGACCTGCCCGAGCCAGTTGGCGTAGCTCTTTATTGCGTCCCATAGCCCCGACAGGCTGAACCCTCCTGAGCTCGGGACGGACGGGGGAGGAGGGATGCTTCCTAGGTCGTTCTTTATTGAGTTCCACAGCTGCGTGACTATGCTGGAGATGTCACCTATGATGTCGGGAAACTCCGGCTTCTCCACGTCGTCCTCGGTCGCGAGAGAAACCACGAGGCGGTAGGCACCGTAGGCACCGGCGACGTCGTCGGCCGACGGGTATCCCCCGGGGTCCGGGCACGGATTGAGCACCGTACTCAACAGGCCGCTGACCTTGCGAGACAGCCTCGTGGGGTGGTCCTGGAGGCCATTGGGAGGGTTGGGGGTGGGGGGATAGACCTCCCACATCGCGTCCGCGACGAAGTTCGCCCAGGTCACGAAGGCCGGGTCGTCTGGAGCCTGCAAGGACGGGACGCTCGAGGCGCCGATGTCAAAGAGGCCCTTCTGGATGGACTCGCAGACAGAGGATATCGCCGAGTCGATGGTCGTGTCCACGCCCAGTGAGCCAACGTTGCAGAGGTCGTTGAGCCGGGAGTAGTGCAAGGGCGCCCCGCTGCCCATCTGCCGCGACGGGTCGCTCGCGGCGGCCTGGGAGATTATGGTATCGAGTGCGGGCTCTTCGGTGCTGGGAGGCATCACGGTCATGGGCTCCTTGGCCTTGTCGTGCCAGTGGTCCCAGACGTAGGCGTCTATGAAATTCTCGACCAGGTGGTGCCGCTGCCAACAGTTTCTCCATGGGGACTCTACTATCCTGTTGACGTAGGCGTGGCCCACCGTGTCTGCGACGTAGTGGGTCAGATACCCTAGGGAGTAAGCCTTGAGGAAGCTCGCCGTCCTCGGGTCGGCGGAGTAGGTCTGGCAATTGTCGAGGAGCTTCTTTGTGAAGCACCCTGTCTTTGAATAATGAAGGAAGTCGGCCCAGTACCAATTCTGCCTGTAGTCGTCGACCTGCCTGAGGGGAAGGAAGAGCGACCAAAAGTTGTTCTTGTCGATTATAAGGTCGAGGATGCCATCCTTCAGGATTCCCACCAGGAACTTGAAGGTGTCTTGGATGGAGTTCCAGGCGTCGAGGGTTATCTCGTTCAGCGTTCCATTTATGTAGTTGTTGAGCTCTGCGCTTATCTCGCCCACACACTGAAACGTGCCCGCGACCTTGATCAGCACGTCCTCGAACTTCTGGATGTCACCTCCGTAGTCGAGCATGGCGTAGAAAATGTCCGGGCCCATAGCCCCGAGGACCGCGTAGCGCGACTTTAGCGCCTCATCAGTGTGGTAGCTCGTCCAGTCGGCGTTCAGGGTCGGATCCCCGAGTGCGGCCTTGAAGGTCGCCTCAGTCGCCAGATGCTGGATTATGGTTGTGTGGGTGCCGGCACCGGGCATCTCAGGCGGTAGCTCCAGCTTGAACCTTCAATATCATCACTGGGAGATGGGTCAATAACCCGAGTATCCGTTGAAATCCTGATAAATAGTTATGTCGTCTCCGGACCCGGAGAATTGAGGGTTGTTAGTCTCGTCTCTCGATTTTCGCCATATTAGGCCCCCGCAAAGGACATTAACCAAAGGGAGCTGTCACTCCAGAGTACTTCGCAAGGCAGCCGTCTCCCATGCCTTGAACTATCAAGCATCGCCTCCCGCCGTTGATGAAGGAGACGCAGCCGTAACAAAAGTATTCGTGCCTAAAGTCGGAATTCTTGAACTCGTCAATCTCGTAATCAACAACACGACTATCTGATAAATCCCAGTCGATATTCAGTCTGCTCCTTTCGCGCTTGCAAAGAACTCATGGGAGCCACCTCGCATTCAAGCGGCCGGACGGCCGGATTACTGTCGTCCCAAGACATGACCATCAAAGGTTGGAAGAGGTCATTTTGCCTGAGCGAACGGGTATTATGTTCTGGTTGAGATGGAAGAAGTTCGTTGGATCGTATTTGTCCTTGAGCGTCACCAACTTTCCGTACTTCTTCGGGTCATAGGCCTCCTTCACCCTGTCGGGGCCCTCTTCTCCCAAGAAGTTCACGTAGGCGCCGGAAGAAAATCTCTGCATCGAGGCAAAGAATTCTCTGGTCCAGCTGACGTGCTCATCATTCTCTGAGGGATTCTCCCAGCCGGAAACCATGTTCAGAAGGAATGGCGCGTCACGATGGCTGAAGGCCGTTGCGTCGTCTCCGATTCTCCGGATGGCTCCTCCTAGCTGGTGCACATGGATTGCCGAAAGAGGCGAGGTTATCGTCTTTCCGTGGGACAGGATCACGTCGATTGCAGCATCGCTCAACCCCTCAATGTATGCCGACTTCCAGTAGTTCTGGATTCCAGCGGGAGCCGCCTCGTCCAACAAACTTTGCAGGATTACGTAAGGCATCGGCTGGATTACGTCAGCCACAGGCTTTCCAAAGCTCCGGAGCGGAGCGAGGATCCGCCGCCCCTCTTCAATCACCCCGCAGTAGCACAGAGCGATTGCGACGAGATGAGTCCCATGCACCTCTTTCGGCAGGAAAGGCAGCGGAGGGGCTGTCAAATAGACTGCGACTGTGGTCAGCTCATCAGGCGCCTGCTCTACGAACTCCCTGTAAAACCTCAGGAGCTCTCGGCCGTCCTCCGCCTTGAAGGCGATCAGGCCGCCAAGAACGATTGGCCCAACCGGATGTAGCTGGTATTCGAAGGAGGTCACTATTCCGAAGTTCCCGCCACCTCCTCTAACTCCCCAGAACAGGTCTGTATTCTCGCTCATGCTCGCGGTCATAGGCTCACCTGCGGCAGTCACCACATCCGCCGAGATCAGGTTGTCCAACGCGAGTCCGTACTTTCTCACGAGCCATCCGATTCCCCCTCCCAGCGTGAAACCCGCTATCCCCGTACTCGAGACGAGCCCGCCGGTTGTGGCGAGGCCGAATGCCTGAGTTTCGAGGTCGAACTGCCTCCATGTCGCTCCGGGCTCCGCGCGGGCCGTCTGGCTCGCGGGGTCGACCCTCACGCTGTTCATGCCTGACAAATCGATCATCAATCCGCCGTCGCAGACAGCGTTGCCGGCCACGTTGTGGCCGCCTCCTCTCACTGAAACCATCAGTCCCTGGTCATGTGCGAATTTGACTGCCTTGATTACATCGCTCGTCCCGGCACACCTCAGAATTATTGCCGGACGCTTGTCAATCATTCCATTCCAGACCTTCCTTCTTTGCTCGTAGCTTGGCTCGCCCGGAAGCACAACTTCTCCCCTGAAGTCCCCCTTCAAGGCTTTCGCGGCTTCCGAAGATACGACCTTGGAATCGACTTGCTTGGTCAATTTTTTACTTCTCTCCGTTTCAACTCGATGGGGTTTCTATTTACACCGGACGTTTACATCGTAATACTTATCCGCCATTGACTGGAAAACTCAAGAACGGCGTTGGCTGCGAGCAAGAAGACTGTCCTAAGGACCATCCGTCTGAGCGCAGAGCACGATAGGATACTTGAGGAGGATGCCAGGAAGAAGGGATTGAGCGTCAACTCGCTGCTCACAACACTAATCACAAAGTACGCAGAATGGGATCGTTTTGCTGAAAGGTTTGGATACGTCTCGGTCGGGCGGCAGGGATTCAGGCGGATGTTCGATTTGCTCACCGATGAAGCCCTAGTCGCACATGGAAGGGACGTGGGAGGAAAGAACGCTCCAGAGATTACGCGCTTCTGGTTCGGGAAACTCAACCTTGAGACATTCTTCTCCTTCCTCGCGGTGCATTCGAAATACAGCGGAATATACCATTACGAACTCGCTAGTAATAGCCGGAGCCATACGATAACCCTCCATCACGAACTCGGACCGCGCTACAGTGTTGTATTGGCGAATTACTTCGACCAGGCCATCAGGAACATAGTGGGCGTTGCTCCCAAAATCAGCACGGGGGACAATTCATGCACCTTGTCGTTTGACGAACCACGTCCTTGAGGAACGCTGTCTCAACGATGAGATCCTGCCGCAACATCTGAGCGGGTCGTGAGCGACTTTTCATGACTCGCCGGTAGAATGACACTTTTGATGTTACCCAAGAGAAGGGCTGTGGGGATGAAGACTGGACGTGTCCGGCCTTTTCCGCCCTAGTGTTGCATCGCCGCCATCTGTTTGAGGGTCGATACCTGGCGCTGGGCGTCCTCAATGCCTGAACGGAAGGTCTGAAGAGGAATCACTTCCCAGTTCAGCAAACCCCAGAATGGAAGGCTTGTCATCTTGCTGGAGAGTTCCTCCGCCGATGCTGCTTCAAGTATTATTGCTCCCGCTCTTTGAGCGGCAAGGAATCCTCCGGTCGCCTTGCCCTCCTTCTCCCATTGTTCCATAGCCTGGAAGCTGGGGATGTAGACTCCCTCAAGCAAGCCCGCCAGTTGCCCTGGAGCTACAGGCGTAGTGAACCCGATGTCTCTCCCGATTAGTAGGAATTTCATGCCCGCCCTCGAATCGTGCCGTTATTTTATTCTTCAGGTGGCGAAAACCTCCATCGCGCGCATTGGAGAGGAGGGCCATTCTAGTCCAAAATCGGTTGTAACGCAAAATAGAGGTAGAACTTGAGTCACACATGTACTTCGACCTGCAGGAAATTCGAGGCGTCTCTCATTCGGTTCGGAAAGTGCCTGGAAGATCCTTACTGCGGCAAACTCTAGGATCTCGTGAAGAGCCATTGACAAGAGTCGGAGATTTGGCGCAAGGCCAGCCAGGTCAGAGATTCGGCGGTGATTGAATCTACATCTCATCGCCGCCCACAAAGGCCATGAGGTCCTTGATTCGAGGACTGACTGAAGAAACTTTCACAATTTTGTAGAATTCTTTTTCAGGGCCTGACTAAAAGTCTCCTCGGAAAATAAAACGTCACGATGACTACTGGTTCGCGGATTGAAATGGGGATGCGCATCCTCGGCCTGGTGAAGGATGTCGCCGACCCGGGGCAAATCGCCGATGCTTCAAACATATCCCGTGCCGAGATCGAGCAATACCTGACGTTTTTCACCGGCACTGGACTGGTGCTGTTTGACGAGATGACCCACCTCTACAGGCTCTCTCCGAAAGGCCCGAGCGTCATAGCCGAATATGCCAGGCTCAACGAGTTGGTCAACTCCGACGAGACTCGCGCTGAGGCCTTCGGAAAGCTTCACTACGGGACGCGCATTACGCAGCTTTTGTGAGGACGTTCCGTCCGCCGATCGGGGGTCGGAGGCTTCGCTAGTGTAACGCCCAAAGACTACGGTTCCGGGATCCCGTGACGCCTTGCTGCGCATCAACGAGCGTTGAGCAAAGGCTGCACCTTTTGCGCTGGTGGGCAAAGGAGATTGCTCGATTTCTGGGGTGAGACGCCGTCTAGAAAATCCTTCCGCCCTCATCTGAAAGATATCGCATTGGCCCCAGGCGCCAAAATCCGTGACAAGACTTAAGATTCCTTGAAAGAGGGTGTGCTCGATGGACCTTGTCCATGCGGCCGGTAAAACACAAAACCAAACAACCCATGGTTCATTCACCACGAAAACATCTGGGGAACTCGTGCCGGTAACGGAGGTCGAGCTTGGCTCTCAGGACTCCATATTCTTCGAGCACCACATCCTGCTCTGGAAAGACCCTGGCGTCTCCATCACCGCGAAGGTTATGCAGGGACTCGGAAAGCGGATGCTCAGCGGTCTCCCGATCTTCGTCACCGAAGCGCACGGACCAGGAAAGATCGCGTTCTCAAGGGACGCCGTCGGCCAGATTTTCTTTATTGAGACCAAGCCGGGGGTGGCGCTGCACGTCAAAGAGCATCAGTTCTTATTTGCCACGTCCGGGGTAAACTACTCGTACTTCAGAGTCAAGGGAATAGCCAATCTCCTCTACGGGGGAACTGGTTTTTTCATAGACACCTTTGAAGGTGCGGGCCTTCTGGCAATCCATGGATATGGAAACGTATTCGAGCACACCCTCGCCTCAGGCGAGTCAATCGACGTCGAGCCCGGCGGGTTCCTTTACAAAGACGCCACAGTAAAGCTGGACACGGTGTCGGTCGGATTGAAGGCCGGGCTGTTTGGCGGGTCAACGTTCCGTTTGACCAGGTTCACCGGCCCCGGAAAACTGGGAATACAATCGATGCCTTTCCATTTGCAAACCGGGGAATAGGCTACCGACCAGAGGAACCTTCGAGGATATCAAGGCATTCTTGGACGGTGGTCAGTGCAAGAGGCCCCGGGCCTCAGCCTCGTCTTGTGAGCGCAAGGCGCAGACCACGGAATATCAAACCCACCATGAGAATCGCCAGCCCTATCAGGATGTCCTGTGTCGCGAGAGCGAAAGCCAAGGCAACGCAACCGGCCAAACCGACGACAGACAGCTCCCTAGGGAACATCCGCTGCTGTTTCGACAGCCTAAGCGCCGAAATGTTGGTCACGCAGTAATACAACAACGTCCCGAAGCTCGACACGGCCACGGCCGTCACAAACGGAGCAAACGCTGCGACCAGAATGGCTATCACGCCTGTGAAGACGACGCTGCGCCAGGGGTTCTGCCCCGAACCGAGCTGAGCCAGGGTCTTCGGCAGGTCGGCACCTCGTCCCATAGCAAAGGCGACGCGCGAGACCCCTAGCAGGTCCGAGAGCCCCTCGTTGAACGTGGTCAGGAGCGCCCCCGCAGATATTATGGCTACGCCAATCCCGCTGCCTACCTCGGCCATCGTGTCCTGCAACGGAGAAGACGACTGCGAGAGTCGCACCGCGCCCAAGACGCCTAGAGCCGTGGCGGCCACGCCAACATAGAGCAAGGTGGCCGTGCCCAACGCGGCTACGGTCGCCTTGGGGATGGTTCTCCTAGGGTCGCGCACCTCTTCCACCAGGGTGGCTATGCGGCTGTAGCCCGTGTAGGCGAAGAAGAGGAGCCCAGTTGCCTGCATGACACCCCCGATTTCGTTCGGCGCGAACGGCGCGAAGTTAGCCTCTTGCACGGCAGGGAGACCTATCACTGAGACGGAAAGCAAAGAGAGGACCGACAACACCACCACGACGTCGGTCAAGCGGACCGACCGTCGGATGCCCGCCGCATTCAGGGCCGTCATCGCCATCACGGCCACAACCGCCGCCGTCCGGGTCGGGATTGCGCCCAATAGGGTGTGCAGGTATCCACCGAAGGCCAGGGCTATGACTCCTGGTCCTACCGTGTTGGCCACCAAAAACATCCACCCTGCGGCGAACCCCCACCAAGGGCCCAACATTCGGCCCCCGAACTCGTAGGTGCCGCCGGTGCGCGGCAGGACCGCCGCAAGCTGCGCCGAGGAGAGCGCGTTGCAGAAAGCTACGCTGGATGCGATTACCAGCGAGATGATCAAAGCTGGCCCGGCGATTCCGGCCGCTGGCGCGATCACGGCGAAGATCCCGGCACCGAGCATCGCCGCGAGGCCTGTGGCGACAGCGTCGAACATGCCGAGTTGAGGCCGCAGCGTCACGACGCAACTTGGTCAGTCGCACATACTACTAAAGCGAACGCGTGCCTCCCTCGGGTGAAAGCTTGACTAGGGCGCGTTTTCGAGACAAGGAGAGGAGAAGTGGGCCGAGATTGCCTGTAGGGTTGGAGAGTTCTTCTTGAAGTTCTCTGACAAACGATTTGTCATAGCGGGGTTCATCGTGGGACTGGCGCTCGTCATCCTGCTTTCCTTGGAAACCTTCCAAATCAACAACCAGTATGAGCTGACAGTCAACGACATTGTCAACGAGAACGCTGTGCAGGCGAACTTGTCCGGACTGCTAACGGAGCTCGACAACGCCGAGTCCGGTCAAAGAGGCTACGTCATCACGGGAAATGCCAGTTATCTTCAGCCGTATCAATCTGCCATCGACTCAATAAATGGGACGACGAACGCTCTGAGAGACCTAGTCGGAGCCGATTCTAACCTCAGCTCAGGGTTCCAGCAGATTCGCCCTCTAATACAAATGAAGCTTCTCGAAATGAAGAAAACCATAGACCTTAGGCAGACTCAGGGTTTTGCGGCAGCACAGGCCGAGGTGAACACGAACCTGGGAGAGTCACTCTCGAACCAGATTAGGGGCGTCATTTCGGGGATGAATGCCCATGTCGTCGCCCTGCAGTCTCAGGGGGTGAGCCTCGCCGAGCAGCAGGGAGTGCAACGCGCAGATTTCGCGTTCATCGTCACAATATTCGCAGCCGGACTGCTTGCGCTAGCCGGTTACAGCGTGTACCTGAACCTCTCCAAGGAGGAGGCCGCACGTATCGAGGCGGACCGAAGCAGGAAGAGGGCAGAGTTGATGCAAGACATCCTGGTCCACGACATAAGAAACTACAACCAGATTTCAAAAGGGAACGCCGAGATGTTGGAGAGCTCGCTGACTGATGAGAAACTCCTCGGATTAGCTAGCTCAATCCTCAATGCCATAGATGGTTCGACCGATCTTATCCGTAGAACCAGGGCCTTGGGCAACATCCTATCACAGAAGGACCCAGTGCTAGAGACCGTCAGCCTGAAGGAGTCATTCGAAAGGTCGTTGGAGTTGGCTAGAAAGGCGTTCCCGGACAGAACGATAGAGGTCTCGCCCGGTTTGCCGAACGCAAAGGTCGTCGCAGACGGCCTGCTGGACGAGGTGTTCATCAACATCCTGACCAACGCGGCAAAATATACTGATGGACCGAAGGTCTCGATCGACGTCATCCTCGAAGAGGTGGAGGCGCAGGACAACATAGTCACGAGGAAGGCATATTGGAAAATGACCATCGCAGACCACGGGAGAGGCATCTCCGACGACATGAAGAAAGACGCGCTAACGCGATACATGGGAAATTCGAAGGGGAGGGGGCTAGGCCTGTCGATAGTCCGGGCGCTCGTCGTCGACAGATACTCCGGCAGGCTCGACCTCAGGGACAGATCCGCGGGCGACCATACCAAGGGGACCACGGTGGAAATATGGTTGCCAAAATCACCTTGATCGTCCCGCAGATTCATCTTTGGCCTAACCGCTCTTTTTTGAAGATGCAAACGGGAGCTTCCGAAGGGGACGCGGGTCGAATTGAACCAGGGCCGAGCCCGCTTTCCGGCCATGGTGAGACGACCAACGAGAGCAAGAAGAGGATCGCGATAGTGGACGATGAAGAAGAGCTTTGTCTGCTGT
>JAPCJN010000063.1:0-9275 GCA_027886925.1 Nitrososphaerota archaeon
TCGGACTGTATGCAGGTGAGTTCTCGAAGCCGGCCGAGTTGGAGGGGTACATGAGCGTGTCCGCCAGACTAGGGTTGAAGAACGCCTCTGTCATCTGTGACAAGTTGAGCGGGTTGTGGATGTAGCAGTACTGGCACCTTGCCAGAATGCTTTGCACTGGCGTGTATGCCCAGATCATTTTGCCGTTGAGGGCGTTCAGCTCGTAGAGGTAGCCGTTCTTGCATGTCTTCCAGACTACCTGCGTGTTGACGCCGTTGACGGTCTCGTTGCCGAGGCCCTGCCACCATGAGCAGTCCCAGTCCCACTCGTCGTGGGCGGACGTCTGGAAACCCCAGACCCATTGGCCTGTCTGCTCGTTGAGCGCCATCACAGCGGCTTGCCAGAGGTCTGGACCTGGAGTGCAGTCACCGTTGTATGGGCCCCTGTTGCCTGTGTTCACGAACATCATGCCTGCCGAAGCTCCTGTGCCCAGGATCCATGGCCCACCCCAGCCAGCGCCCGTCGCTCCAGGGGAGGCGCCTCCGTCCTCGGCTGCGCAGTGCGCGCTCTGGACATAGCCCCAGTCGTTGTAGAGGGTCGAGTTCAGCGCAGAGGCTGAGAGAGTCTTTAGGTCGACCACCGCGGTGCCAGGTATCGTGCCGCCGCCGTTATAGGCGGGTCCTGGGTAGAAGATCTGCGCGCCCGTCATGTTGTTGACCTGTTGCACGTCCCAGTTGGCATTCACAGGTACGTTGCTTCCTGGTTCAGGAGGCGAGCAGAAAGCGGTCCACATCAGCTGAGGCGGGGTCACCAGAATGTTCCATCCCCTAAAGAAGCACCTCGCCGCGTTGTTGGCTGACGAACTGAGCATCGATGTGATCGCGATGCCTTTCGCCTGGTCGATGAGGATGTTGCTCGCTAGCGTCGCATAGACGGTGTTGGGGTTGTTCCCCGCGACCGAGGCGAGGCTGTTGTAATACGAGAAGTTCAACTCGTAAGCACCGGTCAACGCGTTGATCGCGTAGACCTTGTGGTCGGGAGCCGAGACCCAGTAGGTCGGGGTGTGGTTGAACAGCGCGGTCGTGAACTGCACCTCTCCGTCGTGGAGGTGGAGCGACAGCCCCCCATCGGACTGGCCTAAGGTTGCATTCGCCTGTATCGGTAGGACGTCAGTCCAGAGGACGTTGCCGTTGGCCGCGTTGAGGGCGAACACCTGGCCGTACTGGGTGGTCGTATACACCGTTCCGTTGATTATCAATATTGCCGTGTCAACACCCAGGCCTCCGGAGACCGACAGCAGTGCGGTCGGGTGGGTGGGCAGTGGGAACAGCCAGTTCAAGCCCAGATATTGAGCGCTTGAAGCGTTGATCTGTGTCTGCGGGTTGTATCCTTGATTGAGAGCGTTGCCCTCCGGGTACGCCCAGTTGGCCTGGAGTGACGTGAGCGGCGTTGCGGCTGCGGCAGGCGCCGATGAAGCACTAGCGGAGGCGAGAGCCGTGGGGACAGAGATGGCTGACAGCAAAAATAGTAAACTTACAGAGGCTGACATGATTGTCCTTCCGCTGAACGCCTTTGTCATTCGACATTCGTTGAAAAATCGAGTATTTAGCCATTCCGAGGATTCCGAGGATCCGTCCGGACGTTGTAAGCACAAGCCATGAGGCCGCTGCAATCGTCAGCCCTGTATCCCTGAGAGCGACCCCCTCGCTTTTCCTGTCTAATTAGCAGGACACCAAAAAGGCAGGAAATATTACTTGAACCGATAACACGCCTTCCTTGCGTGCAAGAGTTGAGGCGACGATGCGACGCCTCTTCGCAAGTGCGCGAGAGCACGCCTCAGAAGAACCAGATGTTCACTACTATCACGATGAAGATGAGCGTAAGGTAGGGGCTCGAGAGCTTGAAGAGCGTCCACGCCGTCTTCTCCGTCTTGTCTATCACGAGCTTTACGCTGTAACCTAGTATCACGGCTCCTGAGGCGAGGGCCGAGATCACGTAGAAGGTGCTAACGGCGGAAGGCACCAACAAGATGGCGAGGGAGAAGACGACCAAGAGGGAGCTGGTGAAAGCTATGCACAGCGTCGCCACCCTCTCGTTGACGATGATCGGGAGCATCGGAATCTTCGCGGCTTCGTAGTCCTTCCTCGTCTTGATTGCCAAGCTCCATATGTGCGTCGGGATCCAGACTATCACCAGCGCAGCCATGAACAACGCGAGAGGCGTGATCGCACCGGAGACGGCAGTGTACCCCACCAGGACCGGCATCCCCCCGGAGATGCCGCCGAGTATGATGTTGAGCCAACTCCTTCGCTTTAGCCAGAGGGAATAGACCCCCACATTGTCAATCAGACCGAAGAGCATGCAGGCACCGGCGAGCCAGTTGAAGGTTGCAGAGATGGCCACGGAGAGGATGGAAGCGACCAACCCGAAGATTAGCGCGTCCCGCGGCGACACCCGCCCACTAGGGATGGGGCGGTGTGCGGTGCGCTTCATCACGCTATCGATGTCTCGGTCGTGATAGTTCGTGAGCACTTCGGCGCCCGCAGACCCAAGGAGGAGGGCGATGGTGCAAACGCCGAGGGCGAGGATCGACGGGGTCTGGTTCACCTCCTTGTAGGCTACCAACATCCCAGCTAGCCCCGTGAAGACGAGCAGCAGCACGATTTTCGGCTTTGAGAGCTCCCAATACAGCTTCACAATACCTACTAGAGAGCTCATTCGAGTCGCTGCGCTTTGGTGGCCGTGATAAGTCTTGTGTCCTATTTTGGCGCCATGTCTTTTCTGTGGCATTAGAAGAAAGTTGATGATTGCCCCTTTCAGGTTGTTGGACGAATCAAAGTGAGCCCGGAATTTCGCTCTGACGGCTATGGTCGCTTTGTCGTCATTAACGCGGATCTGAGGATTAATGCCGCTCTTTTGCAAAACGATTTAGGATTTACGGCAATCACTGATTCTGTTGGCCTCTCAGGCATCCAAAGATTCCGAAGTCGGATGCATCTAACATCGACTCCGAATATGGACTCCCCCTTCCGACGGCTTATCGGTAACAAGCGCACTTCCAAAACGATTTGAAAGCGCGAGGAAGCGAGTTGAGACAGGTCCTCGCGCTGGCGGCACTTTCCTTTGCCTTGATCGTCATCGGAAGCGCGCTCATGGGCTGATGTTGAGCTTCATTAAGTGTGGGAAACCTCAGGTGGCGTTCGAACATTCGAACGGAATTTTCGTGACCCCGGTCGGCGCCCGGACGCTAGGGTGAACTGGCGAAGGGGGCCAACGGGTATGACGGCCTAAGCACCGTCTTGACAGAGGAAGGGAGTCTCTAGGGGCTTACCAAATCGTGGGCAGTTTCCCGATCCAAGACGTGACCTCCTGCAAGCTGCTAGCCATGTGGAACTCGAAATCATTCCATCGGCTCAGCCCTGAGTCGTAGACGAAATCTCTCACTGCTTCCCCGCTGGGAGCATCGAGGACCCACAGCACCTTGTGTCCCGGGTCGAGATGCAGTATTACATCTGCCTTTATCTTGTGCTTCTCGAGCATTGGCGGGATGTCCATGTCAAGGTTCTCGCCCATGGTCCTTAGGGTCTTAACCGCCGAAGGACAGCTGTTAGGTGGATGGTTGGATATGACTACATATTTTGGCATATTGGCGCGGGTCTGCTCCTTATCCCTCTAAAGCTTTGTGACCCAGGTTCCGTCAGCTCTCTAGAGGGGCATCGTCCTCCGAGAATTGCATCCACCGCGTCCACAGTCGGGGCGCCTGTCGGCGATTCGCGCTGCAGTGCCCCACGGGCCGGAAAGATCTGAGGTTTGCTAAAGGAGAGAAGCGCCCACTTGCGATTCCGGCTAGCCCCAACATCTACAAGATAGGCCTCTTCCACCAGCTAAGAGGCAAAAACGAACAAATCTAGGAAGGACGACCTAACGCTAGTTTCCGTAGCCTTCGAGTTTCCCCAGAACGGACTCGTAGAGACTCGTCGGGTCAGCGACGCTAGGCAGCCTCAGGAACACTAGGACCTTGTGGTCAGGAAACGACAAGAGGCTGGGTAGGGCATCGTCCGAGCCTTCGTTTTCCACGTCGAAGCCCTCGGCCCTGGCGTGGGCGAGCACCTCGCCCAAGTCGTCGATTATCATCACAGCTTGTACTGAGCCCGCGCCTCCCAGGATCTTCCTCGCTATCTCTTCGGCAAGGACCTTCGTCATGAGGCCCTGTTTGAGTTCTTGAGCCATGTCAGTCATAGGATCGTATGCTGCAGAAGGATATGGGTTCATGCCGGACCCTCCATTGTTGGAGCCGATTGTCTTGGAAAAGAGGAATCATTGGCAGTGAGGAAGAGATCCGCAATAGCGGCATGGCCAATAAATCTGTCAATTACCCAATCCCGACCTTGGACCCCTGTGTGGTCCCTATGGGTTAGGACAGCGACGATGGAGGTGGTTCCGAGCAAGTCAGTGTGAACTTTCTTCACAGCCTATAAGGCGTTGTGAAGTCAGAATCCATGTTTTCGCCACTTGCCTTCTGGCTTGTGATGGTCCGCTGGTTGTGACAGCCCCACTTGCCGTGGCGGGCTGGGCGGCGACCACGAAGACCGTCAGTATGGGCGAAGGAGAAGTTTACGCGATCGCGGATTGATGATTATGCCGCCCGTAATTGCTGCGCTTGTCCACCGAGTGTGACGATCCTGTGAGCGGCGATGACCATGCGCAGAGGGACTCCCCCGCGCAGCGAAAGGGTTATCGTAGAACCCTCGGGAATGTTCAATTCGTCGAGCTCGTCAAACTTGACCAAAGCCTGTGAGATTCTGGCGATCTTTGCCTTGTGTTCCTCAAGAACCTCGAGGAGCATCTCGAGCATCCCCAGAGCCGGGTCTCTGTCGTTGACATAGAACATGCCTATCCTCTTCCAATTCTGCGCGTTCATCTTCGCCGCACGTCCGTCGCGCTCGAGCTTTTCGCGTGTCCTCATCAGCGATCCTATCTGCTCTCCGTAAAGGTCGGCCTCTCTCTCGTAGTGGTTCAAAAGCGACCTCACGTATCTCTGGATGCTCGCAACTGAATCAAACTCGAGCAGACCTGATGAGAAAATTAGTTCTGGGTCTCCCAAGGTAAGCGAATTCCGTCCGTCCCGTATATAACCGTTTATTCCTAACGCTTAATTAGTTCGTACGGAGCCCTTGTAATACCGAAGGAAACTACGGTAGGAAGTGAATAGGATGAGTTTCGGACAACGTGGAGGCGGATTCGGCAACCGCGGTGGATTCGGCGGAGGAGAAGGCGGCTTCAAGTCCTTCAAGCCCAAGCCTGTCGAAGTCGGCAAGGAATATGATGTTACCATTTCCGACGTGAGCAGGCGCGGCGACGGCATCGCAAAGATTGACGGCTTCGTCATATTTGTAGCCGGAGGGAAGCAGGGACAGACAGCTAGGGTCAAGGTGACCCAGGTCTCGAACAGGTTTGCGACGGGCACCGTCGTAGAAGGTTCAGCGACGACCGCAGCACCAGGAGCCACAGAGACTTCTGGCGCGATGGAATCTGCAGAAGACCAACAAAACGCGGGAGCATAAGCGGCCCTCTGGGGCTGCGCCAACGAAGAGGTTGACCCCCGACTGGAGGCGACCTCCCCCAAAAATTTCTAGATAACTCTCCTTCGTGCCCGACTGGTTATATCGCGTCGTTTCCGGATGCGTGTCGATTGATCGAGGTATTTACCGACGGTCTTGCTGAACCTACAAATCCAGGGATTGGGACGTATGGGTTCGCCATCTACAGGGATGGCAAGCGTCTAGATACAGGCCATGGGTTCGCCGGGGACCCTGTCAGCAACAACTACGCCGAGTATGAAGGCCTCGTCATGGCGCTGAAGCGCATAAAGAGGTCGCAAGGGGACGGCGCAGAGGAGATAACCGTCTATTCGGATTCGAAGCTCCTGGTCAACCAGATGAACGGGGACTGGAAGTTCAAGAAGGGAGGATATGTGGAGAAGCTGCTGGAGGCACGGAAGCTGGCACTCGGATTCTCGAATCTTAAATTCAAGTGGATACCTCGGGAGCAGAACTCCGAAGCGGACGAGCTCTCCAGGATCGCGTATGCGGAAGCGACGAACCGCAAAAGACGGGTCGAACCGGAATATTGAGCAAACCCAAAAGATATATCCAGTGAACCGGTTCGTTCGGGACTAGAACTACCATGGACTACGGCTTGAAGAACAGACTCGCTCGAATGATCAAACCGTCTACCGGCCATTCCGTGATGCTCGCCTGCGACCACGGCTACTTCATGGGCCCGACGCGGCGGCTGGAGAACCCCCGAAAGACAATCTCGCCCCTCGTCCCATATGCCGACGTGATCTCAGTCACGCGGGGCGTGCTGCGCACTTCAATCGACCCTGCTTGGGACGTCCCCATACTCCTGAGAGTCTCGGGCGGGACGAGCATCTTGAAGGAAGACCTGAGCGACGAAGGCATCACGACCTCGATGAGGGATGCGGTAAGACTGAACGCGGCGGCTGTCTCGATCTCGATATTCGTCGGGGCGCCTCATGAGAGGGAGACGCTTCTAAACCTCGCGAAGCTGGTCGACGAAGGAGAGGACTTGGGGATGCCCGTGATGGCGATCACTGCTGTGGGGAAGGAGTTGGAGAAGAGGGACGACCGCTACCTTGCCTTGGCGTGCAGGATCGCGGCTGAGATAGGGGCCCACGTCGTCAAGACCTACTACTGCGAAGGATTCACCAGGGTCGTCGAGGGCTGTCCGGTCCCTCTCGTGGTGGCCGGAGGACCCAAGCTCAACACCGAGACCGACGTGTTCCAGCTCGCTCACAGGGCGATGCAAGAGGGGGCGATCGGCGTCGACATGGGGCGGAACATATGGCAGAACGACAACCCCGTCGCCATGATCCAGGCCATCCGCGCGATAGTGCACGAGGGAGCGACGGTGAAGGAGGCGCTGGACGTCTTCAACAGCCCAGCTGCGAAGGCAGGAGCGCCGCGAGTCCCCGTGGCGAAGCCGCAGCAGCGCTCGAGATAGATGCAGGGCAGGTCAGATAGGCAGAAAGGCTGTTAGCGGGTCCAGCGACAGGAAGACCCATCGTAGCTAGAGCAAAAGCGCAATCATTTTTAGCAGTGAGGGATAAGGAGAACCAGCCGTGGCGACTCAGGCTAACAACGACAATAACAGCAGTAGCAGCAAACAGGTCGGGGTCGGCATCATCGGCGCGGGCAGGATGGGGAGGATCCACGCCTTCAACATAAAGTCCGTCCCGAACGCGAAGCTGGTCGCCGTCTCGGACGTAGCGGAAGACGTCGCTAGAAGGTTGGCCTCGGAGCACGGCGTGACGAGCATTTTCACCGACTACCTCAGGTTGGTGGAAAACAGGGACGTTCAGGCCGTCGTCATAGCGACACCCACCTCGCAGAAGCCGCAGATAGTCAAGGCGACCTGCGAAGTCGGGAAGCATATATTCTGCGAGGGGCCGGTCGCGCCGACGTTCCACGACGCGGAGCAGGTCCTAAAGTCGAGCCAAAAATCGCCCGCGAAGTTCCAGGTCGGGCACCAGAGGAGGTTCGATGGCTCCCATGTCAGGACCAAGGAGGCGATCGACTCCGGCAGGATCGGCACCACCGTCCTCGTAAAGTCGAACACCCGCGACCCTTCGCCGGACCCAGCGAAGTGGCCTGACGTCAAGGCGAGCGGCGGCATCTTCTTTGACATGTGCAGCCACGACTACGACGCCGTGAGGTGGCTGTGCGGGAGCGAGGTGAGCAGGGTGATGGCCGATGGGTCTCAGCGCTCGCAGGCCGACCAGCACACGGCGATAACGAACCTGTACCTGGCGAACGGGGTAGTGGCCCAGGTCGATGCCAGCAGGATGGTCAACTACGGCTATGATGCGAGGGTCGAAGTGGTCGGAACCAAGGCCACGGTCTTCACGAGGCCGGACGCCGCGGACGACCTCAGGATTCTCAGCGGACCTCAGGAGTCGATCGGAGTCTACGGCGGATACGCCGACCGGTTCAAAGAGGCATACAGGCTGGAGATGGAGTCGTTCATAGACTCGATAGCACAGGACAGAGACACCGCCGTGACCGCATTCGACGGGAAGGCAGCCGTCGAAATAGCCGCGGCCGCGAAAAAGTCGATGCAGGACGGCAAGGTGGTGAACCTGCCCCTGTGATCGCGGTCAGGCGTTCGCCTTCGGTACTGCGTCCGACAGGGCCGCGAGAGTCCTCGATATGGCTTCGGGGGTAGCCGACGTCCCCATGTGCCCGATCCGGATTATCTTGCCGGCGAGGGCCTCCAGGCCGTCGGCTATCATGATGCCGTGTTTCTCGATGAGCGTCCCCCTGATTTTGGCGGAAGCGCCCGGGCGCACCTTTGCTACGGTCACCGTGTTCGAATAGAATCGGCTGTCTGTGAGAAGGTCGAGCCCGAGGCCTTTGATCCCCTCCCTCATCGCACGGGCGGCCGCCTCGTGCCTTTTGTAGCGGTTCTGCAGCCCCTCTTTCAGGGCCAGGTCGACGGCCTTTCGCAACGCGACTATCACCGAGGTCGGCATCGAAGACGGATAGGGGTGGCCCCAGGAGCTGTCGTTCTCTATCGACCTGCGCCAGTTGTTCAGGTCAAGGAAGAGGTTGTGGATGCGGCTTTTATTCTCCTTCGCGGCCGCCCAAGCGGCATCCCCTATCATCACGGGCTGCGCTCCGAAAACGCCTCCGAGCGCCTTGCTCGCGTAACCTAGGGCGTAGTCGATGCCCCACTCGTCAGCCTTGACTTCCATGCCTCCGAACGTCGAGATGGCGTCCAACACCGTGAGGACGCCTCTCTTTCTGCAGACCCTGAAGATGTCGGCTGGGCCCGTGGCGGACCCAGTCGAGGTCTCGGTGTGGACCAAGAACAACGCGGTTCCGGCGACGTCACGGCCTGCCCCGTCGAGGGCTTCCGCGACCTCCTCCGCGGTCGGACCGTAGCCGGGCTTGGACTTTATGATGTGAGCCTTCCCCCCTACCGCCTTGATCATCTGGGGTATCATCCCTGAGAACACACCGTTGACGCAGACGAACCCGCTCCCTCCCCGCCCGACCAGGTTGACCACCGCGGTCTCGACGGCGACCTGGCCTGGGACGGGCATCAGGATGACGTCGTTCCTCGTCGTCCCGAACACGCTTCGGAGCTTCTTGGTCGCGTCGTCGTAGACGGGCTTCCACAACTTGCCGTAGTGGGGCAGCACAGGCTCCGCTAGAGCCTGGAGCACCTCCGGCTCAGGTTGACTGGGGCCTGGGATCATCATCAGCAACTTC
>JAPCJN010000063.1:9285-11748 GCA_027886925.1 Nitrososphaerota archaeon
TTTTTCCGTCCCAGCGGCGGACGCTATTTAAGGCTGGTAG
Source organism: Nitrososphaerota archaeon (assembly GCA_027886925.1). The sequence continues at coordinate 9,326 of JAPCJN010000063.1, forward strand.
ATTCCAGGATCGTCAAGAGACCTTCAGGGCGTTGTAGGCTTCCTTGACTTCCTCGACCGAGGCCTCGTCTTCGAGGGTCGCTATGTCGCCCAATGGCTTCCCCTCGGCCACCGCCTTCACGAGCCGTCTCATTATCTTCCCGCTCCTTGTCTTTGGCAGCTTGTTGACGAAGTAGACCTGCGAGGGCTCCGCGATAGGGCTGAAGGTCTCCCTCACCCATAGGCGGATATCTTTCCTCAGAGGTTCGTCACCTACGAAGCCCTGCCTGAGCACGACGAAGGCGATGGGCACCTCCCCCTTGATCGGGTCGGGGATCGCGACCACGGCCGCCTCGGAAGCGGCCTTGTGGGAGACTATGGACGACTCGAGCTCGAAGGTCCCTATCCTGTGCCCCGCGACCTTGAGCACCTCGTCGGCCCTGCCCGCCACCCAGATGTAGCCGTCGTTGTCCTTAATGGCGTAGTCGCCACAGAAGAAGTAGCCCCTCCCCGGGAAGCGCTCGAAATATTGCTTGGAGTACCTCTCCGGGTCCCCCCACATCCCCGTGGGCCCGCCGGGCATTCCTGGCCATCGGTTACGGATGACAAGGAATCCCTTTTTTCCCGGCTCCACGGGGTCTCCCTTGTCGTCCACGACATCGGCGTCCACCCCAGGGATGGGCATCCCGTTCGTCCCGGGTTTCATGGGCAGCAACATGAGGCCAGGGAGATGGCTTATCATGATCCCCCCGGTCTCGGTCATCCACCAGGTGGAGCCGACGGGGCACCTCTTCTCCCCGACGACCTCGAACAGCCACCTCCAAGCGGAGGGGTTGATCGGTTCCCCGACGCTGTGGATCAGTCGAAGCGAGCTCCTGTCGTGTTTCTTTGCAAAGTCGTCCCCGAACTTCATCTGCATCCTCGTGGCGGTGGGGGTGGTGTAGAAGACCGACACCCTGTTCCTCTCCACTATCTGCCACCAGCGGTCGGGTTGAGGGAAGTCGAGCGTCCCTTCATAGACCACTATCGTGGCGCCCTCGATCAGCGGCCCGAACGCGACGTAGCTGTGGCCCGTGACCCATCCGATGTCTGCGGGACACCAGTAGACGTCGTCGTCCTTTATGTCGAACACCCACCTCATCGTCGCGTGCAGTAGCACCGCGTAACCACCGTTATCGTGGATTATCCCCTTGGGCTTCCCTGTCGTCCCCGACGTGTACAGGACGTAGAGGGGGTGGTCGCTGTCCAGAGGTTCGGGCTCCACGCGGACGTCTGGAGGGACCTCGCGCCGGAGGTCGGCGAGCCAAAAGTCGCGCCCAGGCTTCATCTGCAGGCCTTGGTCGCCCGTCCTGTTGATGACTATGGAGTGCCTTATCGTGGGGGTCATCTCCAGCGCCTTGTCTACGATATCCTTGAGTCTCACCTGTTTGCCCGTCGTGTTCAGACCGTCCGCCGTCACCAACAGCGTCGCTCCCAGGTCGTTTGTCCTCGTCGGGAGGGCGTCTGCGCTGAAGCCGCTGAAGACGACGGTGAAGGTGATCCCTAGCCTCGCGGCCGCCAGCAGCGCTATGACGGCTTCCGGGATCATGGGAAGGTAGACCGCCATCCGGTCCCCCTTCTTCATCCCGAACCTCTCCTTTAGGATGAACGCGAACGCGTTGACCTCTCTCGCGAGGTCTCCGTAGGTGAGCGTCCTCGTCTCCAGGGGAGACCCGCCTTTGTCGACCGCCTCCCCCTCCCAGATCAGGGCGGCCTTGTCGCGCCTGCCATCGTTGAGGTGGCGGTCAAGGGCCAGCTGTGACAGGTTCAGCTTGCCGCCCACGAACCACTTCGCCACATGCGGGTACTCTCCGTCTGCCACAACGCGGTCCCAAGGCGTCGACCATTCGAGCTCCTTGGCCACCTGCTCCCAACGACTGGCGGATTCCTTGACAGAGGCCTCGTGCGCCGCGACGTACGTCTGCAGGTCCACCTGCCGGCGGGCCCAACCTGGGAGAGAGACCCTCTCCTCGAAGGGGAGCGACTCCCCGAGTATCTCCGCCTTGGTCAACTTCTCTTTTCGCGGACAGCCTCTCTCGGATATTAATGGTTATAGTCGCCAAAAAACCATTAGCCACTAACCCATAAACTGCCTTCGGACAAAGGCATAAATCGAGAAAATGGGTATTCGGGTCATGCCATGACATCGTCGCTGCTGAATCGTAGAGTAGCAATCCAAACAGCATCGATTGCTCTCATCGGTTTCTTGATCGCCGCTGCACTTGGTGCGGGCTACCTCGCAGTCAGCACGTCTCACCATCAGGAACAAACGACGAGCACAGAATCCCAAACAATCACGCAGACCGTGAGCACAACAACCCTGGCGGACGGGGCGTTGGCGTTCTCCTCTGGAGTTTCGCGAGATGGGCTGCAGCTGAAGATGCTTTTGAACTCCACCAGTGTCGA
>JAPCJN010000064.1:0-9041 GCA_027886925.1 Nitrososphaerota archaeon
GCTTCGTCGACCAGCTCAGGGAGATACAAGGTGAATATTTGATGCTCTCAGAACTCTACCAGAAAGAGAGAAGCTATGGAGAGAGGCTAGCGAATACGATGAGGCTCCTCCAATACGAGGTCGACGTGACGATCCCTCTTGACACGGACATCCTTATGACGACGAAGCCCCTCAAGGAGGCCTTCCTCGCGTCGGAGTCGGTTGTCGTCATGATCGACAATCAGGACAACAAGCTCTCGAGGCCCTTGAACGCATTCCCGCCGGAAGTCATTCTCGCGATAATCCAATACTGCACGCCAGAGCTGAAGCGGCTTATCACCGAGAAGAGGAGAAACGCCTCCAACAAGGTCTACGCCCTCGAGAAGGTCCTCAAGGAGCTGAAGAAGGCCCAAGCCACCTTCAAGCAGACCAAGAAGGACTCTGTTGATGCCTCTGAATCTGACGAGACCGAGGAATCCAAGGACTCCGAGGAAGAGATCCCCGCTCAGATGGGCGAACCGAACGCAGAGGTCGAACCGGCCCCCGTCGTGAGGTCGAAAGTGAACAAGGAAGAGACGTTCGCCTTCAGGGGCAGCTACCTGGAGCGGAAAGACGCCGCGGAACGGATGGCAGCCGAACGTTAGTCCCGCCGGAGAAAAGAGTTTAACTGTTAGAGGATTCTCAAGAGTGGCGTTATGTCGGGCAGCGTCCGAAGCAGGCTTCGCAGCCGATATGAGAAGGTTCGCGAACGGGACCGTGCCTGGGTGATGTCGCTTAGCCTGTCGAAGCTTGAGGGCAGGCTCGTGCCCATGCTGGTCGTGCTGCTCATCCTTAATTTCATCGACGTCCTCTCGACTCTCGTAGCTTTCAAAGCCACGCCCTACTTTGTCGAGCTTAACCCCATCGTCTCCGGACTCCTTTACATGGGGTTCTTCGGGTTCCTTATCGCCCTCCTCCTAAAGTATGCGCCGATAATCCCCCTGCTCTACGCGAGCTTCGCGAGGGACACGGCGGGTCGACACCCGATGGGGATACGCATGGTGAAGATCAGCGCTTTCGTAGTCCTGGTGGCCGCGGACGTCTTCTACGTCTACGTGGTGGGCTCGAACCTTGGGAGCCTGCTGAGGCTCTTCTACTAGGCCGACCCCACGGCGCTACGCCAGCTTTGAGACGTCGAGACCCCTCGAGTCGTAGGAGAGCTGGTTCGGGAACAGGCTCCTGACTATGTTGGATTCCCGCTCGCTGTGAGCAGCCTTTGTGATAAGGAAGATCGCCGTCTTCCCGGACGAGCCGACCAGCTCGTTGGCCTGCTTCAGGAACTTGTAGGCGGACTCGAAGCTCGATGACAGTATCACATCCGACACGCTGTCGAACACGACCGCCATCTTGAGGTTCGGATTGGTCTTCAGGGTCTTGTCGAGGACGTTCAGGAGGATAGAATGGTCGTTGCGCGGAACGAGGACTTCGTATTGGGTGGAACCAGGGCGCGGGTACGAAACCTTCTCTGAGAGGGTGTAGAACCTCGACCCGAGCACGTCGGAGAGAGCGACATACACCGGGCTCCCCTTCGACGTGAATGTGAATATCACGTACTCCTCGGAGATCCACTCCAGTGCGAAGGCTTTGATCACCTTCTCGTACCTCGCTGCAGGGTCGACCTCGAGGAGGACGTTCCTCCCGAGCAGCGTAGAGGCGTCTATGCCCACCCTTAGGCCCACCAGGTCGGTGCCTGTGGGCCTTGGCTGGCCGGCCGGAACGGCGATGGGCTCGAAGAACCCGGACAGCACCGTCGCCCTCCTGAAGATCAGCGCGCTCGCGGAGAAGGCGCTGGCGGCGATGAGGTACCCCAGGGCGCTAGCGTCGATTCCTATGCCGATCAGAAAGCCCTCGAAGATGAGCAGGTCGAGGCCGATTCACCTCGGGGTCCTTGGACCTTCTCCGGGCCAGAAATAGCAACGTTGAAGGGTATCCTACGAATATCAGGAGGACGCCCAGCAGGATGCTCAGGTACGTGTCAGAGAAGTTGGTGGCCGAGACCACCGTTCCGGCCAGGTTCCTCACGTCTACGATGGTAAACGGCCGAAAGGCCCAGATTATCGCCCCTGCTAGAGCGATGTACGCGGCGTTCGCCAAGAAGAGCGCTTGCTGTATCGGGTGCCTGCTCATCTCCGAGAAAATGGCCTTCATGGACGCTCCCTTCGGCCGAAGGTAGACGGTAAGGGCGACCAGCGTGAGCAAGACGACGTCGACGAGGACGAAGGTCGTGTTCCCGATGGTGTACACCGTCATGAAGAATTTCGAAGACGTGAAGCTCCGCCCTACCTCGAGCGCCACGATAGAGATGAAGAGCAGCTGGATCGAGATGAGCAGGCCCTTGAGCTGCCGATAGTCGCTGGTATCCTGCTTCGATATGTAGTAGATCGAGATTCCGTTGATGATGAAGTAGACGGCGTAGACGAGGGGATTGATCAGCAGAGACGAATCGATGGCCATCGGTTCTCACGGCTCCTTTGGCGGTCCGCACGTCACGACGATGGCGGCGGGCGCCGAGGATGCAAGAATCACAGGAATCGCCAGTTTGCCGTCACGATGCCCGAACCCGGCCGACCTCAGATTTTTGCAAGGTATATCGCCGGTGCCCACAACGCAAACTCCCCATCTGCTATCAGGTCTCTGATCGTGTCCTTGTCGACGGACCTCGACAGATAGCGGTAAATGAAGGAGTAGATAGGGAACACCGCGAGGGTCAGCGCGAAGTAGGGGACCAGCCCGAAGGACGTCACCAAGACGATGTAGCAGAACGCGGCGATGTCGGCTCCCCGCATGAACACGTCGGCCGCTCCCATGCCGTAGACGGAGGGTATCGTCCTCGTCCCGAAGGCGCGGTCCGCCTTGACGTCCCGTATGTCGAAGAAGACGGTGTTCGAGAGGAGGCGCAGGAAGATGAAAGGCGTCAGCAGGAGAGGGCCGGCCGAGATTTGGGGGAAGTATAGGCACACTATCAGCGGGATGAGGGACCAGGCGGAGCTCGCGGTGATGTTCTTGACGATAAGCTTCTCCTTGAATCTATTCGCCCCGGCCAGTTTTACCAACCGTTCCGCCCCAAGGCTGTAAAGACCGGCGAGCACGAGAGGGAGAAAGAGCGCCAGGAAGAAGAGCATGTTCTTCAGCATGGCCAGAGCGAAGCCGACGAGGAACTCGATAGGGACGATAGCGAAGAGGATGTTCTTCCGCTTGGTCACATAAGCGGTTCTCCCGGGATGCGAGATGGTATCTTGGTCGATCTCAGTGGCCCTGTTAAGAGTGTACGAGGCATGCGAGAAAAGATAGGCGATCACCAGCAGGTCGATCGGTGGGTTTCGTCCGAGCACGACGGAGCAGGTCGCAGCGATGCTCGCGGTCCCAAGGGAGAGGAGATGCCCTCCGAATACGAGCTCGTTGTATATCGAGGTGAAGATGCTCAATTCCGCCGATCCTGAGCTTGGGTCCTGGCGACTTTGCAGTTCAGTAGCTTCCACGCTCAATTCCGCCGATCCTGAGCTTGAGCTTGGGCCGCTGCCACCTCCTGGTAGTTCAAGAGCCTCCAGCCCCTGTCCTTGTCGAACATCTCGTCGGGGATGTCGAGAGATTTGGTCCTGCTCGGGTCGAGAATGACCACCTCGTAGTTATCGCCTTGGAGGCGGAGATGAGACTCGATCTGCCGGATGCTCTCGTGGAAGAGGCCGATAGGGATGTCTATGAGGGCGAGGTACGTGCGTTCCTCCGTCCCGGCCTCCAGCCACGTAAAGGGGAGGTTGTTGCAGAACCTTCTCACCTTCTCGGCAGCCGCCTGGTCCAGCCGCCTGAAGATTATGAGCGCCCTCATGATGTTCTCGGCACCCTCTTCCTGGAAGGGCTTGACCCACCTGATGTCGTTGCTGAGGATGAACTTCCCTTTTAAGACGTGCTCTGTGTGGTGGTACCTGACCGTCCGCGGGTTGGCCTGAATCGCCTTTGCGGCCTTGGCGATGGGGATCGTCGGGTCGAGGAGCATGGCCTTCAGGATCTTCAAGTCGATGTAGTCGACAACAGAGTCCCGGTTCACCGAAAGAAAAGATGGGCCGACCTCCTTTGATGGAAGCGCGAGCCTGTTCCAGTCCACCGTCCAGCACTTTTCTTCGAAATCGTACATCTCCACCCTGAAAGGCGGATACCGCACCCACGAGACGTCCGCTATCTCGTAGTCCTCCACGACACCCTGGGCCTTTATTCCCTCCAGAACGTCGTTGAACTTTTTCTTGAACCGAAAGGGAAGGGCGCAAATGCAAAAGTACTTGTTCGTGCCCATCAACTTCCCCGAAAAGATGACGTAGTTCATGTTATCCAGCCAGGCGCTGCCGGAACCTGGCTTTGGCGTGACAAGGAGGTACGAGATCGAAAGGCCCAACTCCCCATAGTTGATTCTTATCGTCGCGTTCAGGCCGATCTTGATCAGGTGTTTGCTGACCTTATACCGTATCGTCTCGGCGTTAAGGCCAGTGAGCCGCGCAAGGAGCGAGTAGTTCTGGACGCCCACTCTTTTTATCGTCTCAAGAAGCAGAAAGTCTTGATTCCGTCTCTCAAGCCTCTCTAGGGCGCCCATATAGGAAAGTCGCTCCAATACCGCTAATACCGCTAATAAAACGGTATGGACTCAAGATACGGATATAACGGTTTGTTGGGCTGCGAGATGAACTTTTTTGGCGGAAGCCGCCCCACATCTACAAGAATCATGGAAAACGGCAAGAACCATCTTGTATGCCCCGCAGGAGGTCTCCCCCGCCTTGGCAGAAGACAAAAGGATCGCGACCGGAGTCACAGGCCTTGACGACCTGATACAGGGAGGGCTCCGAACAGGCGACTTTATCCTTCTTTCAGGAGGCATCGGCACCGGTAAGACGATTTTCTCTAGCCAGTTCGCAAGCTATGGGGCGAAATTCCTCGGCGAGCCGGCAGTCTTCGCTACCTTCGAGGAGGACGTCGCGAGCCTGCGGAAGAACATGAAGAATTTCGGCATGGACTTGGAGACTTTGGAGAAGGAAAAGAAACTGAAGCTGCTAGACCTTGATGCGCTCGAGGGAAGGGGGATGGGATCGAACCTCGACACGCTACTCGCCGCTCTAGACGATTTGAAGGCGAAGAGACTGGTGGTGGACTCTCTCACGGCCTTCTTGAGCGGCGCCCAAGGGAAGTTCGACTATAGCTTCCTTATGCACCTCATCTACAAGACCCTCAAGAGGGATGGTGTGACTACCCTGATGACCGAGAGCAGGTTCCAGGGACAAGTCGACCAGAGCAGCACCCTCGAAGAGTTCGTCGCGGATGGCGTCTTCCTGATTGAGAACTTTCTCACTGAGAACATGGAGCTAAGGACCCGCTTCATGGTCAGAAAGCTCAGGGGGACAGAGCACAGCAAAAAGTACCACAGCGTGGTCTTCGGTCCTCGCGGCCTGGAGATCCTTCCTTACAGCGTGTAGAATGCGGGAATTTTTTCAGAGACTCGCGCCCGAAAGACGAAGACCCTCGCAATTCGCGTCAACCGCCAACAGGTTTTTCAATAACCGAATTTACATGACACATGACCCGCATTCTTCATGGCATATTTCACAAACCGATATATGCACGGCGGCCACCGCCAAATCGGCATGGAGGACAAAGAGGACGGCTACCACTGCGGGATTTGCAGCAGGGAGTTCCTGGACAAGACCTCTTTGGTGGAGCATCTCAGGATCGACCACGAGATCCTCGAAATCGTCTCATATGCCGCCACGTCCATGGTGCAAGAGCAGGAACGCGACAAGATAGCGAGAGAGTATCACAGGCAGTTCGAGCAGATAAAGAGGGAGCTCGCGGGCAGCTAGCTCGTCGGCTGCTGACAACTAGACACGACAGAAGAGAGCGGCACTCGATTTTTCGTCTTTTTCCATAGAAAATGGTGCCAAAATATAGAATTCGCGTCCCAATAGTTGAAATAAGGAATTTCCGAGAGTTCTACAGTTGAGCTTACAAAGCAAACGTAGGATTCTTCTGATTATTGCCCTAGCGCTTCTAGTCCCGATGCTGCCGCCTTCGGCCGTCACAGCGGCGGTGCCTCCCACGACCCCGCCCTCGGTCCCCGTGGCCCTCTCGGTGATTTCGACGCCCCCGAAGCTTCCTGCCGACGGCGGCGACTACTCTTCCGTCGTCATATCGATGCAGGACGCAACCAAGCTCCCTTCGATAGCTTTGACGGATACTTTGGTCTTCCTTACCTCATCGCAGAGCAATGTCGGCTCGCTTCCCCCTTCGGCGCTTATCCCTGCGGGACAGGCGTACGCCACAGTCAACTTCACGACGACGACGACGCCGGGCATGACGACCATAACGGCCTCCTCCTCTGGGCTGTCATCGGCGAGCGCCCAAATCTCGACATTCACGCCTAGCGGCTTCCCGCAAGGCCGAGCGACTCGGGCTCGCTCACCGTGGAGCTGACAGACGACACAGGCCTCCCCGCGAAGGCGATTTCGAACGTCGCAATCCAGCTGTTCTCATCGAATGTGGGGATCGTGAGCCTCGGGAGCACCAACGTGACGATAAAGGCAAATCAGGTTCTCGCCCAGTCCACCTTTTCGACGAGCTACCTCCCCGGGACGGCGACGGTGACGGCGTCGGCGACGGGGTTCACGTCAGGGTCTAACCCGGTCTCCGTGGTCGGGCCCGCGCCGCTGAAGCTTAACATCATCCCCGAGCCTGACAAGCTGGCGCTGAGTTCCTCCGGAAACCTTGTCATCTCGCTCACTGACCTTGCGGGCGACCCAGCAAGGGCGCCCTCGGACGTCCTGGTCAGCTTGATCTCATCCAGTCTCAGGGCAGTGACAGTGCAGAGCACCGCGACGATCCTGCCGGGAAGCATCTACACCATAGCGAGCTACTCCGCGACGACTGTCGCCGGCAACGCGACGCTCACGGTAAGTTCCCCCGGCCTGCAGTCGTCGTCAATCATAGTCTACACGGGAGCCCCAGGAGGCCCCGTCTCGCTGAAGGTCTTCCTGGGCCCAAGCCCGGTTCTCTCCGACAACGAGAATTACAACGAGGGGATACTGGTCGGTATCGTCAACAGGACAGGTTACGCCGCCGTGGCATCCTCAGACATCACGGTCCAGCTGACCTCTTCGTCTTCGATGGTCGGCAGCGTCCAGCCATCTGTGACGATCCCAGCAGGCCAGAGCTTCGTGACCGCGCCCTTCCAGTCCACCTTCGCCTCAGGCACGACGCTCATCACCGCCTCTGCGTCGAACCTCCTTCCGGCACAGGGCACGCTGGCCACCTATGGCCCGGTCCCAGCGAAACTCCAGATCCAAGGGATACCTTCTACCCTCCCGGCGGACGCTGGGACATACCAGGCGTTGTCTGTGGCTCTGGTCGACGCCTCGGGAGGTCCGGCGGTCGCTCCCCAGGACATAGTCGTGCAGCTTTCGTCCTCGAAGGCGGACGCGGTCTCCGTCAATTCGGAGGCCGTGATAAAGCAGGGAACGATATCTAAGATCGTGAGCGTGCAGACGAGCGTGGTGGCGGCTTCGGCAAACATCACGGCCTCCGTAGCAGGGCTCGGGTCAAGCACTTTGCTCTTCAAGACGGTCACCCCGGCACCCTCTGGGCTCGCTGTCTATGTGGCGCCCGCGGTCACATTCTCTTCGACTAGCAAGAGCTCGCCCCTCTTCGTGGTGCAGCTCCAGGACAGTCAGGGCAACCCGGCCCGAGCGAGGCAGACGACTAACATCGTCATCACCTCCTCGAACAGCCTGGTCATGAACAAGTCGATTTCGCTCACGATCGCCCCTGGCCTTGACTATGCGATCGGAAGTCTCGTCGGCGCGGGCGCAGGAGCGGGGACATTCACGGCCTCTTCCCCAGGACTGGGGTCTTCCACGGCGGACCTGCAGCTCCTCCAGTACCCGGTGGTGCTCACGCTAACCCCGGGCAAGCCTGTAATCTATGCGAACCAGACCACATCGCTCGTTTTCACGGCGACCTTCCTTGGTAAGCCGATATCGAACGCAAGCGTAACCTGGGTCGGGATGAACGGAATCGCAATCCCCGCGAATGGCACCACCAGCCCTGCAGGGCAGGCGAGCAGCACATTCAGGCCCAACGGCCCAGGCGGCGCTAATGTCACCGCAGTCATCAAGACCCCTGCGTTGGGATCGCTCAACTTCACTGCGCAGCTGTCTATCCTTCCGGTCCCGCAAAAGGCGCCACCGACGATCGTGCAAGAGCTTCGACAGTACATAATCTACATCGTAGTTGCCGTTGTCGCGCTAGTCGGGGTGAGCATCTACGTCTTCCGAGTTAGAAGGAAGAAGGCGAGGGCAGAGCTCGAAGCAGGCTTCGAGGTCGTTTCCTAGATAGCCGTCAGCTGCATCTAGGTCAAAAAAATCGACCGACTTGCTATTCGCCCTTTCAAGGCCCTTTGTGATAGGCTTCAAATGGGCCTTAGCATTTATCCGCCTTAGCGCGGGTACAAACCACTCACTGATGACCGAACGTGGTCGATGATGACCTGCAACACGCTTCGGGGGCCAAGACGTGCGCGCACGAGATCCGATGTCATCCTAAGACCGATGCTCGAGCTTGATGCGCCCGTTCCTTTCCCTACCGGAAACCACACCCGCTTCGGCTCATTACTTCCCCTGTCCAAAACAGGACTAGCCATAGGGAGTATGAATCCTTGGCGTTTCCAAGACTCGAATCAGATGAGCGCCCCGCAAATTGCAAGAAGGGAAAAGTAAGGACGATGGCATCTGCCATCCATGGACTCCCGCGAGGGCAATGGAAAGATGCAGAAGCTTCAGACTGAATGCCGATGCGAAAAAGTAGGTTGCTACAAACAGGCCGAGTGGTACGTCAACTTCGGCGGCGAGTCTTTCTGCTGGTGCCCTAGACACACGGTGAAGCACATGCGAGAAAGGAACTGCTGGCAAGTGAAGCTCACGAACATCGTGAGTCGCTGAGACCCTTCCGACCGTCTCACCGTCTTTTTCTCACCTCGATCGAAGACTGCTGCG
>JAPCJN010000064.1:9102-11651 GCA_027886925.1 Nitrososphaerota archaeon
TTCATACAGATTCGCGATTAACAAAGGCTAATAAGAATAAACAGTCGCGATAGGCTGAGTTGGAAGACGTTCTCGAGGAGGAGAAATCGCGGGGCGACTTGTTTGGCCCGCGTACCGACCTTGCCTCGAGGCACCAGCCTAGGCGGTCTTTGCTCCAGGTCAGGATGGAGATCCTGAGGGTCGTAATGACCGGTTTCGGGAAGCCCACGCAGATAATGTACAAGTCCAACATCTCTTGGGTAGTCCTTCAATCACAGCTGAACGCATTCGTGGCGGGAGGTCTTCTGACTGTGATCACGTATGGTAGCCGCCGAAGGTACGCGATAACAGAGAAGGGAATCGACATGGTAAAGTCCTACGAAAAGGTCGCTGGCGAGATCCTCGGCGGGCCGCAAGAACAAAACCGTTAGCGAAAGCCACCGGATAATAGCTTCATTACCAGATCATTATCAGAAAAACCGGCTAACTAACTGACTCACGAAAACTAGATTTTCATTCGCCTGAGCCTCTCCTGGTAAGGGCTCACCACGTTGTGGACGGTGTTCTCTATGTACATCAGGTTCTGTAGCCTGAGCTCGTGAGAGTTAGGGTAGGCGGCCGAGGGCCCGAACCCTAAGTCTTCCTGGCGTCTTCCCGCCTCGTTGACGCTCTCCATGTAGAGGTAGAGGTCGATGAGTTCCTCGCTCCCCCTCAGAAGCAGTCGGTCGAGGAGGCCTACCCTCCTGTACTCGAGGTAGGCCGTCTCATGATAGCGCGGCATCGGTTGGACCGTCGCTTCTGACGTCTGCTGCTGCTGGGCATACGTCACTATAGTTCTAGAGATCTCGGTGTTCGTCTTCATCTCCGCCCTGAGGAGGTACCTGACCGAGCTCTCTGCCCTCCTTTTCGAGGCAGACATCGCGAAACTGACCGCGATGAGGGCGATGACGAGGGTGACGACATAGGGAACGACGTATTGTTCGAGGATCGATGTCGCGAGGGTCGCCAATCCATCGGGGGTCATCCTAGTCGACCTTCACCCGACGACGCCCATCGCCGAAAATCTTCAATTTCGTGTTCCAAGATGACACTGAGGCTCACTTGTCCGAAAGCTCCGCATATCTGCCCGCCTCTTCCGCTACAAAATCGAACAGGTCGCCGAGGCTGCTCGCGAGGTCTACCATCTCGAGCGTCTCTCCAAAAGGAAGGCTCTGGTCAAGGGACGCCTTCTTTATGGAGAATGCGGACCAAGCGACGCTGATGATCGCATTTGTGAGCATGAAGCGCAGCGGATTGCCCCCTCCCAGCTTGATCTCTTTCGCCAACGCGGAGCACTCGTCGCGGAGGGCACCCTGTATAGCCTCCACGACCAAATTGGCGTCCTTATCATCGGTCCGCTTGCCCGTCTGGCCTTGGACGCTCGTCACGGCTCGCTGAACCCCGTCTATGTGCCTCCGCATGTCTACCTTCCTTATCGCACTTCCCAGCGCTTCGCTCAACGATGGCTCGGCCCTCTTTACAGGCGCCTTGTGCTTTTATGGGTTAGGAACGTCAGAATCATGTATTTCCATGTCTTCAAAGCATGCCCTCCGGCAAAAAAAGGGCGGGAATATGCAAAACGGCCAAAAACCGAAGAGGAAAGCTCTATATTTTGGAGCCCGCTAATCTAGATTAGCATACTGGGACCTCACCATATACTTAAATTGCTCGGAACGGGGAGAACAAATTGCTCCCCATGGCGGTCATACCCAGCAATGCACATACACCCACATACATAGAAAGCGTAAAGAGAGTTCTTCGCACTTCAATGCTTCGATCCAAGCGCCGGGGGACATGGTTCAAGTTATCGCGACCCGAGAGGTCGATTTGGTCTCTCGCGCTGCGACTCCGAGTGAAGTTCAGGAGCCCCGACCTTATGCGGGCGCTCGTATCGATCGCGAAAAAGCTCGAAGGTTTCGGGCGCACGCTCCATTCGCGGTTTACGAGGGGGATGACCCTGGCCTGGGCGTTCTCCGAAGCTGCTGTAAGTTGGGGTTACACGGAAGCCAGAACATGGCGCAACGACCTAGGGTACATAGAGTTCCTTGGTCTTTTTGATTCGGGGGGTGTGCTCCGTGGCTAGCCCGACCTCGACGCGGGAGACCGAGCGACCTCTCCCGAGCGGCGCCGATTCCCTGAAGAAACGAACGGCCGGTTCAGAGTAGAGAGCCTTGAAGGCCGTTCTTCTTGTCGGCGGTGCCGGAACTAGGTTGCGACCGCTCACTTACATGATGCCAAAGTGTCTCCTTCCGGTAGGGGGGAAGCCGCTTCTCGAGAGGACCATCCGCTACCTGGGCGCTTATGGGTTCGATGAGTTCGTCCTCTGCGTCTCGTACCTGAAGAAGCAGATAATGGACTCGTTCGGGGATGGCTCAGGGCTCGGCGTGAGGATCCAGTACGGGGAATCCGAGATGCCCATGGGGACGGCGGGACAGCTCAAGACAGCGGAGTCGTTCATCGACGGCAGGTTCCTCGTGATGAACGGGGACATCGTGACCAACTTCCACATCGAGAGGCTCATCCGTGAGCAC
>JAPCJN010000065.1 GCA_027886925.1 Nitrososphaerota archaeon
TCCTCGGTGGAGATGTCCTGAGGGAGGTTGACCGTGCTCGAGATGGCGGTGTCGATGTGCTTCTGGATCGCCGCCTGCATCCTCACCCGCATCTCCGGCTTGATCTGGTGGGACGTGACGAAGAACGATGGGAGGTTGTTCTCGTCCGTGATGCGAAACACCCTCATGTATTCCTTCACGAGGGGATGCCAGACCTTGAACTCGCCCTCGCTGAGGGACTTGCTCCTCCTCGTGTAGTAGAGCGCGAACACCGGTTCCACTCCGCTCGACGAGCCTGCCAGGATCGAACCCGACCCCACGGGGGGCACGGTGGTTATGGCAGAGTTCCTGATGCCCTGCGTCCTGATCTTCTCCTTCACAGCGGCGTCCAGCCTCTTGACGAAAGGCTGCGCCAGGTGCTTCTCGGCGTCGAAGGCGGGAGCGGGGCCCTTCTCCTTCGCCAGGTCGGTGGAGCAGTCGTATATCGTGTTCTTGATCTTCTCGAACAGGTCGTCGACGAACTCGACGGTGGCGCCCTCGTCATATTTCATGCCCATCTTGATCAGCATGTCGCCCAGCCCTGTTATCCCGACGCCGATCCTCCTCGACCACAGGGACGCCGTCTTCTGCTGGGGCAGGGGGTGCTTGTCCGCGTTGTAGTTCAGGACGTCGTCGAGGAACCTCGTCGAGTACCGGGCCGCCGTAGCGAGCCCATCCCAATCGATGCTCGCGTGGTCCGTGAACGGGTCCTTCACGAAAGAGCTCAGGTTGATGGAACCGAGGCAGCAGCAGCCGTAGTTCTCGAGCGTCTGCTCGCTGCACGGGTTGACCCCCTGGACCTCCATCCCGTTGTACTCGGTGGTGGAGTCCCTCTTCATGGCGTCCCAGAATATCAGGCCCGGCTCGTCGCTCTGCCACGCCGCCCTGACGAGCTGGTTCCAGACGTCCCTCGCCCGGACGGTCTTCTCCATGTTCACTTTTTCGTTGTGGAACTGGAGCTTAAAGTCGGAGTTCTTCTCGACGGCGTCCATGAACTCGTCGGTGACCTTGACGGAGATGTTCGCATAGTTGACCTTCTTGAGGTCCTTCTTGACGTTGATGAAATCGATGACGTCCGGGTGGTCTACCCTGATCGTGATCATGAGCGCGCCCCTCCTCCCCGCCTGCCCGATGGTACCGGTCGTCGTGGAGAGAAGCTCCATGAAGGAGACCGAGCCCGAGCTCACTATGGCGGAGTTGTTCACCGGCGAACCACGAGGCCTGAGCAACGATATGTCGGTGCCGACCCCGCCTCCGAAACTGTAGGTCCTGGCCGCCTCTTTGCACCACTCGAAAATCCCTTCGATCGAATCCTCTCTGATCTTGAAGAAGTAACAGTTCAGCAGCGTAGACCTCCTCGGCTGTCCCGCCCCGAAAAGTATCCTGCCTCCCGGAACGAACTTAAAGTCCTCCAAGAGCCAATAGAACTTGTCGGTCCACTCTCTCTTCGTCACTTCCGACTCCTCCGCAGAAGCGATCTCCCGGGCTACCCGGAGCCACATCTGCTTCGGGAGCGTCTCGACTTGTTTTCCTGACTCGTCCCTTAGGGCGTACTTCTCGTAGAAGACCCTCGCCCGCAGCTCGTCGCCTTCGAAAGCGTCAAGCGTCTCCCTTGGAAGTGTCACCTCGGCTGGCTTACGGAGCTCTTGCCCCGCAACCACCCCTTCTTTTTTGCTGGATTCCTCAACTTTAGATGTCAAATATGAAATCGCGAACTCTGTCCAACCGATGGCCTTTATCTAGCTCTTGGTGATACTTTTGTTGACCAACTTACAGGCTTTAAAACGTTCCTGGGCGCGGATGCGCTGAAAGACTCGATTTCTTGGGCGCCTTTTCACATCAATATTCGTCGGTTGGGAAATATATTCTGTTATGGCTTGCAAACAACGCAGATGATGCTCCTCCAAGGAGACGCCCGTCCGTCAACTAGAGTTGACCGGAAGCCAGACGATCCTTGTGGAGCTAGTCTGCTGTCGAATATTGCGCCGACGCCGTCGAGCGGCACTTGCTGCACCTCTCCGCCTTCGGAGGGAGCTTTGACCCGCAATTCCTGCAGAACGCCACCATCCTCTTGACCTTGAAGAAGTGGACCTTCGGAGACGCGTTTGTCACCAAGTTGTAGATGCCGCGCAGGTCTAGGGCGGACGCGTCCAACGACACGGAGAGGCCTCCGGACGCCGCCTCGGTTATCCTGTTGACGTGGTTCATGGTCTCGACGTTGTTCAGTTCTTCCATCGTCAGGCTCAGGGCCTGCGAGTATCCGCTCTTTTCCAAGCTCTGGATGTTCGCCCTCCCATATCTCTCGGTGTCGAGGGAGGCGAGCCTCGCGGCCCCGTCCTCCTCTATGAGCGCGATGCCGAGCCTTTCGCTCTTCCCAGACTTTTCAGAAGCAGCCGTGGAAGCCGTGTGAAGTATCTTCGAAGCCAGCTCCGCTCTCGCGCCGGGAGCCGCCTCCTTGTTCAGCCCGTAGAGGGTCTCGTCCAGCCCCACGAGGTTCATTATCAGCGGCATGGCGTCCGAGCCCACGGCATCGGAGCCGAAGGTCAGGGCCGGTAGCATCCCCTTCTTCACCACCCGCTCGAGGAGCCGCCTGCGGGTGATGAGCGCGTCCGACGCCACTCCCATGAGCATAGCCAGCTTCGCCCTGAAGTAAGTCTCGTCCTGGTTGGACTCATAGGACAGCCTCGGGAGGTTTATGCTCAGGTTGTGGAGGACGCTCACGTTGTCGCTCTGGACGTCCTGGGGCAGGACGTCGAGGTTGATCCCCCGGAAGCTCCTCTTCTGCCCGGACGGGAAAAAGCCCACCCGTCCCCCGTGGAAGATCAGCGCCGCGGCGCTCTTGAGGTAAGAGGTGTCCTCCGACTTGTGAGGCGTCGCGAGGAGGATGCGGATCTCCGGCCTCGGCACCTCCTCCAGGTAGTTCTTGTAGGCGTCGAGCGTAGCGTCGAGGGTCTTCGCCATGAGCTCCCGCCCCGCGTCGTCCTTCGCGTAGAGGTCCAGTTGAAGGGTGACCGACGGCCTGCGCATCGGCTGCAGGACCGAGGAGACCTGGTCGAAGAGCTTCATCAGGGCGTCGACTACCTCGCGCTTCGCGCGCGACCTTGCGAACTGGGCCAGATACTGTAAGAAATTCCTGTAGACTATCTCCTGGTTCGCCTCCTTCCTGATGAGGGGTGTGATGTTCGCGATCAGGTTGACCGCCTCCTCCATGTTCTGCGGGCTCCGCAGCATCGGGACGCCCGGGAGCCTCCCCTTCGGGTTGAACCCCGAGGCGCGGAACGACAGAAGGTCGAGGAAGACGGTGTCTGGCAGGAGAGCCCAAGTCCCCGCCTCGGAGATGTGGATGTCGCCGTTGAGGTGCGCGTCCGAGACGTCCCTGGGGAGCTGCTCCAGGAGCAGATATTCCGAGAAGACCGACTTGCCCGTCTGATGGAGAAGGGACTCCGCGTCCTCCTCGTCGCCTCCCGCCTTTGTCAGCAGCTGTGTGACGTCGAAGACCGGCAGCCCGAGGCGAGTGAGCTTGTGCCTGTACTCCTCGAGGTTCTGCTCCACGAGGAGCGAGTTCACCATCTCCCTGATCAGGGGCGCCGTCAGGTACTGGGTCTGGAACTTGTAGAGCCTCGACTCGGTCTCGCTGGTGATCTTCTGCGCGAGCTCGACGGGCATGCCAGCCTCTTTCACCAGCGACTGGAGTATCTTGTCGGCGTTGAACTCCTCCATGGCCTGGCGCGTCGTCCTTACGTAGAGCTTCCCGCTCTCGATGAGCGACTGCTCCTCTATCTGCCGCGTCAGGTTGAGGACGAGCCTGCCCAGGTTGGTGACCGTGTACTTCCTCTCCTGCCTGTTGAGCTGGATGAGGAGCTGCCTCACGAGCTTTCTCAGGTGATAGGCAAACTTGCCCGACTCTTTTTTCGACTTGAACCCGGCCAGCGATTTCAAAGCGCTGTAAGTGAGAGGTCCCTTCACATTGAGTATCTTCAGGATCTCGAGCCTTTGTGGAGAGGCGATGACGCTATAGATCGTCCTGACCCTGCGAGGAGCGGCCTGCATGTCCTCTACACGCTCCAAGGTCGAAACTATATAATTATGACATCCCTAAGAGTCAACTATATTCCACTTTCCCTTCGAGAAATGCGGACCGAGTTGCAAGGCAAGAAAATGAGCGCACGGCGAAGAAGAAAGGGGCAAATGACTAATGCATGGTCCAAAAGGGTGGGCGGCTAGAGATGAACGTCGCGGCCGGCTGGCCGCCATACCCATTGGAGGGGAAGGCAGGAGCCTGCAGCCTTTCGCGGAGGTCCTCCAGAAGGCGAACTTCCCATCGGGACGCAGGGGCAGAACAAGCAGAGGGCAGCCATTTTTTCGCCTGAAAAAAGAATGAGGTGATGGTGGGGTCGGCCGGATTCGAACCGACGGTCTCAAGCGCCCAAGGCCTCTTCTTTGAATTTTGAAGCCTAGACCAGACTAGCCCTGCGGCCCTTGCGGGTTGCAGCCTAGCCGACGACCCCCTGCGCCTCCGTTCTCCACCTCCATCGTTAGTTATGCATTCTGTTTCGAGACGAACGCATTCTCTTCGATGAAATATCGCCATTGCAGCTCACGTCCCCTGCTTAAGCCTATCCGTGCCGAGGCCTTGATCACGAGAGGCTCCTCCTCACCTCTCAAAACGTAGAGCCTCCTCGAAGTTACGATGTCCTCACCGTTGAAAGTCCCGTCGATCGAGAGCGCCTTGGTCAGCTTCCCAGGCCCATTCGTGAGTCTGCCCACGTCAGACAAGCCCCTGTTCTCGGCCATCTGCGCGATCCCCTGAATGGGCTCGAGGGCCCGAATTAGGACCGCGCCCGGCTGACCCTCCTCCTCAGTCGTGACGTTCAGGCACCAGTGAAAGCCGTAGGAGAAGAAGAGGTAGGCGTGCCCAGCTTCTCCGAACATGAGCGCGCTTCTTTTCGTCACTCCCTTGAAGGAATGGCTGGCGGGGTCGTCGCTGCCCCGGTAGGCCTCAACCTCCACGATCCTCCCCGAGAGCGTCCTCCTTCCGACTTTTCTCACAAGCAAGCACCCGAGGAGCTCCCGTGCGACCTCGGGGGTGTATCGGGAGAAGAAAGAGCGGTCGGGGCGTTCCACCACGCTGCCGAACTTTGCGCGCTTATCAGGCCTACCCAAAAGCTTCGAGGATAGATCCCGGCGACGGCTTCTGAGCGCCGCAAGTGTTTCTCGAGAGTCGCGAAATTCTGCAATTATGTCCGAAAGTTTAAAGACGCAAAAGCCTCGAAGGACTTGCCGATGGAACTCAAGTTTCGGAGAGAGGACGAAAGTAACAAAAAGGTAGTTGAGCTCTTGCGTGAGGTTCCGATCTTCTACGAGATGGATGGCAAGGCCATCGAGTCCCTCCTCGACCAGGCGAGCGAGGAGACGTTTCCGGCAAAGTCTGCCATAGTCGAGGACGGCTCTTACCTGGCGGACCTCTACATCATCTTGAGCGGCAGGGTCGAGGTCAGGAAGAAGGGTAAAGTGATCGCGAAGCTCGGCAAAGGCCAGTTCTTCGGGGAGATGGCCTTCTTGAACGATGAGCCGACCGGAAGGAGCGCGGACATTGTCGCCGTCGGAGAGACGAAATGCCTTAAGATCAAAGGCCCACTCTGGTACGCCTTTCTTAGGAAGAATCCTGACGTAGCCATAGAGGTGATAAGAACGCTCGCAAGAAGACTCCGAAACACAAACTGGACTCTGAGCGAGTTGCAGAACCTCCCGTCCACCACCCCCGAGAAATAGACCTGAAGGCTCTCTAGAAGAGAGGATGAGGAGCGAAAGAATGCTATTTGGCCGACGTGTTAGCCGGGACCAGAGCCCGGGTGGACCGCCTCTGCCTTCGGAACGTGAACTTCGTCGTCGAGGACAGCAAAGTCGTGAGCGGCCAGCATGCCTCTCTTCAGATGCCCTCGGCGCGGGGAGGACTTTCGCAAAACTCAGGACGGCAAAGCGCTAGGACAAAGGTCAAAAGACCGTAGAGGATAACGCGTTTCGTCCATCGTCCAGGAGAGTCGAGCAAAGCATGGAATTCCGCCCCTTCGGTCCGACCAAACGCGAGGTCTCAGTGATCGGAGAAGGCACCTGGAACTTCGAGAGGAGCGAGAGGGAAACGGCGATATCCGCGCTCCGGCGGGGATTCGACCTCGGGATAAACCACGTCGACACCGCGGAGCTTTACGGAAGAGGCGAGGCCGAGGGGATGGTCGGCGAAGCGGTCCGCGGGAGACGCGACGGGGTCTTCCTGGTCTCGAAAGTCATGCCAGGGCACGCGTCCAAAAAGGGCACGATGGCTGCTTGCGAGGGCTCGCTCTCCCGGCTCGGGACAGACCATCTGGACTGCTACCTGTTGCACTGGCGCGGCTCCCGTCCGCTCGATGAGACGATCGACGCCTTCGAGGAGTTGAAGCGCGAAGGGAAGATCCTCTCGTGGGGAGTCAGCAACTTCGACATCCCGGAGCTCGAGCAATCTCTGGAGATCGCGGGGAAGGGTCGCATCGCCTGCAACCAGGTCCTCTACAACCTGAAAGAGCGCTCGATCGAGCACGCGGTGGTCCCTTGGTGCGAGAAGCACGGGGTCGCTGTGACAGCTTACAGCCCCTTTGGACACGGAGACTTTCCAAGCCCCCGCACGAAGGAGGGCAGGATCCTGGAGGCGATAGCAAATGCCCACGGCGTGACCGCCCGCCAGGTCGCGCTCTGCTTCCTTACACGCCACCCGTCAGTCTTCGCCATCCCGAAAGCCTCGAGCCCGGAGCACTCGGCCGAGAACGCAGCGGCCGTCGAAATCCGCCTGACTAGGGACGAGATTGAGAGAATCGACGAGGCTTTCCCGCTTGGTCCCTCGCCGTCTTCCTTCAGGACCTTCTAGATGATGGACATAGGCTGGGTCTAACCCAGCTGAATCGTTCCGCGGCGGCCATGCTTTCCTGATCTTCCTGTCGAAGAAATCTAGACATGGGGATGCGGAAAATGAGGGTCGCCCCGAGCGGTTCGAACAACGGCGGGGCCATCTGCGCCAGCACGCACGCGCAGTTTAATGGGACCGTCCAGACCGACTACTCCGCCAACCAGAACCCATTCCTGTTCTACGCTTCGACCTCCAACCCGCACCACCTTCCGCCCGCGACTATCGCCGGCGCGGGCCAGCAGGACCAAGCGAACCATCTCTACGACCTCAAATCCTTCTTCAACGCGACCGCGGCGGGTAACCTGCCCGCGGTCAGCTTCCTCAAGCCCTACAAGTATCAGTCCCGCCACGCCGGCTACTCCGACCCGCTCGACGAGCAGACCTTTCTGGTAAACACGATAAACTACATCGAAAAGCTTCCACAGTGGAGCTCGACGGCGATAATTATCACCTATGACGACTCCGACGGCTGGTATGACCACCAAATGGGGCCGCTCGTCACTCCCTCCGATGACCCGGCCCACGACGCCCTCTTCGGCACGAGTTGCGGGACACCCGCTCCGAGCGCCCCGGAGGACCAATGCGGCTACGGCCCGCGTATCCCACTGATAGCGATCTCGCCGTACGCAAAAGATAACTTCGTGGACCACACCCTCACCGACCAGTCGTCCATCCTAAGGTTCATCGAGGACAACTGGGCCCTTGGGCGGATCGGAGGGCACTCGACCGACGTCAAGGCCGGGAGCCTGCTCAACATGTTCAACTTTGACGTGCCAAGGACTGGGTCGCTGGTTCTTGACAACTCGACTGGCGAGGTCGTCAGCAACTCCCTCTCAAACAATGGCGCGTCTACCACAAGCGCCTCCTCGACAACCTCGACTTCATTCGCACGGGTTCCAGAGTTTCAGGCTGGTCCGCTTTTTGCGGCCGCCGTTGCGATTTTGGTATTAGCTGGCTTGTTCGCAATCAAGCGCAGAAAGCTAATGTGATGTCAGGCCTGATTTGCCAAAAGGAGGAGAAATAGTGGGGACGGCCGGACTTGAACCGACGATTCACAGGTATCGCCGCTCCATTGGAAAATCATCCACGCAAGCGTGTCATCAAACTTTTCATCGTTTGACCACTGGAGCCTGTTGCCATACCGATCTAGGTGGTAGGCGATGATTCACCCTATCTTACGCCAAGCCAATGTCTAGGCTACGTCCCCACCGTTTTCAGGCTGAATGCTGTAGTCTAGTTAATGTTTCGCCTATGTCGACCCTGCTAGCTTATCTGCGGACAAAACTCGCTGCATTCGGGTCTGGGTAAGACGAGCAGCGTCATCAAGATAGTCGCTTCATTCTTCCAGTGAAAATCTCGTAATCGTAGAAGATGTATATAGCTGAGAGTCCTCGGAAGAATCAGTAATCACCGAATGAACCCCTCCGCTGATTCTGCAGAACCTTACACGCCTCCAACTGACCTGCTCGTCGTGACCACGCCGTTCGTATCAGGGTACCGCGTGACTCGTGTTATTGGTGCGACATTTGGGCTAATCGTAAGGTCCCGGGGGCTGGGGCAGAACATCTTCGCCTTCTTCCGGGCTTGGGGTGGCGGTGAGATCAAGGTGTACACGAGTCTCCTCGAACAAGTGCGCCACCAAGCCCTTCAGCGGCTCGCCGACCATGCAAGAAGCCTCGGAGCGAACGCGGTCGTCTCAGTCAGTTTTGACGCGTCGGAAATGGGCGGATCGATGACGGAGGTCCTCGCCTACGGGACCGCGGTGGTTGTGGAACCTGACACCTCACCTGCGCAGCCCGTCGCTCTCCGTTGAAATAATCACTGAAGCCATATTCTTGGGATAGGCTCCTAAGAGGAAACGCCACTTGATTCAGACTAGCGTTCCGCCGCAGTTCACACAGGTTTCTCCAAGGCTCTTAGTGCACCCCGCGCAAAAAGGCAAATGGCAGGAGCTGCATGTCGAATCTATCACGGATATCTGATGACAGCCTACGCACCCGGCCGGAGAGACGACCATTCCCATTAGGCGGATGGCAACGACCTCCACACAAAAACCTTCTGTCCTTCATCATCGCCGAGATAGAGGCGCCCCCCTCATCTTCTTGATGCGGTATCGCATGAACAGTTCCGGCTTTAGCAACCAGATCCTAGACGTCAGAACGTCTATGCTCGAGAGCATGACGAAGCGGCTGAGCTTTCTTCCTACGACATTGTCGAACATCCCCAAACCCCTGCGGCCTATCAACTCGAGGGAGGCGTGTCTAAAGGCTTGTATCGGCCGCACGTATGCTCGATGGCCGCAAGGTCCTATCAACACCTGTTCGTTGCTGCGGACACCTCTATATCTTCCCAAGATCGTGTTGGGAACGCCCAGTATCACAGTGCCACCGTCCTTGCCAACTCGGACGATCTCGTCCAAAACCACCCGCAGGTCATCGACGTGATGCAGCATCCGGACAACTACGATGCAATCGAACGTGGAGTCCTCAAACGGGATGGTCCTTACGTCGCCTCTCAGGAGCATGGCCTTCCTCAACCGGTTCGACGCGAGCGAGAGATTCCTTTTGGAGAAGTCGACCATTACCGCATCGTCCACACATGGCTCGATGGTCTCGGTGATCCTCCCGAACCCTCCACCGAGCTCGAGGCAATATTTGACTCCAAGGAGCCAATTTCGGACTATCTTCTTCTCCGCCGCGTTCTCGATGTCCCGTTTCCGCCACTCTCGGAGGTAGTCATAGTTCTCATAGTCTGGGACATATCTCTCGGCGGTCTCCATCCTTCTTTTCTTTCTCCGCCTCACTGTGCAAGTGGCTAGGGATAACCATCGCGGAAGCAGGATAGGTCAGCAGACTGAGGCCCTAGCTGGGATGTCGGGCCAGAGGGGAAGGTGAAGCGTCCGCTACTTAGTGGGTGCTAGTTAGTGGACTTCCGCAGAAAGCATGTCGATCTTCGTGATGATGCCCTCCACCTTGTCGCCGGTCGCCACGAGGACAGCCGGGACGAACTTGAACAATGAGAAAAGCGCTTCGATCGGTGTGTCCATGCTCACGATGGGGAACGCGGGCTGCATTAAGCTGGAGATGGGCTTCGAGAGGATGCCGCGAGGGTCCTCGACGCCGCTGAGGAGGGTCACGATCTGGTTTTCGGTTATCGCCCCGGATAGCTTCGTCCCGGAGTAGACGGGGATCTGCGAGATGTTGCTCTTCCTCATGACGTTGATGCTCTCGGAGATCGAGAGGTTTGACTGCACAGAGACGACCGGAGTCGACATCACGTCGGCCGCCTTCTTGCCCTCCATCCTGATGTGGGACCTGAGCGCCTCGGATATCGCCTTCATCGTGCTGAATGACGGGTCGACAAGGCCCGACTCGAGCTTGGCGATGAGGGACTGGCTCACTCCGGCAGCCTTGGCGAGCTCCGACTGGGTAATCCCGAGCTGGACTCTTATCTTTTTGAGCTGTTTAGGGTCAATAGTGGAAACGGACATGACGAGCCCCTCGATGATATTCGTATATGAATTTGATGAAGTGATTTTTTAGGACAGGTTCACGGGCTTCCCTGATTCGAGGGTCTCTTTGGGCAGCTTCTCCCTCCATCTGTTCAGGAACTCCATATCCTCCTTCTTGCTCCGAAGGTCGTCGGGAAGCATCACCGGTATCTCGTCGATGATAGGGTAGAATCTGTTGCACGCGTCGCAGATCAGCACCCCGTCTGTGACGACCTCTCCGTCCTTGACGTTGAATTCCATCAGCCGCAGCGGGTAGTGCTTGTCTATCGGGCACGCGAGGATGTCGAGGAGCCTTCTACGCATCGCTGATAGTTCTCCGCAGTTCGTTATAACGATTCTTTATCTCAGCGCCAACCCGCTAGGCGCCGAAGATTGACCTGAACGTGTCGCTCCAAGCCCCGGTGCTCTGGAAGAGCAGCGTGTTCGAGTACGTGGAATACGCGTCCTGAAGCTTGTAGTCTGATGGGAGGAACGACGTCAGGCCCGCGCCGATCGACGTCGTGTATGGGAGGTGGTTGGTTTCGAACGTGCCCGTCTGGCCTGGGACAGAGATGAACCAAGCCTCGACGAGCTTCGCCATCGCAGGGTGCGGAGCGCCTGCTGTAATCGCTACCACCCCTGGGGTGTAGACCAATGGCTCGATGTCAACCAGCTTGAGCGGAGCGTTGGGGTCGCCCTTCAGCGCCGTCACGTAGCTGTCGAGGGTGTCGATCCCTATGGCCGCCTGTCCGTTCAGGACGTCGGACTCCGCGGCCCCAGCAGTGCTCGTGATTATCGGGTGGTTCGCCGCGATGCCCTTCATGAGGCTGGTCCACTGGCCGGAAGAGTTGCCCATCGCGGTGTAGAGGTAGTAGAACTCAGCCGTCGTTATCGAAAGCGCGGTGGCGCTCTGGAAGGCCAGTTTTCCCTTGTAGATCGGGTTCGCGAGGTCTGACCAGCTCTTCGGGACCTGGCTAGCGGAGAGAAGGGTCGGGTTGTAGACCATGTGGACCAGGGCGAGGTCGGTGACGACCCAGG
>JAPCJN010000066.1:0-3640 GCA_027886925.1 Nitrososphaerota archaeon
TCGAAGCCGTCCTGCTCGCCGTTCTGCTGGAGGTAAAAGTGGAGGTGGTAAAGGGTGTTGAGGATCTGATACGGCCTGCCTGACATCTCCTTCACGTCCAGGCTCAGCGGGTCGACAGGAGAGCTCTTCCACGTGAGGTAGAACCGGAGGAGGTCGACCGACCCGCCGTTGAGCATCTCGAGCGCGTCCAGCACGTTGCCGAGGCTCTTGCTCATCTTTCGTCCCTTCTCGTCGAGGACGTGGCCCTGGAACAGGAACGCCTTGTACGGGGCGACGGGCTCGTCTTGGTAGATGACGTTGAGCACCAGCATTGTGTAGGCCCATCCGCGGGTCTGGTCGATGCCCTCGGTCAGGTGCTCGACGGGGACCAGCCTCTCCCTCTCAGCGTCGGTGAACGCGGCGAGGGGCGCGGAGCCGCTATTGTGCCAGGTGTCGAGCACGAAGGGCTCCCTGCGGCAGGCGCTTCCGCACTTTGGGCATCTTAGCGATATCCTGTCTATCCACGGGCGGTGAAGCTCGAACGACTCGCCGTCTGGGAGGTCAATCGCCTTTTCGACGATGCTCTTGCGGGAGAAGGCGGGCACCTTCTCTTTGCACTCGGTGCACACCCAAATCGGGAGCGGGGTGCCCCATACCCTCTCCCTCGAGATGCACCAAGGTGGCGATTGCCTGATGAACTCCACAAACCTGTTGCGCGGCTGGTCGAAGTAGTACTCGACCTGCTGAGCTGCCTTCACGAGGTTCTCTTTGACCCTGTCTATCCAGTAGAAGTATTCTCTCCTAGCGACCCAGACGAGACGGTGACCTGACCGCCAGCACGTGGGGTATTCGTGCTCGAGCCGACCTTCGTTGACCAGGTTCCCGCTCTCGGTGAGGAGCTCGGAGACTAGGCGGTCGGCGTCCCTCACGAAGAGGCCCTTGAACCTTCCCGCGTCGTCGGTGAACCTCACCCGGTCGTCGATTGGCGCGAAGACCGGGACGTTCCTCCTTGTCGCGACTTGGAAGTCCTCTTCCCCGTTGGCTGGCGAGAGGTGCACCAGGCCGGTCCCCGTCCCGGTGTCGACGAACTCCTCCGCCACCACCATGTGTATCTTCCCAAGGGCATGAAGGCGCTCGAGCCCGGGTATCATCTTCAGGAGCGGGTGCTCGTACCTCGACCCGTCGAGGTCCTTGCCCTTGACCACCTTGGTAGTCTCCCCGAACTCGAGGCCGAGCTCTTTGGCGAGGGCCGCCTTCCTCTCCTCGCCGACGACCCACGTCTCTCCGCCCACCTTGACGTAGGCGTAGTCGGCGTCGGGCTTGACGCCCACCATCTCGTCCGTAACCAATGTGAAAGGCATGGTTGTCCAGATGATGAAGTAGGCGCCGTCAGGCCCTTTCACTTTGTAGTAGAGGCTCGGGTCCTCCAGCGTCTCGTATCCCAGCACGGCTTCCGCGTGGCTCAGGGAGGTCATGCAGCTCGGGCAGTACGGGACGACCTTGTACCCTTCTCCCAGTATCCCGCGCTCCCACGCCCTCTCCAGGAACCTCCACTCGCGCTCGATGAAAGAATCGCGATAGGTCATGTAGGCCTTTGAATGGTCCAAGAGGAGCCCGAGGAGCCGGTCGGCCTCCTCCCACGACTGCAGATATTTGCCGAGGAGCCTCTTGCACGCCTCGACGAGCTTCTCTTCGCCTATCTGCCTCAGGTCGTCCCATTTGTTCCCGGAGAGGCCCAGCTCTTTCTCAGCTTGAAGCTCGACGGGTAGGCCCTGGCAGTCCCATCCCGCGCGGAAGACTATGTTCTTCTTGAGGAGGATGGTGGAATACCGATACCAGAGGTCCTTCATTATGCGGCCGCGAATGTGCCCGATGTGCGGGACGCCGTTGAGAGTGGGAGGGCCTTCGACATAGCCCACCTCCGGCTTCTTTCCCATCGCCTTTGAGATCTGCCTTGTAAAGTCGGCACCTTTCGTGAACTCTCTTACCTTGTGCTCGACCACTTTCCAGTCGTAAACGGATGAAAAACTGTCTGTCGCTGAAGTTGGCTCACTGGGCACGGATTTTATGATCACTCATGCGCTCTTGCCGCACAAAGCTCAATCGGAATCGATTTTAAAATCCTTCGGCTCTCGTCTCGTCGAGACAAGCAAAGAGAGAATCCTCGCCCAAGTCAGTAGTCGGAGAGGAAGGCCTGGTAGCCTTCGAGGGGCTTGGCGTCGAAGCCCTCCTCCCGGAGCGTCTTTGCGAACTCGCTCGTGAAGCCGTGCGTAGTGTAGACGAGCTCGGGTGAGACCTCCCTTGCGAGGCTCAGCAGCTCGTTGTAGTCGCAATGGTCGCTGAGGGGGAAGGAGTAGTCGGCGCCTAGAGACCTCCCGTAGCCTTGTTGCACCGCCCAGCCGCTGAATGAGGCGAGGACCGCGCGGTACTCCTTCTTCAGACGAGCCGCTAGCTTGTTCCTCGAGCTCATCATGGGCGCGACCATCACCCACGGCCCTTGAGGAAGGCCCTCGAGAGTAGCCCCTATCGTCTTCGCCTCCTTTTGGAGGTCGATGCCCGACTCCCTGTAGATCCGGTTCATCTCAGAGACGTGCCCGTAGACGAAGAACGGGTTCCAGGAGGAGAATAGATAGGAGAGGATCTGCGACTTGCCCAAGGGATAGCCCATGAGCACGACAGGCCTCCCTTTGTCGAAGGTGTGGCTTATCATTTCGTTGACGCGCTTGACGACCTCATCTAGCGGCGGGAAGACGTATTGCGGATCGCCGAAGGTCGTCTCCGTTATGAGCACCCTGGCCTTCTTCGTCTTACAGCGGCTCATAAAGGCCCTCGCCCTCCCAGCGGCGTCCCCCGTGTAGAGGAGCTCATCCTCAATGCAGAGGGCCCTGGCGCCTAGTATGTGGCCCGAGTCCAACATGGCGACCCCTTCGGGAGGGTCGAGCGTCTTGGGGCCCAGCTCGACGCCCCTTGCACGCGCCAGGAGCGCGGTCTCCCTCGAAGTCAGGACGACTGACCCAGGATGCGGCGTCTCGACGTGGTCCATGTGGGCGTGCGAGACGAACGTGTAGTCCGCCTTGACCGGCGCCCTTGGGTCCAGCGCATATCTGGTCGCTCCGTGCTCGACGAATATCCCGTATCCCAGGGACACGCGCGTCTTGCTCAATGAGTGAAAAATTCCCCTCTCTCCGGCTTCCTCTTGAGAAGCTTATGATGTTTTAGGGCCGAGCGGGCGGCCGGCCCGGCCATCTGGTCGGCGCGCGTCCGGTCTGGGATTATGGTCTGACGGGAGTGAACCGGAGCATCTTCCAGGAGTTGGGCTTCAGCTCCAACGCCGTCTCTATGGTGTTGGTGAGTTTCGCTCGTTCTGTCTTGCTCCACAGGCCGGTCTCCTGTTGGAGCTCCTCGACTTGGGCGAAAAGGGTGGTCGTGAGAGCGGTCGACCTCAGCGGGAGCGAGAGCCGTGCCGAGCACACGGAGCTGCTGGGGTTCCCGACGCAAAGGAGCGAGGCGTCGGCGTCCCAAAATAACAGGTATTCGAGGCCGCTCGGTCCGTGCCCATCGGACGACTCGCATTCGGAGAGGTGCGAGGACGACGTCGAGATGGCCGAACGGCCCGTCCTCGTCGGGTCGTCGACGCTCTCCTTGTCAAGTGTCGTGACGA